>PLZQ01000288.1 GCA_003152225.1 Limisphaerales bacterium | reverse complement strand
CTTTGGCTTTCGTAACACCCTCTTACAGCTTTCCAACCAAAGCCGAAACGCCCGCACCGCGCTGGTTTCACTATCCGGCGGCGATTGGAGCCTGCCTCCTGGCCTCGGCCGCAGTGGCGCTCCTTGTGAACTTACTTTCGCCCCACCTGCCGCACTTTGGCGCAACGCTCAAGTTTCCCACGCATTGAGATTGAGGTCCAGCGAAGGTGCTGGTCGAGGAAGCGGAAATGGGGTCAAGCTGCAGGCCTTTGCGATCTCGCATTCCGATCAGGGAAGCGCCTTGTTTAATCTTCCTAATAAGCACCCCCTATACTTTGTCCCGCCCCCTTGACTGGTTCGGCCATCGGGCCTTAAATCAGTTGTAAGAAAGGGAAGTCCATGAAAATGACCCGATGTCCGCAGATGGGCCGACGGTTCTCAGTTCTGCTTCCGCCCGCCTTTTCAATGTCCATACTCGCTGCGCTGCTGATGCAGTGCTTGCTTCCAGCCCAGGCCCGCGCGGCTACCAACACCGTGACTACCCTGGCCGACAGCGGTCCGGGATCGTTGCGGCAAACCATCCTCAATTCGATGCCGGGTGACACGATCACCTTTGCGGTCACCAGCGGCAGACTCGATGTGTTTCAGGAGCTTGTTATTGACAAGAACCTGAACATTCTGGGGCCAGGCGCGACCAATATGACCATCAGTGGCAACGGCTCGACTCGTATCTTCCTCGTGAACAACGTCTCGGCGCTGATATCGGGGTTCACCCTTGGCGGCGGTCAGAGCCCCAATGGCGTCGACGGAGCGTGGGTCAATCCAATCCTGACATCGGGCACCCCGGGCGCACCGGGCGGCGCCATCTTGACGACAGGGACATTGACGGTGAGTGATTGTGTGTTCCAGAACAATGCATCCGGGCGCGGAGGCAACGGCGCCAGTGTCGGAACGGAATACGGTGGCACCAGCAGCGGCGCGAACGGCGGTGCGGGCGGAGCGATCTATAGCGAAGGCTCGCTCACGCTCAGCAACTGCATTGTTAACCAGAATGCCTCCGGTCCTGGCGGCACCGGTGGTTCGTCAGTCGATTTCGGCTCCTCCAGCGGAATGGGTGGTCCGGGCGGCGCCATCTGGAGTTTCGGCACGCTTAAGTTGTACAACACCGTCATCAGCGATAACCGGACCGGCTACGGCGCGAGTAGTCCGCCAGGCGTTTCAGGTGAAAACGGCGGTTCCGGAGGAGGCGTCTGGTGCAGCGCGAGCCTCACGGCAAGTAACTCCACGTTCCTTCGGAATTCAACTGGGAGCGGCGGGAGTGGTGGCACCGAAGATGGCGACGCGGGAAGTGGAGGAATGGGAGGGTTCGGCGGCGGAATCTGGTGTGGAGGCTTTCTCATCCTGACCGATTGCATTGTGAGCAGCAACTTTTGCGGCCTGGGCGGCAGTGGGGGTGGTAGCGCTTACTATAGCGGCAGTGGCGGCAATGCCGGTTCGGGGTGCGGGGTTTACAGCATGAACGGCGCGGCGCTGGTCCGCTGCACCATCACCGGCAATTATGGGAGCTCCGGAGGTGCGGGCGGGTTCAACTGGTACAACGCCGGCGGCGCCGGTGGTTCAGGCAGTTCCGGCGCTGGCATCTACGCTGGTGCCATCCTCGCGCTGACCGACTGCACTGTGAGCCGTAATACCTGCGGCAACGGCGGGGCCGGTGGTGCATTAGCGCCCGGCGCGACTGGCCGAGCCGGGGGCGGCGGGGGTGCGGGCGGGTTCGGCGGCGGGATCTTTGCCTTGGGCGACCTTTCACTGACGAACTGCACGGTAAGTGACAATGCCTGCCGCTACGGAGGCCACGGCGGATACGGCCCAGGCGGAGGCGCCTTCGGCGCCTGCGGTAACGGCGGCGGAATCTATCGGTCTTCGGGGGCGAACGTCGCTTTCCTGGTCAGTTGCAGCATTGTCGGCAATCACGCCGGCGTTCCCAATCCGGACGGACAGGTTGGTGGGGACGGAACTGGCGGTGGCGTCTGGGCACCGTACTTCCCGCCCCTCCCGTTCCGATGCTTGAACACAATCATCGCGCTCAATTCCGGCGTCGCGCCGGATGTGTGTGGCACTTTCACTTCACAAGACTACAATCTGATCGCCGTCACGAATGGCAGCAGCGGGTTCCCGGGCACCGGCGACAGGGTCGGCTCAAGCGGCGCGCCGTTGGATCCCAGGATCGGTCCGCTGGCTGACAACGGCGGCCCCACTTTCACGCGTGCCCTCTTGCCCGGCAGTCCCGCGATCGAGGCCGGGACGTCGATTGGCGTTCCGCCGACCGACCAGCGCGGCGTTCCCCGGCCACAAGGGCCGGGCGTGGACATCGGGGCATTCGAGTATCAGTACACGATTCCTGCGGTCCTCGGCGCCGCAGTGCAGGGTTCCGATTTCCGGCTGCGATGCTTCGCCCTTCCGGGCTCCACGCAAACCGTTCAGGCTTCCACGAACCTGCTGAACTGGTCCGACCTCAATAGTTTCATCAACGGCACCAACGGGCTTTCCGATTATCTGGACCCCATACAAACCAATCGTGAAAGACGTTTCTATCGGTTGAAATATCCTGCGCCCTGATGGAGAAGAGGCAAGCCTTCGTTGGTAACTGATAGATCAGTCTTGCCGAGATCGGCAAGCGTCCTGGCTTAAGAGTTGTAAAGGGCCTTGCCTTTGGATAGTGGTATTGCGCCATGTTCCAACCTGTCACGGTTCGCCGTTTCTCCTTGTGGATGTTCTTGGTAATCGCGTCGGTCAACCCAAGCGCGAGGTCAGCGGAGCTAACCACCAAGCCGAACGCTNNCTCGGCAGCAAGGGTGACAGCCGCTCCCGCCTCCTTGGCTTCGGTGTTCCCATGTCGGCCTTCGACGAGGAGAAACAGTTGCCGACGCGTGTTCACACGGCCTTCGCCACCGCGCGGGCCCACGACCTGGCCGTAATGCTGTCCTTCGACTTCCACATCCAATGGCGTAGCCGGCCCGACCTGTGGAATTGGTTCGACACGAACCAGCCGGGCTACAAAGCCGCAAACCGGAGGAATGTCGAATGGTTCGGTTGGGACGGCCCGCCCGCCAAGACGCGCTATCTCAACTGGGGTGTGGCCGAGCGCATCNNGGACGTGATTGCGCCGCCGCTCAAGGAAGAGCTGGCTGCCCTCGAGCGCGAGGGCAAGGGGCACCTGTTTGCCGGGGTGCTGGTCGGCGCGGAGCCGGGCATCGACGACTGGTCGAACCCAGACCCGCAAACGGCGAAACTGATGGCGGAGGACGACGCGCCCCGCGGCCGGCTTGGCTATCGGGCGCTGCTGGACCGAGGTTACACACAAGAGAAACCGCCAGCGGACCTGCAGGAGGCGCTGGCCGAAGTGGTTCAGGAGACAGTCGGTTTCTGGTGCCGCCAGCTTGCAGAAGCGGGTGTGCCGCAGAAAAGGCTCTACCCCCATGTCGCCCCGCAGATGCCCGAGATGTCCAGCTCGCCGGTCAGCGCGGCCTTCAATGCCTGGTCGCGCCCGGGCTGGACGACTTACCCGGTCGGGCTGCTGGCCGCCGGATTCGGCGCGCTTTACGGCGAACTGCAAAAGCGCGGCAACCCCCCTTGGGGCGGGGTCGAGGCCAACGCCGGCATTGCCGGCGGGGCGGTGGACTGGGAAACCTATCTCGGCTGGCACTACAACCACGGGGCGACGTTGGTGGCGATCAACACCGGCGCGACCGGCCAGGAATTGCCCGATCTGTTGGAAAAGAGCGCCTTTGGCCAGGAGGCGCTGGCCGCTTACCGCAAGTTTCTGGCGGGAGATCCTTTGCGAGAAAAGCCGGTCACCGACACCCCGCAGTTGCGCGTGCAGCGCAAGATGGTGGCGGTGCAGGCGGGGTTTAGGGCCTGGCAGGCGGCGGGCCGCGATCCGGCGCCGATTGGCCGTTATGTCGAGGAAAGGCTTGGGCCGCTCCTGCAAGCCGGGAAGCTGAGCGAGGCCGAGACAGTGCTCGAGGAGGCGTTGCGGCGCCTGGCTGCGCCGCCGGCGGCCCCCGGCGCGGCAACCACGGGGAAGTGAAGCGCGGGCGTGACTCTCCTTCGATCCAGCCGCAAAAAAGGGTCAAACCGGAGATTGGAATCCGAGCTGTGCGCACCAAACAAGTGGCATGCGACGTATTACCGTTTTGAATCTACGGTTTGACCCATTTCTGCTGGCGAAGTTCGGGGCGCTGATCAGTGGCGGGCGTGGGGTCGTGAGGTTGGTGAGGGCGTGAGGGAATTGCTGGGGCTGCCGGGTGGAGGTGGGCGTTTAGGGCTTGAAAACTGTTTGGATTGGTCGTTCACTTCGGCCTGCGGGTGAGCGCTAAATATGTAGGTAACTGTAGATTTCGGTAATTATCATGCCAGAGGAAGAGAGCAGGCCGGCGTCGGCGACCGAAACTGGAGGTGATTTGCAATCGCCCTCGGCGTCCGTTCTGAATGGCAACTCGCGTGGGCCGGATGTCGAGGAGGAGGAGTATGGGCCGAGCGAGCGGATCACTGAGCCTTTCGATCCGACGCTGATCAGGGTCGAGTCGAGGACCATAACACTGGATTTACTGCTCGCTCGAATCCGGGAGGATGAGATCGACCTGAAGCCCGGCTTCCAGCGTCGGGCGGGCATTTGGAAAGATGAAGCTCAGAGCCGCCTCATCGAGTCCATACTTATTCGAATCCCGATCCCAGCGTTCTACATGGACGCCACCAACGATGAGAGGTGGTTGGTTGTTGACGGTTTGCAGCGTCTGACATCTATAAAGCGCTTCGTGGTGGATAAGAGCCTGAAGCTGGTCGGCCTCGAGTTCCTCACGCATTTGGAAGGCAAAACGTTTGCGGGACTGCCTCGGAACTTTCAGCGCCGGATAAGCGAAACGCAGATAACTGCCTATTTGATTGAAAAGGGAACGCCACCGGAAGTGAAGTTCAATATCTTCAAGCGCATTAACACTGGTGGGCTACCACTTTCTAGTCAGGAGATCCGGCACGCCCTGAACCAGGGGGCAGCTCCAAGGATCTTGGAGCGTCTAGCGGATTCTGATGAGTTCAAGAAGGCGACGAATTACAGTATCCCCAGCGAGCGGATGGCAGATAGGGAGTTTGCTTTGCGTTACCTCGCGTTCATGGTGAGGCCCTACACCGAATATAAGGTGAAAGATTTCGATGGATTCTTGAACAGCACGATGGCTGAGATTAACCGGCTAGCGGCTACCGATCCTGCGCAGTTGGAACTCTTCGAGAAAAGCTTTGGCCGTGCGATGAGAGCAGCGCATGCAATTTTCGGCAAGGACGCGTTTAGGAAGCGCCTTCGGCGAGGTGACCGCCGGAAGCCGATCAATAGGGCCTTGTTCGAGAGTCTCTCCGTTAACCTGGCAAAGCTGTCGGAAGAGGATGTTCGTACTCTCATCGTGAGGAAGGAATCAGTAAAGGACAGCCTCATCGCTTTGACGAACACAAGCTTTGTCGAGGCTATTTCGCAGAGCACGGGCGATACGAGCAAGGTTTCGACGAGATTTAGCAAAATTGAACTGTTACTGAGGGGTGTTATCCATGATCAGCAAGCTCCATCTGCACAACTTTAAGTGTTTTGAGGATCAGGGTTTTGGCGTCGGGCCGCTAACCGTGCTCTCCGGGCTAAATGGCATGGGTAAGTCCACGGTGCTGCAGGCGATGCTCTTGCTCCGCCAGTCGTTCGAGCAGGGGTTGTTGCAGAAGACCGGGCTGGCGCTCAACGGCGAATACGTGAAGGTGGGAACTGCCAAGGACGCGTTGTTCGAGGATGCCGCTGATGATTCTTTGGCTCTCACGCTAGGGTACGGCGACCAACTGGAAGCTAAGTGGAGCTTTTCCTACGACGCTGCGGCCGATGTTATGGGGCGGACCTCGGGCACCGGCGAGGAAGGGGTGTTCGCGGAGCCCCTTTTCGGGACGGGGTTTCACTACCTGGAGGCTGAGCGAACGGGACCGCGGATTCTATTCGAGACGTCAGACTACTATGTTAGGCGTCTGCGGAAAATTGGGACCAAAGGCGAGTACGCCGCACACTTCCTGACCCTCTTTGGGGGCGAGCCTGTGGCGGTGAGCCAATTGCTGCACCCTTGCGGTGAGTCTGACAGGCTCAAGGATCAGGTGGAAGCGTGGCTTGGGGAAATCAGTCCCGGGACGAGGCTGCATGATACGTCGCACCGGACTTTGGATATCGTCAGTCTCGAATATTCCTTTGCTCATGGCAAGAAGGTGTCGAATAACTACCGGGCCACGAACGTGGGATTTGGGATCACCTATGTCCTGCCATTGCTCGTGGCGATCCTCTCCAGCAAGCCTGGATCCCTTGTGCTGCTCGAGAACCCAGAGGCGCATCTACACCCGAGGGGGCAATTGCGGATCGGGGAGCTTGTGTCGCTGGCGGCGGGTGGGGGTGTCCAGACAATTGTAGAGACGCATAGCGACCACATTCTGAATGGGATTCGATTGGCGGTCCATGGGGGAAAGCTGGCGGCGGGCAAGGCTATCTTGCATTTCTTCCAGCGGGGGACGTGCGAGGGGGTTTGTCCGTCGCAGGTGATAAGTCCGCGAATTGATAGGAATGGCAGGCTCGACTGCTGGCCCGAGGGATTCTTCGATGAGGCTGACAGGGCTCTGGATCGGCTGATGGGTCCGTCCGCGGGCTAGGTATGTCTGCGGAAGTGGTTTTTAACGAGCTGTCGCTGCAACCTCAGGCTGCGGATGAGGCTGCGGCGCGACGGTGGATGTCTGGCCTTGTGCAGGTCCTTCGCCGAGCACGAGAGGTGGGGGGCAGCCGGGGATTTCGGACGAAGCCGGAGTTCTTTGTGGCGCCAATTGCGGAGGCCTACTCGGTTGTTGGGTGGTGTAATGATAGGGGGGTGGATGAGGTGGAGCGAAGGTTGTTTCGGTCTTTTGCGACAAAGAGCCCGATGCTCGATGGGGACGCGGAGAGGGGCATGGTTGAGGAGCTACTGGGTCGGGAATTTCGTTGCGGGGATGCTGTCGCTGAGGGGCTGGGGGTGGCGTATTGTCTGGACGGCTTGGGAATAAGTTTCGCTAGCTCTGACAGGTGGGCTGGACGCTTTATCTCGCTCGAAGAGACGAGGGTGAATGAACTCGGGGAGCTTGGGAGAATTGAGGTGCAGGTGGGGCATGCAAGTTGTGTTGGCGATGTCGATGCGCACGCGGCGTGGCTCCGGCCGGGGGCGGTGACCATTGGTTCGGAGGCCGATCGGCTCAGGGGCGCGATTGAGGGCAAGATGGCGCTTTACGTGGCGCAGGGGTTATGCGCTGAGGGAGATGGGGTGGGGTACTCATTTGGCGGGAGGTTCATTCCGACCGCCAGAGGCTATGGGCTCTTTGGCCTGGATGGACCGAGCAACCTGCTCGCGGAAGCTTGCGCGCGGCTAGTGGTCGGAAAGCCCAAGACGGAGGTTAAGCCTTACCGTACCAAGGTGATCAGGGACGGCTGGCGGTCAAGGCGCGTGCATCTCACGGAGGGCGGGGAGGCCTTGCGGCTCATGCTGTGGGTTAAGCCGGACGGCGACGTTGTGTTTGCCAACGTCGGGCCGAAAGCTGAGTTGTGGATTTGTGAGGAATGCGAGGGGGCTTAGGCTGGGGTTCGACGGTGTCAAGCCGGGGCCTGACGCACCGATTGGAGGGGTTGGACGTCACTCGCGTTGCTGGTCTTGCTCCGCGGCCCACTGTCGGGCTGCTCTCTCGGCGTCCGCTTCGGACAGACCCAGCGTTAGCATCATGTCGCGCTTCGTTTGATCAATGGCAAACTGGCGGCTGAGTTCGGGGCTGGTGAGTGGCGTGACATTGCCTTGGTCATCTTCGCGCAGGAAAGTGAGCACGAGGAGTGGTTCCTGCGGGATGCGCTGCGGGGTATGCCTTCCGGTAATGCAATCAGGCGCCTCGGTGGCTTGCTGGAATGGGTAGCACAAAGGCGGCAAATAGGAGCTTGCACAGCTACATGCGCGGGGGCGCAATAAAGGGGTCAACCCATAGCATGCGTCATTTTGGGAATTGACAGTTGTTTGAGCATAGTCTTGTATGTCGGCATGCCGCGCAAGCTGCGCATCGAGTATTCCGGGGCTATGTATCACGTGATGAGCCGTGGCGCCCGGCAGGAGAAGATTTACCTGGATGACGTGGAGTTCTCGTGCTCTCGACAAAAGCGATTGCCGCGCGGGTGCACCTGGGTAGCTCAAAGGCGGCAAATCGGAGCTTGCACAGCTACATGCGCGGGGGCGCAGTCGCCAGCGCGGGCCAGGGGCAACTGAGGTTATGACCAACGGAACTACCAATGACCTAAGCTATGGGTTGACCCCTTTAAGCACCTGTTATATATGGCGCTCTGCCTAAAGAGCACGCCCAAAAACCTATGCCAGACCGAGCCAGACCGCTTGTAAGCGGCTTTGAGGGTTTGGCTCTTGCGCCAGCTTTGTTACGGTGGACAAACGTTCTGTCTAGGGCCGAGATTGTGGCCTTGACTACGATTGTTGTTGTCTATACTCATGTCAGTATGAGAAAAGAAAGGCATCCCCTACAGCGATTTTTGTTACCGACAAAGGCTCAGTGGAAACAGTGGCGTCTGCTTAGCAAGTTGGGCTTCTTTGGGTCTTGGGCGTCAATAGTTGCGATTCCGCTTGCTGTGGCACTTTACCTCTTGTCACTGGGCGACCGAACGAAGATTGAAGTGCAACCGAATGGAATTGCTCAAATAGCGCTCGGGAATTCAAACACGCATATTCAGACGCAAATAGTTAATAACGGAGTGTCCAAGGAAGAAATGCGGCAACTGCTAAAGGAACGATACGAAACCCCGAACCAACAAATAGAATTGGCGAAACGGTATCCTCAGGGATATGCCCTTCTAGGTGTCGCAAATGGCACATTCATCTTTCATCCTAAATTCAAGCAGTTCTCCTTTAGTGCGGACTGGGACAAAACGACAATTCTCCATGACCCAAATCAGAGTCAAATGGCACTGAGCCTCTCTCACTTTGCGCTCCAGACTCCAGAACTCCTGACATAGG
>PLZQ01000248.1 GCA_003152225.1 Limisphaerales bacterium | reverse complement strand
TAATGTTTATCAGTTAATGAGAATGATTCTGCTGAAGAACCCCTCTGGTCAAAAAGTGACAGTGAAAAAGACCATCTCAGATGTATCCCCCGGCAATTCAAATCGCGTACAGACGAAGCTAACGCGTAAGAATTCTCGACAGTTTTCATGCATCTTCACTCATCTTCAAAAAGGGGGGGTTCTTCAGCAGAATCGAGAATGTCATATAGGGCACCCACCTCGTCAACCAGGCCTACGCCTTGACCCCGACGGAGATCGCCCTAATATGGCAAACCGCCTCATCCCGCATGCCCATTCCTCCGCCCGCAAGCGCCCGGGGACGCAGCTTTCTATCATGCCAAACGGATGTCCACCGGCCTCCGACTTCTGGCTCCCGCCCCTGACGTCCCGGGGCGTATGGGGTGAACACCCCATAGCGCAATTCTTCACTTAGGTTAATTTACTGGTAGCTGGAGGCGATCTGAAAGCAACCAGCACAACAACAGACAAGAAATAGAATAGGAGAAATCATACGAACCAGGAATTCGATCTTGTACGGAATGTTTATCTCGACTTGGATTCAAAAGGGACTGTGCGTCAACTCTTGCACACTCATGCACCCGTTGCCATCCAGGCTGCAACGCCGCAGATCGCAGCTGCGACCTATCTCAAACAATTTGGCGACTTGCTTGGTTTGACATCCGAGCAACTCAAGAATCTGAGTTTATCGCCATCAACCAACGTCGAAAATGCACCGATCGAGTATCGGTTTTTAAAGGAGAAGCATCAATTTGATAGTGCCACAGTTGCATATTATCAAACGGATTTGGGGATTCCTGTGTGGGAAGCCGGGGTGGCGGTTCAGATTAAGTTGAATCCTTTCCGCATATTGAGTTCTCAATCCACAAGGCATCCCGATCTAAAGGTCAAAGCGCCTTCCAGAAACAAAGTCAAACAAGCAGAGTCCATGACCGAAGCGGAACTTGCGCGGCTGCTGGGACTTCAAAGCAAATCGAGAGGCGGGTTTGTTGCCGATCGCAAATCCCTGAAGATTGAAGGTCGCGGTCTTTTTATCTATCGCTACGAAAGCGCGAAGCGTGTTCCAGCGACACCGCCGCCGCCGCAACCTCCAATCGGGATTGCTGGACGGGAACAAGAGCCAACATTTGCTTCCGAATTGCCGACCCTGCCTTTGCCTCCAGTTGCCGATGGCATAAGAGAAGGCCAGCACTATGTCTGCGCGAGAATTGATTTTGCTCTCGCTGGCCGGACACGCGGACTCTTGCACTGGGTCGCGCTGATCGAGGTGGAGTCGCTTTCAGTTCTCTACCTGAGAGCTTTCACGGATAATGTCAATGGCATGGTATTTGAAAGGGATCCCGTGACGGACAATGGCGGGCCCTTGCCCACTGCAAACAGCGCTGCTTTGAATCCCGTTCGGGTATCCGATGTTCTGCCGGGCCTCGCTGCGCCCGTGGGCGGAACCCAATCTCTAGCCGGGGGAAACGTCACAGTAGCCGATGGGGAGGCCCCAACGGTCGCACCGCCGACAGAACCAGCCGGGACCGATTTCAATTTCGATTCACGAACCGACAATTGTGCCGCGGTAAATGCCTATTATCATTGCGACAAGTTTTTCCGGTTGCTCGACGGGATGGGCTTCACCCAGGCTGGCTACTTCGGGGGAACCACATTTCCAACGACCGTGGATCATCGGGGGCATTACGGCACAACCGATGGTATCGAAGTGAATGCGCATTGTGATGGAAATGCCGGCGGCAATGGAATCGGCCTGACGGGGTTTTGTCTGGCCGATACGGGTGATACCACGAACCCGATCGGCATCGCCTGTGACTACCGCGTCGTTCTGCATGAACTCGGCGGGCATGGCGTTCTATACAACCATGTGAATAAGGCAAATTTGGGCTTTTCACATAGCGCGGGCGATAGTGTGGCAGCAATCTTGAACGATCCCGCAAGTCAAGCGGCCGACCGTTTCCAGACCTTTCCCTGGGTGTTCAGCACAATCAATCGCCGGCACGACCGGCCCGTGACGGGTGGTTGGGGCTGGGGCGGCGTGAATGACTTGAACGGCTATTTTACGGAGCAAATTCTGGCAACAACACACTTCAATATCTATCGCTCACTCGGCGGTGACTCGGCTAACCTGGCCGCGCAGCAATTTGCATCCCGGATGGCCGTCTACTTGATTCTGCGCGCAATTGCAACGCTCACGCCAGCCACGAATCCGGCAAATGTCAGTGGATGGGTGACCGCACTAATGACCGCCGATGCCGGAGATTGGGTCACTGAGAACCTGACCGGTGGCGCTTACAACAAGGTGATCCGCTGGACTTTTGAAAAACAGGGCCTTTATCAGCCGGCGGGAGCGCCGACGCCCACTACGAATGCAGGCGCACCTCCAGCGGTTGATGTTTACATGGATGACGGGCGCACAGGCGAATATCAATATCAACCAAATTGGTGGAGCTGCCAGAGCATCTGGAACCGCCTCCACAACGATGGTGGCACAGCGCACGAGGAACCGGTCACCAATCAGACCAACTATGTCTATGTGAAAATCAAGAACCGGGGCACGCAAAACGCCACCAACGTGGTGGTCAAGGCGTTCCATGCAAATCCCGCGGCCGGTCTTTCATATCCCATCGACTGGTTTCCAATGAACACGGCGCAATTGGCGGCGGCGGACGTCCCGGCCAACAATGCCGGCGAAATTACTGTCGGCCCTTTTGCGTGGGTGCCCACCCATGTCGGCCATGAGTGCCTATTTATGATCGTGTCCGCCACGGGTGACACAAGCAATGTGGATAATATTGCGGCAGGCGACTCCATCCCAGAATGGAGATTGGTGCCGAACGATAATAACATCGGCCAACGGAACGTTTACCCGATTGCTGGAAGCGGCACTTCCGGGTTGACGGCAGATTTCAACCGTCTGACATTCGAGCTCAAAAATCATCATTTAACGACTGCGGCAATGGAAGTGCGTGCTGTGCTGCCTTCGTTTCTCGAAGAGCGCGGCTGGAAAATACAATACCTGAATCGCGGCGGCGCGTCGTTTCCGCTCCCTTCAGGCGAGAACCGAAATATGATCATTAGGCTGATTCCGGGAGCTGATTTCTCCCCTGCGGATGTTGCCGCCAGCCCGGACAAGACCATTCACTTGTATGGTTATGCGGGAGGGATTCTGGTCGGGGGCATGTCTTACGAGATCGATCCAAGAAGAAAACCATCCGGCGGCCGTGGCGGCCACCACGCTGACGAATGCGCAAGGCTCGGTGAAGAACTCATCAAATGTGTCGCGTTGTCACGGCAGAAAGTTTGCAAAGCCCGCATCCGAAAGGTGAACATTGATTTGGAAATCGAGGAAGAATGTGATGGGTGTCCGGATTGACGCTAATTCTCTTCAGGGGATTGGAAGAGAATGGTGTCCGGACTGATCCGGTTCGCTTACAGATCAAGGCTCTGGACATAAACGTAAACGGGTCGGCCATAGGTTGGCCCGATCGCTGGTGAAGTAGCGCGGACCTGCGATTTGACCCTGTTCCGTTCGCCGCCTAATCGAACTCACCATCTGCCAGCAGCAAACCCAGCGCACGTTGCTCGACTGGCTGCGGGTGGAATACGGAATCGAAAAGCCCTAAAGGGGTCAAACCGTAGATTCGCAGCGGTAGCACATCTCGGCGCCGCTTGTTGGGTACGTACAGTCCGGATTCCAATCTCCGGTTTGACCCCTTTCTCGCAAGTTTCTGGCGGGAGATCCCTTGCGAGAAAAGCCGGCCACCGACACCCCGCAGTTGCGCGTGCAGCGCAAGATGGTGGCGGTGCAGGCGGGGTTTAGGGCCTGGCAGGCGGCGGGCCGCGATCCGGGGCCGATTGGCCGTTATGTCGAGGAAAGGCTTGGGCCGCTCCTGCAAGCCGGCAACCCCCTTGGCGCCCTTCAACAGGCACTCCCAGAACCGCAGCACCGGGCGGGTGTCAGTTCTCACTATTGACACTCTTGGCGCGGGTTGAGATCCGTTTGCCGTAACCGAAACGGGAGCAGAGCAGAGTGGTTCCGGGGCCATTCAGAATAGGCATAACCCACTGCAAACAGGGAGGAACCGGTGCAAGTGACAGATTCTGTCCACCTATAAAGGGTGGAATAAATGTTAAAAGCACCGGGGCAGCAAGAACTCCACTTCAATGGCCCCTTTCCCGCTTGGGGCGGCCATGGTGCGAACAATTGGTGGAGCTGAGAGCCCTTCACGGCCTGGGCGACTAACCTAAGAATGGCGCTGCAGGGGGCGAATTAGTACGCCCCGCCCGGCCCCAAGACGTTGTGTTACAATTGCTTCTCGATCTGCTCGTAAAGCCAGAAAAAGGGTCAAGCCGGAGATTGGAATCCGAGGTGTGCGCAACGAACAAGTGGCATGCGACGTATTGCCGTTGCGAATCTACGGTTTGACCCCATTTTCGCTCCCCTGACCTGGGCTGTCGGCGGCGCTTTACAGCGGTTGATTTCTGATACACAATCAGCGGATTGAGATCTGCGACACACGATGAAAAACACTGACGCTGGAATAGGGAAAGACCCTGCGAATGGGAAGCCCAAGGGATTGTTCAGGCCACCGCTGCCTGCCAACACGACGGTTAACGTCACGGGCGGGGGCATTGCCCTGCGCGAGAATTGCATCAATCCAGATGACCCCGCCCCTGCGCGTCGCGGTTTGCGGTATTCTCTTACTCCATGGATTCTGGGCAAGCTGGAGCGGTTGGCGAAAGCGCGCTTTAGGCTTCGGCAGTTAACCGATGAGGATTTGAACGACTGGAAGCATTTGGAGTCCGCGTTCAGCATGAATCTCGCTCAGAGCGTAAACGCGAGTAGTGAAATTGAGGGCGAGGCGGTCCAAGTGGACAAGCTGGAGATCCTGCAGGCCCCAGCGACAGAGCCTCTCGTGGGTGTGGTTGATAATGAGCTTGCGACCCGGCTGGCAGCGCTCAAGTCAATATACGAGGCCTATCTTTGGATGCTATGCAAGGACGGCGCTCCGGTCCTTACGTACGACATGGTTTTGGAATGTCATCGGCGCATGTTTCAGTCCACGAAGCCGGCTGTCGCCGGTCTCATCAAGACTCGACCTGTGACGGTGGAGGGGGGCGGTTACTACATCGAGACATTGCCGCCTGACAAAGCGGAACGCTTTCTACGCTCGATTACCGAGGAGTTCACGCGACGTTGGGACCTGTCCATCAGATTTGCGGAGTACTCCCGCTTCCTGTTGGTGACCGAGTATATTCTCGATTTCCTTGCGATTCACCCGTTCGCCGATGGAAACGGCCGTACCGCGAGGCTGCTCTCCACGTACCTACTTGAGAAAGCGGGCTATCACTTTGCCCGGTTTTATCCCGTTGACACAGTCATTTTGGAGACCAGGAGAGAGTACTATGACGCTCTTTTTAATGCGCAAGTGAACTGGTACTGCGAGGGCGAGGACTTGACTCCCTGGGTTGACTATTATGTTCACACGGTTTTCACGCAATGGACCAGGGCGTTTGAACGGGTGAAAGAGGGATACCTGCAAAAGAAACGAACGGAAGTTCCGCCGGCAGCGAATTGAAGGAACGGGTCAGACCGGAGATCGGAACTGGAATTGTGCGCGTCGTGGGTACCCGGCGCGCACGGAGTAACGCGCCCTACCCGCCTCCAGTGAGGCATTACCTCTAGCCTTCTTGTAATGTTGACGCAGCGGCCACGATAGCCGAATATCGCTACGTTGGCTGGCTGACCAGATAAACGCTTTAAAGGTCCCACCCTGGTGACAAGAGCCCATTGGGCTCTCTCGAAAGAGTAGCCGGGGTGGTCATTTTGTTGGGGGTTCATTTCAGTCGGGGAATCTCGTTCCGGCTTGGAGCACATCCCACTCGAAAATGGGTCAAACCGGAGATTGGAATCCGAGCTGTGCGCACCAAACAAGTGGCATGTGACGTATTACCGTTGCGAATCTACGGTTTGACCCATTTCCACGGTTTGACCCATTTCCAGGGCGCAAGGGACAGGAAGATGGGGAGGGCAAAAAGGAGCCGCTGGCCGCTGTGCCCTCCGCCTTGCGATTTTCGTTTTCCCGTCCTCCGTAGCCCGTCCTCCGAAGCGAGAATGCGGAGGGTGGACTGTTTTCCCAATTTCAGCTTTTCAGCACGCCCGCCCGCGCCCGCGCCGCTGAAACCTTGAAACTGGAGCGCACCCTCAGCGATCCCGTCAAGCAGAGCAAAGGGGGTAAAGCTTCCGCCAAGATCCGGTTAGTATAAAAACAAAACATGATTGTAATCTATCCTAATGAAAGCAGTGGAAAAGAAAGCGCGCCGGCTGACTTTGCCGAAGGACCCCTGCGGCGGGCGCAGTCCGGCCCGAAACGGATGGAAGCTGATCGAGTCGGCGTTTGGACGGCCGCGAGACCGGCTGGGCAACCGCTTTGTTTATGCGGCGATTTCGCAGCGAGCCCGGGGCTTGTCCATAGGGGTCAACCTCAACCCTGATAAACGCTGCAGTTTCGACTGCGTGTATTGCGAAGTGGATCGTGACACTCCGGGGCGGGCGCGGAAGGTGGATGTGGTGGTCATGGCGGCGGAGCTGGAGCGCTTGCTGAGGCTGCAGCACGAGGGCAAGCTGAGCGAATTGCATTGGTTCCATAATCTGCCCCCCGAGCTTTTGGAGTTGAAAGAGGTCGCACTGAGCGGCTATGGCGAGCCGACGCTGTGCCCCAATTTCGACGAAGTTGTCCGCGAGGTTTTGTATCTTCGCTCGACGCGAAAACTGCCTTTTTTCAAGGCGGTGCTGATTACCAACGGCACAGGATTGGATTTGCCGCCGGTCACCGCGGGCCTGGGCCTGCTGTGCCAGCAGGACGAGATCTGGGTCAAACTCGACGCGGGGACGCAGGAGTATTATGAGCAGGTCAATCGCCCCACTCTGCCTTTTTGGCGGATTTTGGCCAACATCCTCGCGGTCAGCAAGAAGCGCCCGGTCATCATCCAGAGTCTATTCCCCCTGGTCAACGGCCAGGAGCCGCCCTGGGAGGAGATAGAAGAGTACGCGCAGCGTTTGAAAGAGCTGAAGGCCGCCGGTGCGCAAATCTCCATGGTGCAGGTTTATTCGGCGCACCGTCCCCCCCACCGGCCAAATTGCAAACATTTGGCATTGAAGAGCCTATCCCGCATCGCTTCCCACGTGAGGACGGTCACCGGATTAAGAGCCGAGGTTTTCTGACGCTGGGCATCTTTAATGCTCGTACGAAGGAGCGGGTTGGCTAGCTGGCACGGACGACGTGCCGCTCCCGTGGCCGGGCTTGTGGCCGGCGTGCCAAGCCAGCTTCCCCCGCTATGAATATGAAAACAAAAGGATTCCTCCAATCACTCACGCCAGGTGCGACGGTCAGCTACATGACCCGCTACGGCTTGGTCGTGCGAAGGCGGTCGTTTCCCAGGCAGGTCAATACCGAGGCGGCGCAACGCTCCCGCGCCTCCTTTGGCCTTGCTACCCAGCAATGGGGCGCGCTTACAGACACAGAGCGGGCCGCCTGGGGCAGGCGTACCGCCCAGGCCAGCAGCAGGCAAGGGCTGCAACAATCCAGGCCGCTATCCGGACACGCCCTCTACGTCAAAATCAACTGCGCCCGCGCTGCCGCTGGCCTGGCGTTTGTCAGGCTCCCGCCTAAGGTTGCCAGGTTCGGTCCGAATCCGGTCGGGGCGCTGCGCATTACGAGGAAAGGCGGCGAGATTGAGATGCAACTGAGTGTTGCCTGCAACCCCGGTAAACAGGTGTTGGTGCTGCTGCTTGGCGCGGCGCCGTGCAGCGCAGGCAGATACTCCACTACCCCCTACGCGATCCTTGGACTGTTGCCCGCGCCGAAGCGGGGTGTCAGCAACATCAGGAGCCAATACGTCAAGAGATACGGTGTGCCAGCACCGGGTCAGCGCGTCTTCATCCGCACCCGCCAGCTCATCAATGGCTGGGAAGACGAGCCTAAAGAGACCAATGCTCTCGTCCCGGTACTTTAGCAGCCGATTCAAATCGTAGCCGCCGACGTGTGGATGTGTTGCCAGAGTCATCGTCGTCCTAAAAGCTACGGCCCGTCTCTCCAAGCCCGCGGATGGAGTCTGCCTGGACCCGCACGTCTCGCATGCACCGAACCGCCTGGCAAGACGCCTATGAGCAGCCTCTGCCTGTCTGTCTTTCTGTCTGTCTGTTCTGCAAAGTATGCTTATCCGGCCTCTTGACAGAATTGTCTGGACACCACCAATGCTTGGGGTATCGCTTTTAGGGTATGGACCTCGACAATTCTCAGCCTTATTTTTGCGGGAAGGTAAGTACCCAAGTGGTCTTCCAATGGAACTGGAAGACGGTTCCTTCCGGGGCGGAGGCTCAGCACCAGAAGATCGGCATGCGTAAGTGTGATGGCGTGCGGCTTCCGGGCTGCCCTGTGCTTCGTAAAAATCAGCCTCCAGGATACTCTGATTGCCCGGTTTATTTGACACTTCTAGGGAAAGGATAAGCCTTTTCAGAAAGGGGTTTTTCGGAGGAGGCAATGTTTCTCTGCCTGCGCCGACAGGTAGCCTGCAACTTTATGAAGAAGCGGAAGGCGAAGTGGAAAGAGGGAGAAGTGGTTCCGAGGCGACGGCCGAAAAAGCCTGGGCCAATTGATAGTCTGGCGCTGCGGGTTACGCGCCGCTCGTCGAGGGGATTGCGGCGTTGGCCGAAGGGCAAGGAGGTGTGCCTGCTGTGTGGGTCGGTATTCAAGAATGCGGCGGCGCTGGCCGTGCATAGGCGAGCTGCTCATTTCATTGCCTAAGGGTTTGGGTCGGCGCGGTCGGCGAGAACGCCCCACCCTGCGCGAGTGCGGAGCACAAGCCGTCGTATCTGGGCCGCGTTAACGGCCCGGGGTGGTATATGAGCAGCCTCTCCCTGCCTGTTTGTCTGTCTATTCTATGAAGCTCTGAGCCTTGCGTCGGGGCTGTTAACGCGGCCCAAGTAAAGCATGCGAGTCCATCTCGGTCCATCTGTGGTTGTACCGAATTGGCGGAGCCTCAGCCATTTTCCAGGGGCAGGTGTCTCAGGGCTGGATAACCACTGGACAGTCCTGTCTTGGACTGAGACGCCGGTCTTCAGACAGCCCCCATAGCCAGGCTTTGAAGGCCACTTCCTTCAACAACAGCAGACTGAATTCGATCCACGTGGAATAGAAAGTGCTGCTAATACAGATGGTTGCTTCTATGGTTGCCAGACGGAAAAGACCCACGCCCGACACGCTAGTTTTCTCTCAGCACTTTCGCATTCGACGGTGCGCTGGCGATCAGCATCGGTTCTTAGAAAGGCCAGGGAGTTTATGCCCCCGATAATCTAACCCAGACTCCGCTGGTGCGGGCGCTGAAGCGATGTCGGCGACGCGCTTGCGACCAGCGGGCGGGAAGCCCGGCTCGTCGAGTCTGGTTGGCCCGCCAGCCCCCTGGGGAGGTCGCCCCCAGTCGGCTCTTAGATCGCGCGCGCCGGTGGTTCAGGCGGGCAAATGGATTCCATACGTGCGTGCGGGTGACGTGTCCTTGTAGCTCT
>PLZQ01000401.1:4660-7699 GCA_003152225.1 Limisphaerales bacterium | reverse complement strand
ATAGTGAGGACTGACACTTGCTCGAAGCGATGGCGGCTCTGGCAAGCTCCGGGCCAGAACGAGCGCGGATCGTGATCTCGTACCGCCCTGGTGCGTCGATAAGCACCGACTTGGCGAAAAAGAGGGTGCAGCCGTGGACGGTGTTCCAGCCCTTATAGGAAAGCATCACAGGGGGGCTGATATCGGGTACGACCAGCGACTCCTTTCCCCGCTGCACACTCACCGACAGCGGCCCGAGGGCGGCAAGGATAATATTGGGGTGCTCGAAGTAGTTGTAGCCGTCGGCAAGGCAATAGATCAGCACGCCGGAGTTCACCGCGGCGTGGGTTGCGCTGATGCCAAGTCGGACGGTCACGCCATCGCCTGCGTCGATGGCGGATTGCGTGGTGAGATCGCCCCAGGTTCGCACCACGCGTATTTGGCCATCTGAGGGGCCTAGCGGAGCCGACGGGTTCCTGGTGGCGGCAGCGCGGAGCGATTCTTTCTCACCAGCCGCCCTTCCCAGCTTATGAGGCGCCGGGGCGTTGGTGTGGCACCCGGCCAGGAAGCATGAGAGCGTGGCAAGAAGGAGCGCACGGGACATTCGCTGGTTAGCTTTCATGCCAGTTACCCAAAGACCCCAGCGACCAGAGACCAGCCAGCGCCCGAGATCAATAGCAGAATCGAATACCGCCTATTCATGGCGAACGACCCGGCTCAGGCAGGCCGGACCAGTGATATTCTATTGTCAACCGAGACGCGCTCCCGGCCTTGCCTGGAGCCGGATGGTTAGGCCAAGGCTTCATTGCTGCCCTTTCATCCGCATTTCCTCATCCTTACGCCAGTCATCAAATCCGGGCGAAGGACTGTTGGTTTTGCATGTGTATCCGATCGCTGAAAAATCCCCCCCTGCCTTCACAAACCTCTGCCAATCCTCTGTTCCGAACGTTCGATACCCGTCGGTATCAAACTCAACATATAAACTTCCGTCGGCAGCCTTAACAACCTTTGCAACTTCCCTCAATTGAAACTCGGGCTCACCAAAACTCTTAACCTTACGTCGCTCCTTGTCGAAGACGACTTCAATCCTCATCCTCATCTGGTATCTGTCGAAGAGAAAGGCTTCCGTGACGAAACTTGAAGGACCAGCACCTCCCATGTAGTAGCTGAAGAAACTCCGGGAGACTGGAAAGAGCCGCGCAAAGTCTGAAGCGAACGGAATCGAATTAGTAGCGTCCGACAAGGCTGCGTCATAGTCAGACTGGATTTTCTTTGTAGTCGCCACAGACGGAAGCGCGGTTTCATCCGAGTCGCAGCCAACAAGCAATGAGCCTAGTGCAACCTTGGCAAGAAATGCGCGCATAGATTGGATGGCCTAACACCCGTGCTGAGTGGTGCCGGGCCAGAGGCGTCGGAAAACAAACAGAACGCGCCATCCGGCATCCACTCCAGAACGATAGTTCGGCAATTCACGGAAGGAGTCCATACTCAATTTGCCGCGCCCTCCGAAAGAACGGTGCTTCGCAACGCCTCAACGTCAATGTGAAGCTTTCCGAGCACGCGCCCTGGTAACCCACCTTTCTCGCGCAACAATGCCAGCAGCAGGCTCTTCTCATCTACAGGACTCTGGCCCCGACCTTCGGCTTCGAGCCTGGCATTCTGTAGGACGTGCTTCATTCGTGGGGTGAACGGCAGCCGGCTCAGTTCTAAGCTGCCCGGATCTCTTTCGGGAGGTGTTCCCATCTCGGAGCGAAGCACGTCTAAGGTCAGCCCCAAGTCGCTGAACACCTTCGTAACGAGAGCGTCGTCCGCCTGCAGAAGCCCAAGCAGCACATGTTCACAACCAATGAAACGGTCGTCGCGGCTGCGAGCCTCATCGAACGCCGTATCCAGTGCCTTCTGCGCGAGTGTGGTAAAGGATTTGCGGAAGCCTCGCGCCGCTTTCTCGCGCAGCTTCCACTGCACCAATTGGTCTCTGGCTAAATCAAACCAATGCATTAATCCTTAAGCCCCAATCTCGTTGCCGAACGGCTAGCTTACTGCTGGCGGCCCACCCGGGACTCCAGAATTGCCGCGCGGCGTAAAGGGGTCAGTTAATGAGATTGTCATGTTCTCACCCAGTGCTCTTGTACTGCCCGGCTGGACGAGTGGCAAGTGCGATCATCTGCGATGCCCAATATGACATTCTCGATTTTGCTGAAGAACCCCCCCTTTTTGAAGATGAGTGAAAATGCATGAAAAGTGTCGAGAATTCTTACGCGCTAGCTTCGTCTGTACGCGATTTGAATTGCCGGGGGATACATCTGAGATGGTCTTTTTCACTGTCACTTTTTGACCAGAGGGGTTCTTCAGCAGAATCATTCTCATTAACTGACCCCTGCTATGGGGTGGTCCGTCAAGGGGAATAGCGTAGTTAATTTGTTTTTCTCATTCTTCCGTTTTCTACTGTTGAGTTATGTTGCATTCTGGATCGTCTCCTCTGGCAGAGCGCCGGCATGAAGGCCTGGCTTAACCTGCTATCCGTACATCCTGTTCGGAGTACACTATATCGTTTCCAATCCGGCCAGAGGAGCGCACGGAGACCAATCTTTAAAACGGGCCATCTAAAGGCCCAGGGGTCNNGTACGGTCTCCGTTACGCTCCAAAAGTGTCATGCGATTCGTGTGATGGGTTGGTGGTGCGTCCTCCGTTAATTTTGCAGATGACAGGTGTGGCTCGGGCCCTCATGCTCTGGGCGCGGCACGGGGGATAGGGCTCTGCAGGAGTGCAACCCGAGCACCGGGCCGCCCTTGGATTGCGGACGCATCCAGGCCTGCCCCGACCGTGTTTGGGGCAGGCCTTTTGGCTGGAGGATGACTCTGCAAGCCAAGGCCCAAAGCGAAAAACTCATCGTTCTATTTCCCTGATCTTTGGTGTTCATACGCCGCTTGGGATTTGGGTTTGGTCTTTAGCGTTCTGGGTGGCCTTGGTTTTCCTGGCTCGCGGTGTGGGCGCCACGGTCGGTGGCGTCGGGTTGGTTTGCAGGCCCAGATCGGCCGCTTGGCAGCGCCGCGTGCGCAC
>PLZQ01000401.1:0-4654 GCA_003152225.1 Limisphaerales bacterium | reverse complement strand
GCCTCCACCAGGACGGTGCGCACGCGAGGGTTGCCGTGCTTGTTGATGGACCCTTGAAAGCGCCGCTGGGCCGAGCTGTCTTCCCGCGGACACATCCCGGTGTAGCTGGCCACTTGCCGTCGATTGTCAAACCGGTGCCAGTCCCCCACTTCTCGCTCCAACACTTCATAGGTCAGTTTACCCAAACCCATCGGTAGTTGCTCCGGGGTGGCGGTGGTCAGCGCCTGGGTCAAGGTCTTGAGTTCCTGCTCCAGCGCCTGGATGAGCCGGCGCAACGGCTCCAGCAACTCCAGCACAATGGGGGGCACCACCAGCTCCTTCCAGAGACCTCCGGTCCACCAGGCGCCCTCCAGATGCGCACC
This sequence comes from Limisphaerales bacterium, assembly GCA_003152225.1. Taxonomy (GTDB): domain Bacteria; phylum Verrucomicrobiota; class Verrucomicrobiia; order Limisphaerales; family UBA8199; genus PALSA-1440. The sequence goes on along the minus strand of PLZQ01000401.1, from coordinate 4,292 downwards.
GTAATACAAGGCGTGGCTGCGTCCCTGGGCCGCCAGACGTTGCTTCTCCTTTTGCAGGCTTTCTCGCTGGCGCGAGCGGCTCCGGGCTTGCTCTTCGGCTTCCGTGGGCACGCGCACGACGCAGAACGCCTCCCGATTGCCGGCGACATACCGGTCCAGGTTCAGCACCATCTCTTTGGCGTCGCGCTTGTCGGTCTTGACCTTCTTGCNNAGCGCCGTCTGTTTCTTGGCCCACTCCAAAAACTGGGTTGGGCTGAATCGTTGCGGCGGCTGGGGCGCACCGCCATCGATTTGGCGCACCACCACGTAGCGATCCAGATGCACGTCGATGCCCAGCTTGATGACCTGGTGGGGGGGAGGCCCGCTCTCGCCGCTCGGGGCCGATGCCCCTGCGGCGAGCGAAACCTGGCTGGCGCTCAGCACAGCCTCGACCAGCGTTTCGGTTTCTGGTTGCACGGAGGGCAAGGCTTGCTTCTCCGTCGTCTTGATTCCATTTTTGCTCTTGTAAGTTTGTTTTATCATCGGGGGTCAGATTGCGGAATTCCTCCCAGCCTGACCACCCCATGTTATCTTTTCAGACCAACGCCAAGCCGCAAGAGCCCTCGAACCATGCGCCCAGCTCGAATTCCAATCTACGGTTGACCCCTTTCTCGGGCAGGCTCGATAGTGGGCGTGCATTCGTCGCGCAACGCGTGAAGACCGGCGGCGGATTAGTGTCAATAGTGAGAACTGACGCTTGCTCGATTTGTCCGCATGATGTAAGAATGCGTCCCTCAAACCTCACGCCCCAATAATGATGAAGAAATGCTCTACGGGATTGCTTACCAGTAATCGAGCTCGGCAGGTTCTCTTGCGAGGCCGGATCACCAAGCAGATCGCTGCTTGCTGCGTTGCCCGATTACTCGTCCTGGCGTCGGAGGCTCCTCGGCAGCCTATAGTCATGCAGGTTGATAGCCCGGGCGGGTTGATTACAGAGTCGCTGATGATCGTTTCAACGATGAAGGGCATAAAATGCCCCGTTACTACTATTTGTCAGAGCAGCGTCGGCGGGAGCGCCGTCATGATAGCAGCACAGGGTTCGCCGGGATTGAGGGTTGCTATGCCGTCCGCGAGGTTTTCATTTCATGATCTACTCAATGAGCCGTCGCTAACACCAATAAATCAAGAGCTGTTTGCTGAGAGACTGGCACAAAGCACTAAAAGGTCTGTTCAAGAGGTGCTGGAGTGGATGGCCGAAGGGGCCGTTTTTAGTCCTGATGAAGCGATTGCCAATCGTTTGATCGATACCATCTCTGTTGTCCCGCCGACACCGCGGTTTGCGGACGGCGAGTGACGAATTGGCCGAGGCGAACGGGGCGTCCGAGATTCACAAACGATGGAGGACCTGGCTCAATCATGAGAGAGTGCCAGAATCTAATGTTGCTGCGGATTGTTGTTGCCTTCCGGCAAGGATTACGGTATTTTAACTTACGGTCGGCTATTTGGACTGCATTCAAAAGCCGGTCTGAAGTAAAACCGGCGCACCCGCTGTTCGGGTGCGCTTTTTCGTGCTCGCCGAACTGCCGTCGCTATTGGTGATTGCCAACGCGCCGAACCCTGCCGGCGTTGGCATCCTGCGGGATGCGAAGGTTTTCCAAGAGGAAGGCATCAGCCCGCTGGGACTGTTCCTCGGTGCGTAGCCGCCCACGGCCATCGCGATAGCATTTTTCTGGCCGCTGCGCTAGCCTCGAACGCCGGCACAGATCGGAACCGTAAAAGTCCCGGAATGTTGTCCTCTGTTCATTTTCTCCATGGTGGCAACCGATGTTGTTCTTACGTTCTCCTGCTTTCCGTTTCCGGGACAGAGCCTTTCAATGTTGCGGGCGGCGGGGCGGGCATGCGGGGCGGGGCGGTTTCCCGCATGATAACAATCTCCGCCGGAGTCAGGGCGTAGGCTTGGTTGACGAGGTCGCTGCGGGTGCGCTCCAGAGTCATGGTTTCGACGGCGCGGGCGCGGGCGGGCGGGCAGAAAAGCTGAAATCGGGAAAGCAGAAAGCAGAAATCGCGAGGTGAAGGGCGCGGCATCGAGCGGCAGCTTCTTGCCGCGGCTACGCTTTACGTTTAACAGCCATGAAGCGCTCACCGGCGCGAACAAGCGTCCCGCAGAAACATGACATTCTCACGAACCGACTCCTCTCCGACCCCTCTCCGATAAATGCTTGCGTAGCCGCCGTCCGGGTCGCCGACCGTCCACGCCGTGGAGGCGTCCACTGCCGTCACGCCATACAGGTTTACGTCTGCGATTTGTCCGGCGCCTTGACGGGGCCAGTTGGTCCCACTGTCCGTCGTTCGCATGACGGTGCCATAGCCATTGATGCGGTTACCGACTGCCCAGCCCGCATACGGATCTGCCCAGGCCGCCGAGACGGACGCCGCCAACAGGATTGTCCCTAAAGTTGCCCTAAGCATGGTACTCATTCTTCACGTGTGTCGTTGGTTTGTTATAATGTGAGGCGATCACCCGCCATTAGCCAACGTTCGGGTGCTCGCCGCGGATCACCTCAGCAAGAGTCGGGTCAATGGGTGGTGGCAATCTGCAAGGGCGGGCAAAAAAGCAGTGAGCGCGCGAGGGACGCTTTCAGGTCCTCTGGCTAACCAGTCGGCAGCCCGGCTGGACCCGGTATCCCGTGCGGCAAGGCAAGGCCCATCATGGCTTGAGTATCTAACAAGACCGCGTATTGACCCATTCTGGGGCACTCGGCGCCGATTGTGAGCCGGGTGACTCCTTTCGTTCCCTCTGAGATGTTATTACCTACAAGTCCTCCGCCACCAACCTAATCCCGAACGGATTCAACGCGGGAGCATCATGTTGCGGGCGACGGGATGGGCATGCGGGGTGGGGCGGTTTGCCACAGGAGATCAATCTCCGCTGGGGTCAGGACGTAGGCCTGGTTGACGAGGTCGCTGAGGGTGCGCTCCAGGGTCAGGGTTTCGGCGGCGAGGGGGCGGGCGGACTCGATGCTGCGGGTGTATTCGTGCCGCAACGCGTGAAAGCGAGCGGCGGAATAGTGTCAATTGTGAGCCCGTTTCCGCTCCCCGCTTTCCGCTCTCCCGATTCGGGTCTGTAATCCTTGCGGTAATGCGATAATTACGGAATCATCTTGTCTGTTGTGAGCCATAAAGACCAAGCCAAACACGCCTCCGGGAGCAGTGGGGCGCCCGGCGCCCGGAACGCCTTCCAACTCAAAATCACCCTTCGCTACCTCCGCCCGCCTATCTGGCGGCGGGTTCTGGTGGCAGACACTTTCACCCTGGGAAACCTTCACCAACTCATCCAGCGCGCGATGGGCTGGGACGGCGGACACTTGCACGCGTTCCGTATGCCGGCGCGAGGATTCGGCCCTCCCCTGCGCACTTTCGGACACGAAGGGGAGGATGAGGACGCCACCCTTCTTCGGGAGGTCCTGGTTCGCAAGCGGCAAGTGCTCCTTTATGAATACGACTTCGGCGATGGTTGGTTGCACGAAATACTGGTGGAGCAAATCGTCCCGGTTGACCCCTCCGAACATTATCCCATGTGCCTGGCCGGCGCCCGTGCCTGCCCGCCGGAGGACTGCGGGGGCGTCCCCGGTTACGAGCAACTCCTGGAGGCGCTTCGAAGCCCCTCCGCTCCCGCCAGTGCGGAACTGCTCGAATGGTGCGGCGACTGGAATCCAGAGGCGTTTGATCTGAAATCGCTCAACCGCCTTCTCAGGCAGTAGCCCCACCCCACGCCGCCCTTCAATTCTTCTTTTCAGCGGCAGTTTGTTGCCCTTACCAACTTCTTGTTCCCATTTCAGCTTTCAGCCTCTTAGCGTTTCAGCTTTTGTGTCGTGGCCAGTCGAGCGGCAGGATGGGCATGCGGGGCGGGGCGGTTTACCACATAAGCTCAATCTCCGCCGGGGTCAGGCCGTAAGTCAGGCAAGACCACTCTGAATTCTGCACTCCGCATTCCGCACTCTGCATTCAGCACGCGCTCCAGGTTCAGGGTTTCAGCGGCAAGGGCGCGGGTGGGGGCGATGGTGCGGGTGTACTCGTCCCGCAACGCCTGCAGACCGGAGGCAGATTAGTGTCAATAGTGAGAACTGACGCTTGTTTGGCCCCGCTCCGCCCGACGCGGTGGCCGTGTGGTTTGGAGACCTGCCGCTGGATGCGCCGCTGGAGTGCTGCTACGGCCCGTCCAACCATCCACGCGCGATGGGCTTGTGGTTTCCCAAGCTGGCGGCCGACGCGAAGTTACAAATCATTGTGGCCCGGCGCCAGCCGGCCCATGC
>PLZQ01000527.1 GCA_003152225.1 Limisphaerales bacterium | reverse complement strand
GTCCCACGCGTTCCTGTTCCAGGGCGAACGACCCGACGGCCATCATTGGGTGATCGAGTCCGACTTGCAGATGCACCGCAAGCACATCCAGCTCGGGGTGCAGGAGAATCGCATCGCGAAGTATTACGATGAAGCGCTTTACGCCAGCCTGGCGGTGCTCGACCTCGGGTTGGCGGAGGCGCAGATCGCCTGCCTCTTGCGCGAGGGTTTGGAGCTGGTGGCCAACCGGGCCCGCTACTCACTCCGGGAACTCTTCGGCACGCTCATCGCCTTGAAGCGTCCCGACCTGCGCGGCCGCCAGAATGTGCTGGCGCGCGAAAGCTCGCTCTATTGCTCCGCCCTGGTACAACACCTCTTCCGCAAAGCCGGCCTCGATCTCGCGCCGGGCGTGGATCTCAAGAACACGACCCCCGAGGACATCGCCCGGACTGCCGTGCCGCATACGACCTATCTGCTGCAACGCCAGGCAGCGCCGAGCAAACTCACCAAGCTGAAGGCCCGCTTGCGGGGCCGGGTCGGCGCGGGCATCCGGCAATTGAAAAGGCATAAGACGAAGCCCGCGTAGGGGCGTATCTTGCTACTACCGCCACGCGACGCAGGGCTACTACCACCGCATAGGAGCGCAGCCTTTAGGCTGCAGAAGCACCGGATTGCACTGCGGTGTCGGCAGATTCCACCGATTGCTTGAACTTCCGCGCTTCTGCAGCCTAAAGGCTGCGCTCCTATGCGGTGGTGGCAGTGTCAAGATGCGCCACTCGCGTAGTGTATTAGAAATTGGCGGTTGAAGCCCTTGTCGCCGGCGGGCATCATCCGGCCATGTTGTGCAAGATCAGAAGCCAATTCCCTCGCACCCGCGTAGCGTCAATGGCGCAGTGGCGCGTCATGATCGCGGCAACGTTCGTCTCCTTTCTTCTCACCTTTGCCCCGGGCTTTCGGGCCGCCGCCGCAACGAATGACAGCGCCGGCGCCGCGCTGATCGGGCCGCCTCTGGAGATTACGGACGACTTCCTGCTCGTGATCCCCAAAGGCGGCTTTGGCAAGGACTATTTGTTCACCGCCTCACTGATTCCACAGGCCCAGGCGGCTATGAGCACCGGCTTGGCCGGCAAGATCGTGCGCTTTGAATTGTTCCCAGACGGGGTGGACATGTATGAATCCACCAGAGGGCTGCTGGTTACCGAAGATTTGCCGGCGCGGCGGCTGCTCGCCAATTTCGTCATCGTGCGACGCGATGGGGACCGGGTGGTCGTTGATTTTAACAAGGGCATGCGCCGGGTGTTCACGGAGGCCTGGACGCAAGGTGGCGGGATCGACCTGGCCGCGCGCGACATGGTGCTGGAGGTGCCGGAGAGCCGGGTGTTCGACGCCCGCCAGGAGGAAGGCCGCCTCGTCATCCGCCAAAGCGTCCAGGCGCGCAACCGCCAATGGAATCCGAACCTCGAGGCGCGCTACGAAGTGCGNNTTTTTTGAAACCGAAGGGCAGATCGAACCGGTCACCGGCTGTGTATCGTCGCGAATTGCGCGGTTCGATCTCCGCAAGCCGGTGGTGTTTTACTATTCGGCCAACACGCCGACGAATTACGCGGGGGCCGTCCGGGACGGCATTCTCTATTGGAACCGGGCCTTTGGCAAAGAGGTCGTGCAGGCCAAACCGGCGCCCGCAGGCGTCACCGCGCCCGACGCGAAGTATAACATCATCCAGTGGGTGCCGTGGGACAGCGCGGGCGTGGCATATGCCGACTTGTTGCTGGACCCGCTAAGCGGCGAGGCGGAACACGGCCAGGCCTACATCACGACCGTTTTTGCCTTCCAAGGTATGGCGCGCGCTCGTTTCCTGCTCCGGGCGATGGAAGAACTGGCCGCGCCGAAGAAAGATACGAACAAAGGCGAAGGCGAGGCGAGTTTCGGCGTGCCTTTTCTGTCCTCGGCGCCGGCCTGCCAGGTTGATCCCCGGGCATTTGCGCAGCAGATGGCGCACGGCTTGCAAGAGCTGCTCGCCAGCGATGCCTTGACGGACGAAGCCGTGCTGCGGATTTCGCAGGACTACGTCCGCGAGGTGGTCGCGCACGAAGTCGGCCACGTCCTGGGCCTGCGCCACAATTTTGCCGGCAGTCTCGCCGCGACGCTCACCCGGACGGAACTCAACGACTGGTTCCGGGCCTACGTCGCCGGCCAGCCGACCGACGCCTACACCAACAAGCTGGCGTCCAGCTCGATGATGGAATACACGATCTTCAAGGCCGCCGTGTTCACCGGCTGGCAGATGCGCACCACCAAGGAGCCGCTGCCGCACGACCGCGCCGCCATTCGCTGGGGCTACTTCGATGATTCCGAGCCCCGCGCCCAAAAGCTGCTCTTCGCCACCGACCAGGACCTGGGGCGCTATGGCGACGTGCGGCAGTTCGACTACGGCCCGGACCCGGTGGTCAGCGCCTATGCCGAGATGGCCGAGATCATTGACTTGTTGCCGAACAGCGTGATCGAGACCTTCATCCGCGCCCGGGCTCCGCGCAACCCGCACGACCGCGTCCCGCTGGAACAGGTGAACTTGAGCTTCACCAGCTACGCCGCACAGTTGGCCAACCAGTTCGCGGACATTATTTCCTGGCTCAAAGCCGACACCCGCTCATTGCGCGTGGAGAACCAGTTTGACTTTATCGGCGACCTGAACCGCCAGGAGCGCATTGACGCCCACTGGAAGCGCCTCAACGCCCAAATCGAACAACTCGGCGGCCTGGATCGCGCGGCATTCTCGGTCGTGCCCGAGGACCTAAAGCTGGAGCTGAAACGCGAGCCGGCGGGCGTCCCGGTCGTCCACCGCCTCAGCGCCACCAATCTCACGGCCAAGCTCGAAAAGCTGCTGGTTGCCCCGACCTACACAAACTTCGTTGGACTCGACGACAAGAAATACAGCTTCACCAAAGAGGAGCGCGCCTTGATCCTCAAGCGCGGCAGCAAGTGCTTCGAGGAGTTGGAGAAGGAGCTAACGAAGCAGATTTGCCAGCGATTGGAGAACGCCCCCCGCACGCTGGGAGTCGAAGCGGCCAAGACGGTTGGCGACGAGGACATCGTCGCCCGCCTGGAGCAATGCATCACGGAGCTGGCCAAGCTGGTGATCATGACCAAGCACGCCGCCGCCGATACTAATGACACCGCGCGCGTCGCGGGCAAGCTGGACAAGGGCTATGTCGAAGTGGTGGATTTCAAATACGACCTCGACACCCGCCTGGCCGCCGCGAAGATGCTAAACGAGAAGACCGGATCGTTTAAAGGCTGGGCCGACGATGCCAAGACCGACGTAAACAACCAGTTGAAGAACGAAGTGGAGGGCGCCTTGAACCTCGGCCATTTCAAGGACTTCAAAGTTGCACTGCTTTCCCGGCCCTTGCGGGATTGGTATCAGCGACAGCAGGAGCTCCTGGTGCTGCTCCCGCTGGTGCCCGCAACCAACCAGCCCCAGGGCGGCGCCTCGCCTCCGCTGCCGCCGCGCTAGCTTTCGCAGCTTCTGCCTCCTTCAGGCGGTGACGTCGCTCGCCGCGGCCGCCGGGGCTTCGCCATCCGCGGTCGCCGCTTCCGCCGCTTCCAGCGACGCGTAGTAAACGCCGAGGTTGTGCTGGGCGGTCTTGTCCCCCGCGCGCGCGGCGCGGCAGAACCATTTAACCGCCTCGCGGAGATTCTTTGGCACCCCGCGTCCGGTTTCGTAGCAGAGGCCAAGGTTGCATTGCGCCGGGGCGCATTCCTGTTCCGCGGAGAGGCGATACCATTTCACGGCCTCCTCGTGGTTCTGCGGCACCACCTGGCCGGTTTCGTAGAAGACCCCCAGGTTAAACTGCGCCTGGGGTTCGCCCTGTTCCGCCGCGGCATGATACCACTTGACGGCCTCGGCGTAATTCTGCGGCACGCCCTGGCCGGTTTCGTAAAGCACCCCCAGATTGAACTGCGCCGCCGGATCGCCCTGCTCGGCGCCCTCGCGAAACCACTTGGCCGCCTGCCCGTATTCCTGCGGCACCCCCAGGCCGGATTGGTAGCAGAAACCCAGGTAACACTGCGCCGTCGAGTCGTTCTGGTCGGCGGCGCGACGGAACCAGCGGTGGGCTTCCTTGTAGTCCTGCGCCACCCCTTGGCCGTTTTGATAGCAGATAGCGAGATAACACTGCGCGGCCGCTTCGCCTTGCTCGGCGGCTTTGCGCATCTCATCAAAGGATTGCCAGGTGCGACGGTTCGGTTGCATCAATTGGCGGGCTGCATTTGCGCAATTCGCATCAGGCCGCGCAGCCTCGCGCCGCCTCGGTCCTTGCGCCCGCAGTCAAAGATTAGGTTCAACCGCCCCAAATTCAAGCCGGGATTTGGACGGCGCGCCTGGCCGATGCTAAGATAGCTTCAAATACCAGCTTGGTTATGAACACTTACCAGTCGTATTGGCACCTGCCGCCCTTGGCCGGAGTCTGTTCCATGGAGGCGGCCACCAAACCCGGCCTCTCGGTCGAAGAATGCGCCCGCCGGCTCAAACGTTACCACTACGCCTGCAAGCGTCTGCACCAGATCTTCACCGCGCGCATTACCGCGGAGCCGCTCTATGAGCTCAAGATGGGCTTCAGCCTCCACGCGCATCTTTGCGCCGAACACGCCACCGCGCTGCGCAAACGGGTCGGCGAAATGCGCGAGCCCCCGCTCGGCCTCGAAGCCGTGCCCGACCCGAACCTCGAAATCTTCTTCGATGAAATCCTCGGCGCGCTCACGACGGAGGAATTGCTCCTGGGGCTCTACGAGAAGGCCGTGCCCGCGTTGAGGGCCGCCGTCGAACGACATCTGCAGGACACCAATCCACTGGCGGACCATCCCACAGGGCGCATCTGCCGCTTCGCGCTGCTGGAATTGGGAGACATTGCGGCGTTCGGGGCGCAAAGCATTTCCGCGCTGGTGGATGCGCCGTGCCGTCAGCGCCTGGCTAACTGGCTGTCGCTGCTCGACGATTGTCTCGCCGCCGCCGGCGGGCTCGATGGCACCGAGACACCCAGCGGCAAGACGATTCAGCGTCAGCATTCCACGAAGCCCTACGAATACGACCGCGTTCCGAGACGGGACCCCCGCTTCCCCGATCCCTACAACATGGGCGTGAACGCCGAAGTCTTCCTCTACGACGAGCACTTCCCGCCCGAGCCCAAAACGCTGATGATGTTCTACAAGCGCCTCCGCGAGGTTGACGTGCCCGAAATGATGGCCAGCATCATCACCGAGACGCCCGGCAAACCGTGGGAGTATTACCGCGACATGACTCGCCAGCTCTGGGACGAAGCGCGCCACGCCATGATGGGCGAAGCCGGCTTCGCCAACCTGGGCATCGACTGGCCGGCGAAGGTCATGATCAACTACACTTGGTCGCTCGCGCTCAACACTCAGCTCAAGCCCATCGAACGCCACGCCGTGCTCTACTTCATCGAGCAGGGGCTCATGCCCAGGAACGGCAAACGCTTTGAATGGGAAGTCGGCATCGCCTCACGCAACCCGTTGGCCGCCCTGTTCCAGGATTATGATTGGGCCGACGAAGTCCTCCACGCCCGCATTGGCCGCGACTGGTATCTCAAGGATTTCAAGAACCCGCAGGAGGCTGTCCGCTACGGCGACGAGTGCTGGTCTCGCGTCCTGATGAACTGGGAAAACTGGCGGCAGCAAGGCCTGACCCAGCACCGCAACTGGTGGCCGGACCTTTACCGCGACGCCTGCTGCCACTGGGGCATCGAACCCGACCCGCAAGTGCTTGCTTACTCGACCACCTACCAAACCGTCCGCGCCGATCTCAAGGAGTTGACGGGGTCGGCGTAGCACACTCAGGAGTTGCAAGTTCGTTGCAGTCCAGCAGCCTCCCGGAAGCAGGCCAGGCGAGACGCCTGCCCTACGATCGCGATAGCCCTCGCCGCCGTCGGAGCCACTCCCCTGCCGCAGGGCTACTCGATGCGCAATTCGAGTTGGCCCGTCAGTTGGCCGGCGAGCGGACCGGTTTCCTGGATCATCCGAACGGTGTAGCGTCCAGCGGGTATTTTTGGCCCTCCCCATGAGAGCCCGCAGGTTCCGCCTCAGCCATACTCCATGACTTTGGACANNAAGACTTCGTTGCCCAGGCCGACGATCCTGGGTTCGAGATAGATTTGCGTCCCTTGCTGAAACGAGGCCGACTCGGCCGGGTTTGAGCTGTAACGGTCCCGTTCCTTGAGCGCGCGCACTTTGAGGGTCGGTCGGCCCAGCACCTGCTCGGCGACCTGGCCGGCCTTCACATCGGCAGAAGGACCTTTGGTGAACGACACCTCCCAGTCCTGCGCATTCGATGCACCGTAAGAGATCAGGCCGTTGTCGAGGAGGTAAGCGCCCTCGGGCAGAGTCACTCCTCCTTTTGAAGCGCCGACGCGCAGATAGATGGTCTTGTCTTCGGCCCCGCGCAGATCGAGCGAGGAGACGGTTGCCTGGAGGGCATTGGAGCCGACAAGTTTCACGGCCAGCGTGCCCGTGGGTGAGGTGTCCTTCGCCAGCAACACCCTGGCCGGCAGACCGTTGGAATAGCGCCCCTGGAGTGTCAGATGGTAGAACTGGCCTTCGCTGGCGATCAGGCTGCTAAGCATATCGCGTGGGACATAGCCGCCCGGCACGGGCTCCAACTGGTCGCCCAGCAGCAGGGAATAACTGCAGTTGCCGTATTGATCGAACCCGCCGCCCGGGTTGCTGGCGTAAAGGAGCAGCCGGGCGGGACGGCTATTAAGCGTGGCCGCTCCTTCCAGCAGTGCCGCCGGGCTCCACATGCAGTTCGGCTCGGAATTCCTCGCGTACAAGTTCACCCGGAGCAGCACCCGGCAAAGACTCTGCCCGCCGCCCTCCGTCCGTTGCACAAAATCGGGGGTGATGAAATCGACGCCCTGATCCGCTTTGCGAGTGGGTAGAATCCGCTCATTCTCCGAGAGCTGGCCGTCGGCGTTGAGGTCGAAGTAGAGCGCGCACACCTGGCGGTGATGGTATTCGACCGCCGCCCATTTGCGTCCGGTTAAGGCGTAGTTGCAGACGTAATGGAGGCCCGAAGCTTTCTTGCGGACTTGCTGGAGGAAGGGATCAGTCCTGGTCTCCTCGTCCGAACCGCCATAGCCATAGAAAGAATTATAAGCAATGTCATCCGCACCGCCGGTCTGGGCCCGGTATTTAAGGTCGAACACGACGGCCTCGGGTGGCGGCGTGGAAAGCCCGGCAGCCGGCCCCAAATTGGCGGGGCCGGGTGGCGCCGCTACGAAGGTGGTGGGAGCGGGCCTGCCACATCCGGGCAGGAGGATGGCAACGGTGGCGCAAAAGGTGGCCAGCACGGTAACTCGCAGCGGCTTGTTCATAGGCGTAAGGAGTTAATGAACCTGCGGACAACAATGCCCGCCTGTCGCCGCGGGGTAAATCAAAATCATCGCGGCCGTTGGGTCCGAGCAGGATAGTCCGCCAGCAGATGGTGGCATTCGCGCAACTGCGCCGGCGAGTGCGAAAGGCTGAACGACGCGTGGGCCCGTTCCTGGCTGGCGCTCGGTTCTTCCCTCTAAGCTGCATCAGGCTTTCGTTGGAGTCTCTTCTTCGGCGGTGGTTTCTGGGGAGTCTGCAGAACTGTTTGGACGCAAATGCTGTTCGATGCTTGCCATCAACCGCAGGAATCTCCGCCACGCGAGGAAGAGAAAAATGGGCAACAGCAGCCACATCAGCAGCAGCGGAAGTCCCAGGCAGAGGGCCATCAACATCAGCACGCGAAGGAGTGGACTCTCAACCGAAGGAAACTGGTTTTCGATGACGGGCATCCCCCAATGGTAAAGACACCACCCCAGACCGCCCAAAACCAACACCGCGGCCAGGCCCAGCAGCACGAGTTTTTGCAAACGCAGCTTACGGTTGAGTGTGGCCAGCGCCGCTTCCGCCCGTTCGGCGCCGGGGAGGTACAAGGTCGTATCAAACCCACAATGCGGACACTTAATCTTTTGCCCGGCGTTTTCCTCCTCGAATTCGAGATGACCCGCACAGCTCTTGCAGATGCATTTGATTAGCATAGCACGGTAAGTTTAGGTTGGTCCTATTAGAGCCTCTGTCGGTTCGCACAATCAAGCATCTTTTGGGGCCGAAAGCTCCCTTCCCGCACTACGAGCGGAGCTACCCTNNAACTGGTGCTCGAGCTTCCAAGCTCGCATTTCTCATCCCCACAGTGCTCGGCGGGTTCATGCTCGCTGCCGCCACTGTATTTGAATACACGCACAACGGGCAGACCGCCAACTTCTCAGGCTTTCCTCTCGGCGCACTGGTCTGCCTCTTTACAGCCTCGCTCGCGTATTCCAAGCATCTGTCCGTTGCCGCTAGCAACTCGAAGGACTAAGCTGTCGCCCGCGCCTCGCCGAGAACAACGCTGCCATGAGAACAATGGCCCCATCACTCGTAGCCATGCTGCTTGGCCTTCAGTCCGCGTTCAGTGCCTCCACCAACGGCCCGGTCGCGGTGCCCTTGCGGGAGAGCGCCGGAGCACCGGTCTTTACCCGCGCGGAAATGGAGGCGGACCTGGAGCACTTAACGGTTCGACTTAAGCGAGCCTGGGCGTATGCCGAGGACAAGCACGCCTGGCTCGGTGTGGACATAGACTCCCTCCACGCCGCCGCCCGGCGTGAACTCGACGATGTCCATGACGCGGATGAATTCTACTTCCTGGTCAAAAGATACGTCGGCGGCTTGATGGATGGGCCTGCTGGCGTGCGTTGCTACAAAGATCAGGCCTTTGCTCGCTTACTGGTGCGGTACGGGACGGCGTCTTCTTTGACGTGGAAACCGATTTCGGGTTTGGGCAGCGGTGGCGGAGGGGCCATGAGCTGGCAGATGCGTCGAAAACCGCTTTGAACTGGGAATCGTATTTCTGCTCCAAGTCCGCAAGTTTGCGAGCCAGTTCGCCGTTGCTGAGGAGCATTTCCCGCAGGCGTACGAACGCGCGCATGACGGCGATATTGACCTGCACGGCCCGCCGGCTGCGCATGACGTTGGAAAGCATGGCGACACCCTGTTCCGTGAACGCCATAGGCGTGGCCCCGCCGAGCTTGCCGAGTGTAGGTATCACAGTCTGTGATACCAGGGCGGCCACCTACTCGCTCGCCAATTCGAACATGAAGTCTTCCGGAAAACGGTTCAAGTTACGTCGGACGGCCTGCTTCAGGGCGCGGGTCTCCACGCCATAGAGCGTGGCGAGGTCGTAATCGAGCATAACCCTTTGCCGTCGGATAAGAAGAATCTGGCGTTCGGCTTGTAGGGCGAGCGGGTCGGGTTTCATACAACGGCACCGATCAGACCATATACGGCGCCCGCATCGCGCGGGAGCGCAGGCGGTTGGCTTCGGGATCGCCGATGAACTCAGCCTGGCGCAGATCAAATTTAAGGCTGCGCTTTAGTTGCTCGCAGATGTCGGCCGCCAGGCAGATGTACATGGACCGGCACATGACGTCGGGATTCGCCACCGTGAGTCGGCGCGAGCGGATGCAGTCCAGGAAATCCCGCACGTGGTTCAATGGCCGCTGGGTCCGGGCCGTGTAGTCGGCCAGCACGTTCTTGTATTCGCGCAACAGGGCCGGCGATGAAACATCGGGGCCGGTATAACCGTCGGCGGCCGCCGTCCAGCCTTCGGGACCATCGAACCGCTCGCCACAAGCGCCATGCCAGTAGTTGCACGGTTCCCAAACCGAGCCGGTGGTGCGGTACAGAACCAATTTCACCCCGTTCGACAGGCGTGTCTCCATCGTGACATCCGGCCCCGCATACTCGAACTCGATGGAGGACACGCTCGTCATATCAAGTCCGGCCAGGGCCTGGGCAACGCTGTGCGCGCCCCACATCGCGACGTCCGTCGCGAAATCATAATAGTGATACCAGCCTCCGCCATTGACGTAGCCACTGTTGTAAGGCCGCCAGGGAGAGGGACCGAGCCAGACGTCCCAGTCCACTTCATCCTTGGGCGGTTCCGGTTGCGCNNCGCCAACGGCAATCAGCATAGACGGTATGTATTTGGCCCAGCCGGCCGATGCGGGCCATTTCGATGGCGAACACGTGATTCGGCTCGCTGAGCCGCTGGGCGCCGGTTTGATAGACCCGGCCATACCGCCGCGCGGTCTCCACGACCTTCTGCCCCTGCGCCATCGTGAGACAGGCCGGCTTCTCGCAATAGACATCCTTGCCCGCCCGCATCGCCAGGATCGAGGCCAGCGCATGCCAGCGGTCGCCAGTGGCAATTAACACGGCATCCACATCGGTCCGCTCGGCGAGCAACTGACGCAGGTCGGCATACGCAGCACAATCTTTCGTGCCATACTTACGGTCCACCGTGTCCTTGGCGGCTTGTCGCTTGCTTTTTACGACATCACAGACGGCGACCCACTGCACATCGGGCTCGTTCAACATCGCGCCCAAATCATAGGAACCGCGGCCGCCGAGGCCGATGCCGCCCATCACGATCCGTTCGCTGGGCGCAACGGTTCCGTTACGCCCCAGCGCGGAGGCCGGGATATACCAAGGCAACGCCACCGCACTTGCGGCCATTGCTCCGCGTGTCAGGAACCGGCGCCGTGTGAGTGGAGTTTTATTGGCATCGCTCATAGACAGTCACATGGTTACCATTGAGTCATCCGAACATGCAACGGGAATTGCATCGTGTTGATCTCGGATGCGCTCGATGCCTGCCAGGCTGCCGGTCTTAAGGCGATTGTCTCGGACCAGCTCCGCGCCGCTCACTTGTTCCTGGCTAACTGCTTCGCCAACCGGATAGCGGCCTGCATGCTCGAAGGATTCGCTTTGCCCTGGCCGGCGATGTCATAGGCCGTGCCGTGATCCGGCGACGTGCGGATGAACGGTAGGCCCAGCGTCCAGTTCACGCCGGTATCGAAGCCGATCATCTTGAGCGGCACCAAACCCTGGTCGTGATACATGGCCACCACCGCATCGTAGTCGCCCTTGAAAGCGTGGTAGAACAATGCATCGGCGCTCAGCGGCCCGACGACGTTCATCTGGCGCTGGCGGGCCGCCTTCACGGCGGGGCCGATGATGGTTTGCTCCTCGGTGCCCATTTCCCCGCCCTCGCCCGCGTGCGGGTTGAGGCCGCAGACCGCGACACAAGCCCGCGGGAGCCCGAGGTCGCGACAAGCCTGGACCGTTAACTCGATCACCATCTCGATCTTCCCCTGTGTCAACTGGTCGGAGACAAACTTCAGTGGGAGATGCGTTGTCGCCAGCGCCACGCGCAGCCAACGGCCGCGGTCATCCTGGCCGAGCAGCATCATCGCGGTGCGGTCAGTGCCGGCGAGCTGTGAGAGCATCTCAGTCTGCCCGACGAAGGCCTGCCCGGACCGCACGATGGCTTCCTTGTTTACCGGCGCTGTTACCAGCGCGTCGAGTTCTTCGCGCAAACAGCGCTCCGCGCCGTCCCTGACCCAGGCGACCGCCGCTCGCGCTGCTGCAGGCGAGCCTTCCATGAGATCTGCCGGCAAAGGGTCGGGTAGTGGCTGACACAGAAAGAACCGGCCCGGCTCGTCTCTGCCGGAATACGTTTGCAGCGGCAACTTCAGCCCGAATTGTTCATTGAGGCGGCGCAGGTGCTGCGCATCGCCTATGAGCAGGTAACGCGTGCGGTCGGCCTGCGCTTCGAGCGCGAGGGCCTTGAGCGTAACCTCTGGGCCGATGCCGGTGATGTCGCCGAGCGAGATGCCAATCCAGCCTGTCATTCTGATGTAAGAGTTGAGGGTTGAAGGTTGAGGGTTGAGGGTTCCCCGAGGTTGAACCTCAACCCTCAACCTTCAACTCTCAATCCCTCAAAAGACCCGCACGAAGGTTTTCTTCTTCAACTTATCAACCCACTGCTTTTCAAGGCGCGTTCGCTCCTCCGCCTTCATGTCGGTTTCGATCTGGTCCCGCACTTCGACCAGCGGCTTGAACCGTGCCGGGCGCTTGTCCTCCACCAGCATCAGGTAAAACTCTACCGGCGGCGGCAGGTTGGTGGCCGCCGAGGCGCTCTCGAACCGGCGCTCCTCGGTCATGGTTTCCGTTTTAGTAACCGAATCCGCCACGTAATGACGGCCAACGGTCGGAACGCCCTTCTCGTGTTGGCAGACCCAATAGTCATACCCCGCCGAACGGCTCAACACGCCGCTATGCTGCCCGGCTTGCAGCGAGGTGGCGGTATCCGCCAGGCCCTTGCTGAGTTGTGAGACTTCGAGCCAGCCCAAGTCCCCCCCCTGGCTGCGCTGCGATCCCTCGGAATGGATTGTCGCCATCTCCGCAAAGGTGGCCCCGCTGTTGATCTCCGCCAGAATGTCCTCCGCCAGCCTCTCAGTTTTGGGCGCCTCACTCTCCCCAGGACACTTCAGCACGATCATCCGCAGCTTGACCTCGTCCTTCACCTTGAACTGGTCGCGATGCGCGAGGTAGTACGCCTCGACCCGGTGCGGCGAGACGATGATCTCGGACGTAATATTCTTCTGGCGCAGCCAGGTAACGATTAACCGGTCGCGAATCTGCTGACGATGCCGTTCCATGGTGAAGCCATCCGCCTGCAAGGTCTGGATCATCGACATTCGGTCGCCGGCGTAACGCGATTTAATCTCCGCGGCGATCTCCTGATCGACATCCTTGCTAATCAGCTTGTCCACCATCGTCTGCTGCTCGGGCTGGGTGATCGTGTTCTTGAAATCACGGAGGATCAACTGCCGCTCGATCAACTGCTCCAGGCTGTCACCCCGGGCGGTATTCAATCTCTGCTGAAACACCGTCGCCTGGTCGCGGTATTGACGGTAGAGCAGCGTTTCCGCCGGCAGCGTCATCACCTCCACTTCGGAATACGTGACGATGGAATCGTGCACCACCGCGTCGATGCCATTCACCAAATGCGACTCGGCGCGCAGGCGCGGCGCCGAAGCCAAAACAGCCCCGGCGATCAGCGTGACAATTAGTGCTCTCATCGGAAATCGCCCGCAGTGTAGGCGCCGCCTCAGGGCGGGTCAAGGGCCGCAAAGCACGCGACCCCAATTTCAATTTCAACGCTTTCCCACGCGTTGCCCCGCGCCGCCCCGTTTCAGCCACACCATCAGAATCCCAACATCCGCCGGCGACACCCCCGAGATGCGTGAAGCCTGACCGAGCGTTGCCGGTCGGATCTTCCCTAGCTTCTGCCGCGCCTCGCTACGCAGACTCGGGACGGCCGCGTAATCAAACGCCTCCGGAATTTGTTTGTCTTCCAAGCTCTTGAATCTAGCCACCTCGTTTTCCTGGCGAGCGATATAGCCAGCATACTTAATAGCGATCTCAAGCTTTGTTATTACTATATCTGATAATGCAGTATTATCAGACACAACGTCCTTATACGTCACTCCTGGTTGGCGCAGCAACTGTGTTAGCGTCTCAGTCCCGCTTCGGGTCCGATCCAATCGCGCCATCTCCGCCTCCATAGCCTTCTGCCTGGCCTCGAACTGGAGGTAATGCCGCTTCGGCAAGAGCCCGATCTTGAATCCTAATTCAGACAACCTGGAATCCGCATTATCCTGGCGCAATAGGAGACGGTATTCAGCACGAGAGGTGAACATCCGATACGGCTCAGCCGTGCCTTTGGTCACGAGATCATCGATCAGCACGCCGATGTAGGCTTGGTTTCGTTGCAGAATTACTGGTTCGAGTCCTCGCACCCGGCGTGCGGCGTTGATACCCGCCATGAGCCCTTGCGCCGCAGCTTCCTCATATCCCGAGGTGCCATTGATCTGTCCTGCCAGGTAGAGATTCCTGCAAATCTTGGTTTCCAGCGACGGTTGCAGTTGCGTAGGAAAGCTGAAATCGTATTCGATCGCGTAGGCGGGGCGTAGGATCTCAGCGTTCTCACATCCAATAATCGTTCTAACCAACTCCACCTGGACCTCGAATGGTAGGGAGGTCGAAAAGCCGTTCACGTATATCTCGTCGGTCTCAATTCCCTCCGGTTCCAGGAAGATCTGGTGCCGTTCCTTCTCCGCGAACCTGACGATCTTGTCCTCGATGGACGGACAATACCTTGGTCCAATGCCCTTGATCATACCCGAATACAGAGGCGACTTGTGCAGGTTGGCCCGAATTATTTGCGCCGTGGCATTCGTCGTGTATGTTATATGGCAAGGCAGTTGACCATTGAGACGTTCGAGGATTGATCCGATGGGATACCGCAGTTGATGTTCCACGTGGAACTTCCCATTCGACGAACTGGCACTCCCAGTCCGTGTATTGGTCAAATCCGAATGTTCCACGTGGAACAAATCATCCGTCCAGTGTGTGAAGTAGGGAATCGGGTCGTCCCCAGGCTGAACTTCCGTCTTCGAGAAATCAATGGACCGGCGCAGCAGCCGAGGTGGCGTCCCGGTCTTGAGCCGGCCGAGCTCCAAACCAATCTCCAGCAACGAGCCTGACAGGCCGAGGGATGCCACCTCGCCTGAGCGACCGCCCGCTTGTTGATTCGACCCGATGTGGATTAAGCCTTTAAGGAATGTGCCGGTTGTAACGATGATCGTCTTCCCGTGGTACTGGACCTCCAAAGTGGTTTCCACCCCATAGACCTCACCATCCCTGTGGAGGAGCTTCGAGCATTGAGCTTGCCTCAAGTCCAGGTTCGGCTCCCGCTCGCAGACCCATTTCATTCTGAACTGGTAGGCCTTCTTATCGCATTGAGCACGCGGTGCCCATACCGCAGGACCCTTCTTAAGGTTAAGCATCCGGAATTGCAGGCCCGTCAGGTCTGTGGTCTTGGCGATCTCTCCCCCTAACGCGTCGATCTCCCGGGCGAGATGCCCCTTTGCAAGCCCACCAATCGCCGGGTTGCAGGACATCTGACCGACCGTATCGGCGTTAATCGTCAGCAACAACGTCTGGCACCCCATCCTGGCAGCCGCCAGAGCAGCCTCGATTCCCGCGTGGCCGGCTCCGAGGACGATCACATCATAATTCTTGGGGTAAATGAACATCTAGCTATGCGCAACCATGAAACGAGCATTCAATAACAGGTGTTCGTTAACGTTAACGACTGCCACATATTGCCTGGTTCTCGGTCTAATTCAACGATTAATACCATAATCGTACAAACATAAGTAGTGCTTATTTATATATTAACTACTCTGCATTGAATGCTGACGGGTAAGACTCTATCATACGCTGGCGGTGAATGAAACAGCAACATTGAGCGGCTTACGCCAACTCCTGCTTGGATAAAGCTCTGGATCAAACCGCGAACCGTCCCGGACCGTAGCGCGCAGAAACCCGCAGGGGTCGGAAGACCAGAAATCCCAGGAGCCGCGCGGATCGATAGCAAAATCCAAGCAGCGGTCGAAGCCAGTCTGCCCTCGGCTGCCGTGCTGTTGCAGAATCCTGGGCAGGGACCCTTTCTCCCGCTGGGCGGGGAAAAGGACCCCTTGCGTCACCGGTGAAACCTGGGATCAGCCCACCTGGCGAACCATGTCTTGGCTGCCGTAAGGGTTGGGGACGCGCAGCTTGCACTCCGGATCATCCTGCCAGTCACCGTCCACGAGGAACCGATAGGTATGCTTCCCGGGCGGCAGGGAGACCGTGGCCGTCCAGATGCCGTCCTTGCCTTTCTGCATGGGGATGCCGCATTGTTGCCATTGAGTGAAATCACCGACCAACAAAACGCTCATCGCCGCCGGTGAGGTGAAACGAAAGGTCTGCTTGGTGGAGGTTTTCATTTGCCTTGCCATACGTCACTGTCCTTTCCAGAACTCCGGTTTTTCGCTGCGCAGCAGTGGCCTAATCCGGGCGCACCTGCCGGCTCGTCGCCACGCGCAGAGAGTTCAATCAACGCGCAGCCAACCATATGCAGGTTCGAGCCCGTACCATAATTGCGATATGCAGGCTCAATGTCAAGCGAAGAAAACGTCAATTTCAGATGCGCGCTTGACCGGAAGCACAAGCCGGGCAGAGCTCCACCGGAACCCGAAACTTGAACTTAAGCCCGATACCGGAGGCAATGGAACAGCCCCTCGTCTTGGGGGTTGCCCTGGCCCGACCTCATGCAGACGCAGTTTTGTCATCCAGCCCAGGCCGGGGCTGCAGAACTCGCTGGTTCCCAGACGATATAGGCACATCTCTGGACGCGGCCCCAGATCCTTGCACAACGGCACCAAGCGTTAGAAACTAACGAACACCGAGCCGCCAGCGCCAGAGTCGCTCGTTTCCGGCTATCCCGCGACGGCCCGGCGCCACAAGCCTACGCATAGCGAACCAATGCCAGGTAACTACCAAGAACCTATCAAAGTACTACCAAGGGAATATCAAGGTACTATCAAGGTACAGTTAAGGTACTATTAAGGTACTAGCGCGTATATTGGGAGTGGATAGGGGGCAGTTTCCTTACAATTCGAGGTCTATTCCAGCCAGGTAATAGGCGCAATCCCGCCTTTTTCGGGCGGCTGGCGCCGACGCGAGTCAACGAAACTGATTGTGTACCAGCAGCTTATCCAAGGTGGCCGGGGAGAGAGGGGCTTGGCGATAGACTGGCTCCCACATAGGCTCGGCGCTGCTGGATCGGCGTGCTCGCTCCAGCCACCGGCGGTCGAGCGGCTCGGCGAGAAGGTCGGGCGTGTTCGCGGCGATGGTGGTTTCCTCTTTCTCCCCGGTGGCGTGGCCAACCCCGACAAAGAATCCGGCGAGCAAGAGCGTCACGCGAAGCATCGTGCTGCGCGAGTAGGTCGGCAGCGAGCAAGGACGATCCGGGGCCAGGAGGCGGAAGAGATTGGCGAAAAGCGGCTGCGTCCACATCGCCGGGTTCTTGGCGGGCGAGAATGCATCGAACATGATCGCGTGGGGTTGGGCGAGCTTCAGCGCGGACGGTTGGGCTAGCAAGGCGGGGAAGTCCGCCAGGTGCATGTCCCAGTTCACCGTTAACGCCCCGTCCTGGAAGGCGCAGTGCTGTTCGTGCAGGAGGCGCTCCAGGTGCGGCTCATAACCCGCCAGGTAACCCAGTGCCTCACGGTGTTGGAGCGCGAAGTCCAGCGGTTCGAGTGTGTGATCGAAGCTCAGCAGGTGGATCGAGCACGGGATATCGCGCGCCGCGCGCAGCGCGGTGAGGGCATTTGCCGCCGCCCCGAGACCAACGTCCCACAGGACAAACTCGCCCGTGTGACGCTGAAGCCGTTCCGCCAGGCGCAGTTGCCGGACATACAACGCCTCCGCCTCGGCCACCGGGCCGATCACCGGATGAAAGGTCTCGCGATGGGCCAGCGAATGGATGCTGCACGCCCCGTTCGCCAGTTTGACTATTCTATATCCGGCTGTGGATTCCACGGAGGCACTTTCGAGCACGCCGCCGCCGAGGCCAAGCTCAAAGAGCGTGCTTCAACTGGGCTGAGACCTTTTCCACCTCGCGAAATACGCGCAGCAGGTTGAGCCCAGCCAGTTGCTTAATCTCCTCGCGCGTATAACCGCGGCGCATCAACTCCGCAAGCAGCGCGGGGTAGCAGGAGACATCTTCCAATCCGTCCGTCGCGCCGTCAAAGCCATCAAAGTCCGAGCCGATGCCGACGTGATCGATGCCGGCGACTTTGCGCACGTAGTCGATATGATCCGCCACGTCTCCCAGGCTGGCAACATGCAGGGCGGGATGTTTCCGGTGCCAGGCGGCCATCTCTTTCTTGAAGCGCGGCGAGTTGTCCGGGTAGAGCTTGTGCAGGCGCGCCTTTTCGGCGTCGGACGCCGCCATGGCGACGCGTCCACGCTCGGTGAGATATCCGGGCAGGAAACAAACCATCACCACGCCGCCGTTGCGAGCCGTCGCCGCCAGCACGTCGTCGGGGACGTTGCGCGGCGAATCGCACAACGCGCGCACCGACGAGTGCGAGAAGATCACCGGGGCCTGGCTGACCTTCAGCGCCGCGCGCATGGTCTCGTCGGTGACGTGAGAAAGGTCCACCAGCATGCCCAGGCGATTCATCTCGCGCACCACGTCTTCGCCGAACGGGGTCAGGCCGTGGTGTTTGGGCCGGTCGCCGGCGGCATCAGCCCAATCAGTGTTCTTGGTGTGCGTCAGCGTCATGTAACGCGCGCCGAGCGCGTAGGTCATGCGCAGCACCGCGAGTGAATTGTCGATCGAGTGGCCGCCCTCCATGCCGATGAGGGAAGCAATCTTCCCCTCGCGATGGATCCGCTCGATGTCGGCGGCGCTCAAGGCCAGCTCGAACGCGTCGGGGTAATGCGCCACCATCTGATGGACCACGTCGATTTGCTCCAACACCGCCTGCACGGCGGGCGGCCCGGATGGGATGGGAGGAACAAAGACCGACCAGAACTGAGCGCCGACGCCCCCGAGCCGCAAGCGCGGAATGTCCGTGACCACTAGCGGGATGAGTTTGCTGGTGTCGTGCGCCAGGTCGATGGCGCTGAGGTCATTGCCGCGTTTGCGATATTGCCACGGCAGGTCGTTGTGGCCGTCAATGAGCGGAACTTCGCGCAGCAGTTGGCGAACTTCCGCCAGGGTGGCGGCGTCTGGCTTCGGTACGGTGGCTGACTCGGCAGCGAACGCGCTGGTTGTGATCATAGAAAAGACGATAGCTCCTATCTTGGAGCAGGTGCTCATGCGAACACCAGCCTGCGACTGGATGACCTTACGGTCAAGCCCTGGCACACGTTCGGGCGAGCCACTTGATCACCGGACTTGATAAGTCTGTCCGCCCCGCACCGTTCGCGGCTCCGACGCGCCAACCAATATCACGCCATCCTCGGCATAGACCTCGAATCTTCCGGTGACCGGGCTGGCGCTGGAGAAAGGCAGGAGCTGGCGGTCCGGACCAATAGCCGTGGTTCCCGGATAGCGCGTCCCGTCATCCGCCACGAACACAACCTTCCTTTGCAGCCACCGCGCGAAGATGCTGTTCTGGTTGAGCGCCGAGACCGGCCCCGCGCCATACAAGACGCCAAGCAGCTTCCGCCCGGGCGCATCCTGCGGACCGCGCACCACCCAGCCCAGCGCGACGATATAGGCATCGGCATTGTCAAGATGCGTGAGTAACGTTTGCGCTGGAGAAAACGCCGCGCCGTTGGTAGAAACCGTTTGCCACAAACGCGCGCCATTCTGGTGCAGGCCCATCAGGTAATAGGTAGTCCCACCGACGCTGAACTTCTTCACGTCATTAACGAAGCCAGGTCCATCGAGCACCTTCGCCTCGAAAGTGTAGTGTTTGCCGTCCGTGCTCGTGGCGCGGAACGTACCGCCCGGTTGGTTGAAGTCACCAAAGTAAAGCCGATACACCCCGCTCTCGCGGAGCATCACGTTCATGCCGTTGATGTCCGCGTTGGTGTAAGCGTAGCCGCTAATGTCCACCACGTCCCGCGCCTGCACGGTGTACGGTTCGCCCGAGAGACCGTTCCAATTCGTGCCCGTGGCATCGCACCTAAAGAACGCGGGCTTGTTCAGGTCCCTGAGCGGGTAGAGTGTCGCGAACAGGGCGAACGATCCGTCATCAAAACCCAGGGCGTTGACGTTGCACACATGGGTGTAGCTGCCCGGCACAATGACCGCGTGCCGATCAATGAAGTCCTGAAACCGGAGGTCGGTCTTAGCGCTATAAATGCGGTCGTTGCCAGTCGACACGCCGTCCCAGGCACCGTAAAAGAGACGATAGCCCCCGGGCGTCTCGACGGCCGACGGCGCGTAGATATTGCGGAACTTCCCACTTCGCGGCGCCAATAACGGCGACCGCAAGTCAGGCACGAAGTTGAGCGTGCCATGCTGCCAAATCAGCGGATTGAACTCGCCGGCTTCCACGCCGGTTACCTCCAGATAGCCGGTCGGCGCTACATTGGTCGTGAGCAGCGCATCCACGGCCGGCGCGGCCAAGGCGCTGTGCACCACCGCAAACGGAAGCAAACCCAACAGTCCGAACCAAAGCTGCTGTGCACACCGGGCGGGTATCAATCGCATTCCGACAGGCTGGCACAAGCCGCCCCGCCCGGCCAAGCCACAATTCTCGCTCAGCATGCGCAGTTGACGGACCCCAGGATTGGGGGTACAACCATCGCATTAAACTGCGGCGCTTGTCGTGTCGCAACAACGCCGGCCCCGGGCCGGAGGAAAGCGCTATGCAAACTGTTCTGCCTGAAGAATTCAAACGTGGGATGCTGCTGTTGCTCGACAACGTGCCGTANNGAGCGGGTGCCCGTCGGCCAGCTTGAGAATCGAACCGTGCAGTTCAGTTACAAGCAGGGCGACACCTACGCGTTCCTGGACACCAGGACCTTCGAGGAGCTGAACCTTACTGCGGAGCAAGCCGGCGAGCGCCGCTGGTTCCTCAAGGAGAATGAGGAATACAAGGCCCTGTTCCTCGAAGATAACTTCATCGACATTGTCCTGGCCCCGCAAGTGGTCCTGCAGATAGTGGATACGGCGCCCCCGATCCGCGGCGGCGTGGACACCGCCTGGAAGGCCGCCAAGCTTGAGACCGGCCTCGAGATCATGGTGCCCCTGTTCATCGCCAAGGGCGAAATGATCCGCGTGGACACCGAGTCGCGGAAATACGCCGGCAAGAGTAACTAATAGAGGTTCTTCGCGGCCAGTTCTCCCGACCGATCCAACCGTATCAGTTCCGCCGTATAACCCTGGCGAAAGGTGGGATACTTGAACTGGTAACCCAATTCCATCTTAAGCCGGCGATTCGAGACTTTCTTATTCGTGACGCCCCGTTTGCTCACCACCTCCGCATCCTCGGGCGCCGCCGGCGGCAACTCCTTGCCCAGCGGCCCGGATAACCACTGGAAGAAACCAAGCTGACTGACGGGCTCGTCATCCACCGCGTTGTACACCTCACCAGGCCGGCCACTCTTCAGCGCCGCTATGATCACGCCGACCACGTCGTCGCGATGAATCATGTTCAGGATGCGGGAGCCGTTGCCCTCGATCCGGGCCTCGTTGCTTAGGTACTGCTTAAACCAGCAGCCGCGGTCCGGGCCATAAATGCCCGCCAGGCGCAGGATCACCGCGGGGAACTTCCTCTCCCGCGTCGCTGCGAGTAGCACCCGTTCGGTCTCGACCAGAATCTTCCCCGTCTCGACCGCCGGTTCCGTGGAGCTGCTCTCCTTGACCAGCGAGCCATCGTCCTGGCCATAGACGCTGGTGCTGCTGGTATAGACGAACTTCTTCGGCGGCGCGGCCCCCAGCCACTCGATCAGGTTCCGTGTCCCCTGCAAATAAACCTCCCGATACTCCGCCGCGCCCCCGCCGGACGCCGACACGCAATTCACCACCCAATCATACCTCGCGGGTAACTGGGCCAACTGCTCCGCCTTCGTGATGTCAGCCGTGAGCGGCGTAATCCCCGCCGCTTTGAAATCAGCCTCCGCCCCCGTGCCCCGGCGCAGGCCGAAGACCTCGTGCCCCTGCTTGACCAATTCCGCCCCCAATGGCAACCCCACATAACCGCACCCGACAATCAAAACACGCATGAGATGACCATAGGCCCCAACCGCACAAAACGGAAGCGGCACCCGCCGCTTTCGCGACCCGTTGAAGCTAAGGCCAGGAAGAAGCCGCCGTTCTGTTCACTGGCGCCCGCCCCGCCCGCAGCAAAGACGCGATTCTTCGCCCAAGACGGCGCTGAAACAGGCCCATCCCACCCGGGAATCAAGCACTTGGCCCCGCATAAGCGAAGAGCTTGTTCCAGGCTTTGGGGAGGCTTTGTGGAAGCATTGTAGGAGCTTTAGGGTGGCTTTAGGGTCGCATTGGGGTCGCATTGGGGAGGCTTTGGGGTCGCAATCGGTTGCCTATCAACACGCTTTGGGGTGGCTTTGATGTGGCTTTGAGGTCGCATTGGGTGGCTTCATCCGGCCATTCTTCATTCTGCATTCTTCATTCCGCCCTCGCGTCAGGGTGGCTTGGCGTGGCGGTGCCTGGGGATTGCAAATGGCCGATGGCAAATAGCCAATCGCGCGGCCCGTCGCCCTTTTTGGTTTCAGCTTTCAGCTTTCAGCCTTTCAGCTTTTGCCAGACTGTGGCTTTGGTTGGCTTGTGCGTTCTCCCGCCCCTATTTCTGCTTTCTACTTTGTGCTTTCTGCTATTGCCCGGCGTTGGCTTGTCCGGGCCATTCGATGTTGGATGTTGGATGTTCGATGTTGGATGTTCGGTATCCACCATAAGCATCCCAAATACAACCTCCCTCTCCCGCCGCCCTCGGGCTGGTCTGGGGGCACCCTGGTACCACCCTGGACATACCCTGGTACCATAGACCATCTTCCGGACCTCCTTTTTGATCAGGCACGCTTATTCAAGTCGGTTTCATCCGGCTTTTCGGTC
>PLZQ01000361.1 GCA_003152225.1 Limisphaerales bacterium | reverse complement strand
CCGTTGGAGTAGTGGGCGCGAACGACGAAGTGCTGGACGGCGTTGGAGCCTTCCAATACCGCTGACTTGGGGAAGATGTCGATGCCGCTGAGCTTGGCGATGTTGGTCGGGTCGTTAGGCGCGCCCGCGGTGAGCCAGGCCACGAGGGTCGAGTATAGACCGCTGTTGGTGCCGAAGCGCACGCCGCCGGTATGCTGCACCGCGCCCAGGCCTTTCCCCACAATCAGGCTGTCCTCGGGCAGTGCCAGGTTGACGCGCCGGCCAATCTGTTCGCGGGTGAGCCGGTAATAGTCGCCATCCGGGTCGAAGCCGAACAGCGAGAGGTGGAAACCATCCTTACCGCGCGACGTGCCGTGGCAGGAGCCCTGGTTGCAGCCGGCCTTGGTGAACACCGGCATCACGTCGAGCTTGAAACTGATGGGCCGTTGCGTGGCGGAGTCCATAACCGTGACCGGCACCGTGAGCGTACGGCCATCGTAGGTCACCTGCAGCTCCGTCTTGCCGTCGGTGAGTGGCACCACTGCCCCCTGCGTGAAGCGGGCGAACCGCCGGTCGGCAACCGCGCAGCGCGCCTCCCGGGTGACATCGCAGGTGACGCCGTCGGCATAACTGGCTTCCACGACGATGCGCTGCCGCGCCTGGGCGCCGTTCAGGTTGATGGCGGGAGGATAGCATTGCAGGTCCGAGATGGGCTTTTGGGTGCAGGAGGAGAGCACGAGGCAGAGCAACAGGGCTGCGCCCTGAAATCCGAAGGCCGAAATCCGAAGGCCGAAAGAAGGCCGAAACCCGAAATCCGAAAGCTGCAGCCACGACGCTCCCTCGGGAGCAGGATTACCCAGCACGCGTTGGCCTGCCTTCCTCAACCGCCGAAGGGAATCCGCTCCAGCGATGGCGAATAGAAGCTTCGGGTTTCGACCTTCGGCCTTCTCTCGGGTCTCGGCCTTCGGCCTTCGGGTTTCCCCGCGCCCGCACCCACGCCCTCGCTCGCCCACAAGTAACTTCACTTCCCGCCTCATCCCTCACCTCTCCTTCCCTTGCACCGCTGCGACGCGGGCATCCGCCTTCTTCGGCGGCACGACGCGCAGGATTCCACCCTGGGCGATGGTGTGGGGAACCATCCGCCCGTCCTGGGGCACATCCACAGCACAGAACAGGTTCCGGTATGAGCCGGCGGGACAATTCGTGTCCACCGTTACGTCGAACACGACCTCTCCGTCATCTTTCGTGATGGTCTTCTCTGAGGCGGTGACCTTTTCCGGGAGGCCGCAGAGCCGGATCGTAGCCTTTCCCTCGAACGGCTTCGCGCATTGGAGATTCACGGTCAGCTTGCCCGGCTTGCCCGGGTTGACCCAGAGCGTCTCGATCTTACCCGAAAGGAACGGGGCTGCCACAGCGAGGTCCGCTAACTGCGAGGACACAAACATCTGGCCGCCTGCGACCGTGGCGTGGCCCAGCACGGCGATCTTCCAGGAGCGGACCTCGGCGCCGCCGCCCGCGTTGAGCTGGTAGAAGACGTTGGTCGCCCCCTTGGGAATCGTCGCCTCGGGCTGCGAACTCACGCCCGGCGGGTTCCAGATCATCTGCACCTCGATCGGCTCGTCGAAGCCGTGCTCGCGCTCGGCGGCGATCTCCAGACGCATCGAACCGGCCTGCACCAGCGGCACTTTCGGGTCCACGATGGAGAGCTTGAACGGCGCCGAGCGGGTGACGGCGACGCATAGCTTGTCAACGCTCGTGCTGTAGTAGGCCACGTTGTTTTGCCCCTGCACCAACTCGATGTCCTGGTGAAATCTGCCGATGAGTTGGCTGGTCCCGTTGGTCCACATTGCCGTCAGGTCGAGCAGCTTGCCGCCAATCGGGGCATCCGGCGCGGCCTCGAATACCAGCGGCATCGCGTCAACGTTCGCGGCCATCCGATCCGCGTGCAGCGTGACGCCGGGCGGCAGACCTTCGACGGCGAACACGAGTTCTCCGCCGAAGTTAGCCCGCCTGGCCGAGATGAGTGTGGCGAACCGGTTGCCGCGCGGCACCGCAATGTACTGCCGCGCCTGGGTGTCGTTGCGGGCCACCTCGGGAATCTTCACCGCCAGATTCGGCGCCGCGGGCGTTACCTCAATGCGATAAACATATTCGGGTCCGCCCTGCCCCAGCGTATCACGGATGCGGACGAAGTAATTGGTCGTCTCGGGCGGCGTAAACTTCAGCGCGCTGTCCGCCCCTGCGGTGTCGTCATTGGCCGCCAGGCTCTGCCCCTTCGCGTCAAACACCTCCAGCACCGAATCCAGCGGCGAGCCTTGCCGGCGCGCATAGACCTCCACATCCAACGCCACGCCCTTGGTCGCCTTGAACCGGAACCAGTCTTCCTCGCCCTTCTGCGAAATGACGCCATTGAGCGCCAGCGGCGGCGCCAGGTCGGTCCCCGTCGCGTGCTCGCGGTCCTGGTTGGGCGACTTCTCCTGCACGTTCGGGAAATCGGACACGCGAAGCCAGTTGGGCGACGGCGCCGGCAGACCGTCCAGCTCCGCGAACACACCGAACTTTTCCGACGGCGTCGGCGGGAGCTTCACTGTCTGGGTCAACTCGCCGGAGGCCTTGTTGAAGAAGCTGAGCGCGAGCGTCTCGCCCGCCTTGCCGCCCAGCGGATAGACGGCAGTGGGCCGCGGGAAGGCCCCGATGTGCAGGCGATAGTGGCAATTGTCGTTGCCCCCGTATGTCGCCTCGCGGAGCCGAAGGATGTAGGTGCCGTCCGCGGGCACGATCAGGCTGATGAACGGGTCCTGCATGCCTAGCTGAGTGTCATCCACATCGGCCAGCACCGTGCCGTGGCTGTCGAGCACCGACAGGCGAGGGTCGAAGAAACCCCGGCCCAGGCGCATGCCTTCCACTTCCGCCGAAAGCCGGTCCCCCTTTCGGGCNNCACCTTCTGCGCGTTAGTGAGATCGTTATTGGGCTCTTGCTCGGCGACTACAGGGTATGGCCCGACAAAGAAGGTGCGCAGCTCGGAGAGGCCAGTCTCTGTGCGGATTCGCAAATGATGTTCACCCAACCGGCAATCGGGAACGATTTTTATCTGAGCCGTGACGACTTTATTCGTCACCAGGCCGAGCTTCCCCACATCCAGCCCCGGTTCATACGAAATGATTTCCTGCGCATCCTGCAACCGGTCGCCGTGGAAACTAACTTCGATCTGCGTACCACGCTGCCCGCCCGTGGGCAGCACCAACGCCAGCTCCGGCGCCACCGCTCGCGCACCAGCCGCCGCGCCGAGCACCAGCGCCACGGTCAGCCAACGGTAGGCGGAGTCGGTCAGCAAACGCATCGCCGAGTGACTGTGTCTGTTCTCGTTCAAAGTTCAACGTTCGAGGTTCAAGGTTCAAGGTTCATTCTGACCTTCACGCTCGGAGCGTTTGATCCCATCCATCCTCTATCTCCCATCCTGGCGTTTACTCAGGCTCCTCTCCGCCTATGCCAATACCCCCTTGGCAATCTCCCCGTCCTTAATGATCTTCACCGGCCTTGCCCCAGCCATCAGGGTCTTGTCCCAATCAATCCCCAGCAGGTGATATACGGTCGCCGCGTAGTCCGGCACGGTCAGTGGGTCGTCCTCCGGCTCGCTGCCCGTCGGGTCGGTCGCCCCGTGCACCATGCCTTTCTTGATCCCGCCGCCGGCCATTACAATACTGAACACCTTTGGATGGTGATCCCGGCCGCCGGTGCTGTTGATCTTGGGCGTCCGCCCGAATTCCGTCGTCACCAGCACGAGCGTTGAGTCGAGCATCCCGCGTCCGTCGAGGTCGCGGATGAGCGCGGCAAAGGCCTGGTCGAACGCCGGCATCTGCGTGCTCACGCCATTCTTGATGTTGTCGTGATGGTCCCAGCCGCCGTAGGTCAGCGACACGAAGCGCGCCCCGGATTCAACCAACCGCCGGGCGAGGAGCATTCGCTGGCCCGCCGCGTTGTGGCCATAGTCCTCGCGCAGCTTGGCGGGTTCTTTGCCCAGGTCGAATGCCGCGCGCGCCTTGTCCGAGCTGATCATCGCGTAAGCCCGCTGGTAGAACGAGTCCATGCCGTCCAGCGCGTCGGACTTCTCGAGCGCGCTGAAGTGCGCGTCCACCACTGCCCGCATCTGGCGCCGCTCCGCAAAGCGCTTTTCGTCCACACCGCCGGGCAGGTTCAGGTCCCGCACTTTGAAGCCGCCGTCCGCCGGGTCAGCTCCCAGGCTGAATGGCCCGTAGGCCGAGCCGAGGAAGCCCGTGCCGGCAAACTCGTTCGGCTGGCTCGGGATGCAGACATACGGCGGCAGGTCATTGCGCGCGCCGAGTTCGTGCGACACGATGCTGCCGATACTCGGATACTGCACCGCCGGGCTGGGCCGCCAACCGGTGAACATATTGTGCGTACCTCGCGCATGGTCCGCCTCGCCGTGGGTCATTGCGCGCACCACGCACAACCGGTCGGCCACCTGGGCGGTCTTCTGGAGCGGCTCGGAGAAATAGACGCCGTCCAGCTTCGTCTTCACCGTGCCCAATGGGCCCCGGTATTCAATTGGCGCCAGGAGCTTCGGATCAAAGGACTCCTGCGCCGCGATGCCGCCCGGGAGAAAGATGTTGATCACTGACTGGGCGCTGGCCTTGGCCGGGGCCGACTCGGCCCTCAGCTTCAGCACATTGCCCAGCGTCAACCCCAAGCTGCCCACGAGGCCGACGAACAGGAATTCGCGGCGGTTGGAGCGCCAAGCATGCTCCGGACTGTTGCAGAAACCACAGAGATTTGTATTCATATGAGAGCTTATGCAACGCTCAAGGGCTACTTCTCTATAGACTGTGGACGGGCAGCTCGTATTCACAGCGTATCTTAATGAACGATTGAACGTTGCTTCTCCATACTACTGCCACGCCGCGCGCTGAAAGCAAGTAGGGCGGGGATAACCGACAGCCCCATATTGAACAGGAGGAAACGGAGGGAACAGAGAGGTCTTGCCTCCAAAATCTCCGTTCCCTCTGTTAACTCCCGTCGGCCCAGTCTCGCGTGGGATTACAGGTTGGCGCCTGGAAGAATCAGCCGGCTGATGCCATCGGTGACCTTCATTTCGTGGAAGTTGAATCTCCGTTACCTCCTGTTAGATCGGATGTTGCGCTCAGGAAGTCGCGTGCCTCCGGTTGAACCCGGCATCGATGGCCCACAGCATGGCGAAGCCCAGCACACTCAGCCCGTCTGCTCGGAAATAATCGTCCTCGAAACGATTCCCCCCACGACCCGCGGCCTCAATATTGAACCGCTCCCCGCCGCACGATCCCACCCCTGAAGCCCTTGTGGCTTCCGAGGCTCAATGGTCGCTAAATCGGGAATGCTCGTCCCCCAGCGGTAGTCTCGGGGTAGCCTCGGGGTAGCCTCGGGGTAGCCTCAGGGTAGCCTTAGGGTAGTCCCCTGAGCCTTCCCGTCCATAGTTTTTGTCATTTTGTTTGCAGGTGCAAGGTGGCGAAAATTGAGCCCCGTTTTTTGAGTCTTTCCATGTATAGGTCCTCGTTGTACGGGGTGCGCTCATTCCAGCACTTATGTAGGATGCGAATCCATTTGTAAGCCAGCGCCCGAATGATGGTGTG
>PLZQ01000486.1 GCA_003152225.1 Limisphaerales bacterium | reverse complement strand
TGGAAACGGCCTTCACGCAAGTCGTCTCCCTGAGTCGCAAGCAGAAGCTCTCCATGCGCCTGGCGGCCCTGACCCTCGGCATCAAACGGGTGCAGGATGCGAAGCGGCTCAGAGGGCTATTCCCATAACAATCTCCCTTTATGGTGGCGGCCGGCTCTCCCAATCCCCGGGGCCGCGCCGCTATCGCAACAAGCCCGTATCACTAGAGGAACGCGCCAGTCTCCCCATAGTTGCAAGCATGTTGCAAGCATGTTGCAAGCCTGTTGTAGGCTTATTTGAGGCTTCTCCTTCCGGCTCCCCTCTCCCGAGGTGGTCCGTCCTCTATGATAGACTCCCATCCCGTCGCGGAGGTTACACAGTCCCCGCGAGGTGGAAACTCGTCATTCCAGCCCGCGGTCAAACAGGTCGTCCTCGTCGAGCCCGAGGTAATGCCCCAGCTCGTGCAGGTAAGTCGTGTGCACTTCTTCGCGGAAGATTTCCTCGTCGGCTTCGGCCAGGTCCCAGATGTTTTCGAGAAAGAGAATGATCTGCGGCGGCAGCGGCAGTGAGGTGGTCTCTTCCTCGGCGAATTCCGGCCCGACAAACAGCCCCAGCGTATCCGGCTCGACGCCATCCCGGCGATGCGCGGCGTTGGGCAGACGCTCGAAAGTGACCGGCAACGGCTGCGCCCGGTCCCGAAGCGGCTCCGGCAGCGCGGCCAGCGTCGCTTTCACTTCTTCCAGCGCCAGCGCGTAGAGCTTTTGCCAGTCAGTTCGCATGACTAAGCCTGCGGGCAAATGCCCTCTGTGGCGACACTCAATTGCCTGCGCTCAGTATCTTCGCCCGCGCCGCGAGCAAGCATAGGTATGTCGTCCCAGCCGGGGAGGAGGGGAACACGCGCTCTATGCCGGCGAGCAGCCAGGAGCGCAGCCTTCAGGCTGCAGAGGCATGAGACATGAGGCGCGTGTTGGGACCTGCCTGCGCCGCAGCGCAATCGGCCGATTCTGCAGCCTGAAGGCTGCGCTCCTGGGCAGGGGCGGGAGTATCACCTTACGACTCCAAAGAGGATCCCGGGCGGTTTTGCCTTGTTCACTGGGTCGGGGCGGGGGAACATGGGGCCCAGGACGCGCCATGAATATAGCCATGCTTTGCTCGAAACCGGCTCAACGATTCGATTTGCCGCTATGCTGAAACGCACTCTCCTCCTGACCTTCCTCGTGTTGAATGCCGCCGCGCTCGGCTACGCGGCGGAAACTAACCTGGTCGCCAACGGGTCCTTTGAGCAAAACCAACGCAAGCCCGGCGTGCCGGACGATTGGTCATCCGCGGGAAACCCGGCGATCCAACAACAGCTTACCCTGGACACGGGTCGCGACGGCAAGCGCTGCGCGAAACTGGCGTGCGCCGCGTTCGACGGCGACGGGCCGGACTTCCACGCCATGATGTGCCAGATCGGCAAAGTCAGCGTCCGCCAGGGCCAGTGGTATCGGATCATGTTTTGGGCGAAGGCCGAGGGGATCAAGGGCGGGGCGGTCGATGTGGCCCTCTCGGACACGCGCCGGTGGGAGAATGCCGGCCTCGAAGAGGTGTTCTCGCCGGGAGCGCAGTGGGCGCAATTCGAGTTCGTGTTCCGCGCCCGGAACGATCTCGCCGCGAGCGCCAGCCGGCTCCAGATCTGGTTCAAAGGCACGGGAACATTGTGGCTCGACGACGTGGTGCTGGCCGAAACGGTCGGTGGCCAGGAATGGTTCCCGCAAATCTCCACCGAGGGCGTGAAGAACTTCGTGCCGAACAGCAGCTTCGAGTGCGGCACCGCCAATTGGGGCAGCCTCACCTATGGCCTCAGCGGCTGGGCGGGCAACCTGTATCGGCTCGTAGGAGAGTCAGACAGCACAGTCGCGCAACACGCGCGGCACAGCCTGAAAATCGCCCTGACGCCCGAGACGCTGCCGGTGTTCTATTTCGATTACTACGACCCCGTCCGCCAACCCGTGCGCCGGGTGCTGGCGGCCAACCAGGGCTGGTTCCGCGTGAAACCCGGCGAGATGCTGACGCTCTCGGCATTCCTCCGGGCCGATGCCGAAGGTGTGGCCGCGCAACTGGCCGCGAACGAAGCGCCCAGCCATTTGCAGCGCAAGCAGGTAACGGTCGGCAAGGAATGGCAGCGGTGCGAGTTCACCTTTACCCCGACGCAACCGTTCCTGTTCATCGCCGTCGGGCTGGACCTCGAAGCGTCCAAGCGGGACGCCGCCACGCTCTGGCTCGACGCGGTGCAATTGGAGCGCGGCGACCACGCGACAGCCTACGAACCGAGGCAGCCTGTGGAATCGTTCATCGAGACCGGAGCGACGGGAAACATCTCCACCAACATCAGTCTCGGTCTCGAGTTCACGCTCCAGACGTTCAATAACACCGGCCAGCCGCAAGCTGTGTCCGGGAAAGTCCAGGTAACCGACTTCTTCGACCGCGTCGTCGAAACGCAGCATTGGAAGTTAAACGTGCCGGAACGCCGGGACACCAATCTCACGCTGCATGTTCTGAGTCGAGGCCGGCAAGGCGCGTTCCGTGCGACCTGGACGCCCTACTCCGCCGCCACGTTCACGTTCCAACCAACGGAGCCGGCCTCGTCGCTGCGCTTTGCCCTGATCTCGCCAGCGGCTGCAGATTTGGCGGACTCCCCGCTGGGCTTCAACCACGCCTATCCCTGGGATTTCCTGGTGCGTCTGGCCCGCGAAGCCGGCGTCGTATGGTGGCGCGACTGGTCCGCCAAATGGCAGACGGTGGAACCGGAGAAGGGCAAGTTCGATTTCTCGGCAACGGACCCGCAAATCCAGCGCGTGCTTAACCTGGACAGCCAGGTCGAGGTGCTGCTGCCTTTCCCGTCGGCCAGTTGGTCCACAACGGCACGAGCCGATGAGGTGGATAAGGCTGCCGGCAACGATTCTTACCTGCGCATGCGGCTGCCCCTGAGCTATGCGCCGGCGGACTTGAACGATTTCGGTGCTTACGCGGCAGCGGTGGCGCGCCATTACGGTCAAAGCCGGCCACGACCCGTGACGCATTACCAGATCCTTAACGAGCCGGTCTATACCGACTACGCCCTGCCGCGGAAATTCGGCTACACGCTGGCGGATTACCTACGCGTGCTGGAGACCGGCAGCCGCGCCCTGCACGCAGCCGATCCGCAATGCCGCGTGGTCGGCGGCATCAGCGCCAACCTGACCGCCGGCCTGACCCGCGACTTCGTGACCCAAGGCGGCTTGCAGTGGGTGGACGTGTTCGACCTGCACATGTACGACGCGGCGTGCCCAGCCGAGAGCTTCGAGGAGCCGTTCGCCGCGCTGGAAAGCCTCATGCGCGCCCACGGCGGACCGAAGCCCGTCTGGATCACCGAATGGGGGTGTTACGCGGATGACGATCCTCCCTGTGTGCCGCAGTCGGTCGGCGACGCGACCATGAACCGTTGCCGTTGGCCGAGCGAGCGGGCGGCCACGGAACACATTGTGAAGTTTACCGCGGTGTCCTTCGCGCATGGCGTGCGGAAGATATTCTTCCACGCCGGCACGTGCGGCACCATCAACGGTCCGGACGCCGGCGGCGTGCTCTTCGAATACGGCGGCGCCCCGCGCAAGATGTATGCCGGCGTCTCCGCGCTCACGCGTCTGCTGGGCCTGCCCGACGAGTGCGTGAAGACCGTGCATGAAGACGGGTTGGCGGCTTACGTCTTCCGGGTGAAGGATCGGGCAGTGGCAATCGCGTGGTGCGAAGCGGGCCAATCGCGGAAACTGAAGCCGGCCGGAGGCGTCCAGGCTTACGACATCATGGGGAATGGTCTCTTGCTGAAGGACGCGGTGCTAGGAGAGTCGCCGGTATATTTGGTTGGAAAATCGTCGGACTCGATCCTGGCATTACTGGCTAAGTGAGCAACGGAGCCTCCCGGCCACGGGCGCGGGGCGGGAGAGGGGAAATCCGATATTGTTCACTCCCGGACTATGCAAGTCGCCTGCGGAATGCCCTTCCTCGTCAAGGGGGATGGCAAAACCCTTGAATTAGCCGCCCCTGAACGGGTATTTTTCTAGGCTCTAATGCAATTTCTCGCCCGTTATCTGCAAAAGCTGCCCGGCCAAACGCGTGCAGTGTCGGAGACCTGTCTCTATGGGCTGGCGGCAGGCGCTGTGACCGTGGCTTTTCAGCTCGGGATGAACTGGCTCTACCGTTTGGGATTGGTCCAGCTTTCGCACCGATCGATGACGACGTTCCTGATGGGCAGCTTTTGCATCATCGCCAGCTCCTCCTTGCTGGTGGGCTGGCTGCTGAACTCATTCTGCCGCGAGGCAGCGGGCAGCGGCATCCCGCAGCTCAAGCTGGCGTTTTGGAAAGAGTTCGGCACGGTGCCCGGGCGGGTGGTCTGGGTGAAGTTCGTGGCGGGCATCCTGACAAGGAAGGAGGCTGAAACTGCCCTTGCCGAAAAGCGGCTGCCGAGGCTAGAGACGGCGACCACCGGCCTGCCCGGTCAGACCATCCGGCAGCTCGAGGCGCTGCTCATTGAATCTTCGACTAGCTTGGTTGTGCTCACGGCCGCGGACGGACAGGCCGTCCTGGGCGTGGTGACGTTGCACGATCTATTGCGCGCCGAAGTGGAGAAGGCCAGGAGCAGCGAGGAGTGAACCGCCTGCCGGGCGACGACTCCGGTTGGAACTGCCCGGAGGCTCCGCCTAGGCTCAGCAGGAAACTGCGCCGCATGACGCCGAGGCCAACCATGCCGAAGGCATCTTGTCGTTGTGGTTGCTTATTGGTCGTGGTTTTGACTCCCGAGCGGCTTGTGACACTTGGTGGAGTTGATCTTCACCTTCCGTTTATCGGCGATGCCCGCCACTCGGCTCGCAACATCTCGCTCGGGGGACTCATTGTTCCTCTACCCTCAGCGCTTCAAAGCCGGAGATCACGTCGAACAGTTCCTCGTCGATACCACTCTGGCGAAAACGGTGGAATGTGCCGTGGAGATTCTCCAGTAATTCGTCTATGTTCTTATCGGCGCGTTCCATCGCTGCCAGGCGGCTCCCGTTCTCGCTCGCGAGGGATTCGGCGCACGCTCGGAAGAGCGAGATGAAAAGATATTCGCGGATTAGTCCGCGCAGCGCCCCGGTGCCGCTGCCCATGACCTCGGGCAGGGTTCCCGTCGGCCAGCGGACGTTGGCCAGACCTTGCTGCCATTGCGCGTCGAGCGGCAACAACCGCTGGCTGACCGGCTCGTAGAGCGCCCCGGACTGCGGACGGTTATGGAAGACATAAAGACGCGCATACTCACCCTTGGCCCGATGCGCTTCGCTTTCAATTTGAATCTGTCCGACGAGCGGGGTGATGGCCTGAACGGAATTCGGGACCGCGAAAAGTCCGATCAACGGCAGGCCCGCGTCCGCCAGGCGCGCATGAACGCGCTCACCGACGGCCCAAACTTGGGGCTTGCCAGGCAAAGCCGCGAGTGTCTGGATCGCATAATCGGCCACCACGTCATTGAATTGGCCCACCAGTCCCTGGTCGGATCCGAAAACCACCGCGCCAATCGCACCCCGATCAGTTTGTCCTTTCCGTTCCACCTTCACGGCTGCTGGCTCGCTTTCCCGAAAGCATGCGCCTAACCCCAGCTCCACGGTCCGATAGTAGTCGGTCAACGCGCGCACCGATTTCTCATATTGCCCGATACTTGAGGCAGCCAAAGCTTTCATCGTGCGGACGACCGATTGGAGATCACTGGCACTCCTGATCTTTCGGCGCAGGCTCCCCGTGGTGTCGCTCATGGCTTCGCCTTGAGTGCCGCGTTGGGCTTCGGTTCGGTCTCCGGTTTGGTGTCCGTTGGGGCGTCCGGTTTGGACCCGCCGTCAGGCTTGAACTTGGCCTCGGGTTTGGGCTCGACTTTGGTTGCGGGTTTGGATTCCGCCTTGGACTCGGGCTCGGTCTTTGACCCGCCTTTGGCTTCCGGTTTGGGTTGGAAGCGCGTGAGTGCTTTACGGGCGATTTCGATAATCGCTTTGCGATCCTCATCGCTCAGCTTGTCAGCGCTTTCGAATCGCGCGCACACCTCCGCCGGGATGCTCGCCGCCG
>PLZQ01000154.1 GCA_003152225.1 Limisphaerales bacterium | reverse complement strand
CGGCCAGCCGGCCACGGTACGCTGGAGGCGCGATTTCGGAGATGTAGAGCGGCGCGGCAACGGTGGAGATGCCGATCCCCAAGCCGCCGATGAACCGCGCCGCGATGAATGAGGACACCCCCGCGGCGAACGCGCAGCCGACCGCCGAAATGATATAGAGCACGCCGATCCACAGCAGCGTGGCCTTGCGGCCGAAGCGGTCGGTGGGCCAACCGCCGAGCATCGAACCCAGGACGGTGCCGTAGAGGGCCGCGGCCATCGCCACCCCGTGCAGCCCGACACTGAGGCCCCAAAGCGACTGGATCTTCTGCTCCGCCCCGGAAATGACCACTGTGTCGAAACCAAACAAGAATCCGGCGAGGGCGGAGGTGATGGACCAGAAAAAGATGCGGCTCTTCATGTGACCTTTTCGCGCAAAATGACCGCCGTTACAAGGCCAAATTGTCTGGGTTCGCGCGGCGCCGATTCGTGAAGGCGGCAATATAGGGGCGGGGCCTCGTGATGGCGCGACTCCTGGCAATTCATCGGTGACGAGGCCGTCCCCGCCCCTTCAATAACAGGCCCTGCTGGCTCCGGCAGAAATCAAGTTTCCGCTTGGCACAGGACATGCGATCGCTTATCTTATAATCATTCGGGCATTCGGCCAATCGGCAGCGTTGTGGGGGGAGGCCAGCACAGAGCCGCCGCAGGCCGGGACGGAACATGAATGCAGTCTTATGACTATAATTGATCTGATCAAAGCCACCGTTGTGTGCGGCGCTATCGCCTTCCTCATCTACAGCTATCCGGTCCTCGGCCAGATTGTCCTCATCGGATTCCTGAGCTTGCTGTGGCTGGTGTACGCCCATAAGACGATCGCCAACTTGCGACGGAGATAAGAGTAGTCGGAAGGCTGGCGCTGAGGGTTAAGTGACCGGCCTCAACCGGCGCGCGGCGCAGCGGGAGCGCGGTTCACACGCCGATGGGATCACCCACAAGGAAAGGCCCGCACTATTCGCTATTCACTCGTTTCCCTTCCCGGTATCGTCCACGCATGGACTTAGAGGCCAACTTGAAAACCGTGCAGCAGCGAATTGAGGCTGCCTGCGCGCGAGCGGGACGCAAGCCGGGCTCGGTCACACTGATCGCGGTGACGAAGACCCAGCCCCCGGAGATCGTCTGCGCGGCGGCGGCGCTGGGGTTGAACCTGTTCGGGGAGAACAAGGTGCAGGAGGCCAAAGCTAAAATCTCCGCGTGTCCGGCGCGGCTGCGCTGGCACCTGGTGGGTCATTTGCAGACGAACAAATGCCGCGACGCCGTGGGGCTCTTCGAGATGGTGCAAAGCGTCGATAGTCTTCACCTGGCCGAGGAACTCAACAAGCGCGCGGACCAAGCGGCGAAAACCTTACCGATCTTGCTGGAGGTCAACGCGGTAGTCGAAGCCAGTAAGTTCGGGTGCCGGCCGGACCGACTGCTGGCCGACGTGCGCCACATCAATGCGCTCCCACGTCTGGAAATCCACGGGCTGATGACTGTCCCGCCGTGGACTGTGGACCCGGAGAAGGTGCGTCCGGTATTCCGCCAAATGCGCGAGCTGAAGGAACGCTGCGAGCAAGTCCTGGGCGCCCCCCTGCCCCACCTGAGCATGGGGATGACCGGCGACTTCGAGGTCGCCATCGAGGAAGGCGCAACCATGGTGCGCATCGGCACGGCTTTGTTCGGCGCCCGGCTCAAGGCCAGCGGCGCTTAAACCCGAAGACCGAAGACCGAAGGCCGAAAGAAGGCCGAAACCCGAAATCCGGGAATGACTTGGTTCGATGGGCTGTTGCTCGCACGGGGTGGCGGTGCATTCGGACTTCGGAGTTCGGCCTTCTTTCGGCCTTCGGGTTTCGGATTTCGGACTTAACACAAGCCCGCCCGACTTCCGCGCAGCCACGCGCGCTCCCCAGCCGGGGCGCTTTTTGGCTTCACTTTCTCCGCAGCTTCTCGTAGGTTTATAACTGTGACCACCGAGCTGTTCAGCCAGGAAATCACGGAAGCACTGAAGGCGTATGAGAAGTACGTCATCTGCATCGATAAGACCCCCGAGGAGTTTGCCGCGTCACTGACCTCCCTGCTGAACAAGGCGATCAAGGCCTATGAAGGCCGGGGGCCGGAGCTCCGCCACGGCATCGCCCTCGATAAACACATCACCATCATATTAAGCCAGAACGACGGCCCGCGTCCGCTGTGCGGCATTTATTTCAATCTGTACTCGCCTTATCAAAGGCAGTCGCTGCCCAAAACCGTCCAGCCCGTTCGGGAGCCGATCAGCGGCGGCCAGCCGGAGTCCGAGCAATAACCCCGGACCTGGCGGGCCTCTCCGTCTCCACACTTCGGCGAGCAAACCGCCGTCATTGGGTACGTGCTTCGTCGCCCACCTGTACCTCGCCGGCTACTAGGTCAGCCACGGTGTTGTCCTCCCGCTGCGGCCCGGTGACTTTGACCTCGCCGACCTTTATGCCGCGGCGGTAAACGTCGAGGCGCTGGTCAACCGCCGCCATCTTCCCGAGCGGGAAGTTGAGCACCACAAAGCGGGCGGTGGTGTTGACCACGGCGACCTTGCCCACCGAGACAAGTTGGGGCGTGACGATCCGCGTATCATTGGTGCCTGATGATCCGGCGCGCGGTGGCGGCAGGAACATCGAGTCAGCGACTTTCTTCCTCGCGCAGCCGGACAGGGCGAGCGCAACCAGCAGCATCACTGAGAACGAGATTCGCATGGCCGCAGTTAAATCCCCTCCCTCGGTGCGGTCAATTCACAAATTGGTGAGGATCGTGTCGCTGTGCTCGTAGGCTGGCGCGCAGCAGCAGAGCAACCGGAGGGTCTCGCTACCCGTGTTCCAAAGCTTGTGGCGTTTGCCCGGCAGAATCGCCACCGCATCACCGACCTGGAGGTCGCGCTCCTCTCCTTCAATGGTGATTCTGCCGCGGCCATGGGTGATGTAGTAAATCTCTTCCGCCTTGGGGTGATGATGCTCCTGCGTGCTCCCGCCAACGGGCACGCGCGCCTCGGCCAGGCTTTGATTGCGGATAGCCGAGTTGCGATGCGCGAGCAGCTCGCGAATCTCCGAGCCGTCCTTCGTGATGAACGCCGGCACTTCGTTGAGATTCTTAACATCCATGCCCAAGCTCCCTAGTAGAGCAGGTACTTCTTGCGATCCTTCCGGAAAGCCTGCTCGCCCGCTTTCCAGGAAGCAACGATCTCCGACGCCGGGGTGCCCGCCTCCAACGCCTTGCGCGACGCGTCGGTGCCGTTGACTTTGTCGAACATGCTGACGCTTCGTTTTGCCTTCACCGACTCGGCAAAGAGGTCGCGATCGCCCACCTTTTTCAAGGCTTCGTATGCGTAGAAATTGATAGCGGTCAGCGGGGCCGCGGCGCGGTCGGTGAAGAAGATCTGCACCCCGCCAATCGGCTGGTTGCTGAACGTGAAGTAGTAGGGCTTGTAGGTGATGGGGTAGAATCTGACACCCGGCAGTTGGTAGCCATTGAGCTGCTCAGCGAACTTGTGCGGGTCCAGGTCGGGGATCGCGATACATTCAAAGGGGAGGGTATAACCGATGCCGGTGCTGACGCTATAAAGCTCACCCAACATGCCGGTCGCAACCTGGTAAAGGGCGGAGTCACCATGCGGCACGTGCGGCGAGCTGGGCACCCAGGGCAAGTCGGTATCCCGCCACACCATCGAGCGCTTCCAGCCCTTCATGGGCACCACTGTCAATTTGCACGGCTTCTTGATCCAGCCTTCGCCGTTGATCATCCGCGCCAGTTCGCCGCAAGTTAGGCCATAGACGTAGGGCACGTTCCAGTAGCCGACGTGGGAGCGGAAGCTCGCCTCGAGCATCGGCCCCTCGATGCGTTGGCCGCCAAGCGGATCGGGCCGGTCAAGCACAACGAATTCGACGCCCGCCTCGGCGCACGCCTCCATCGCGACACCCATCGAGCTGACAAACGTATAGGACCGGCAGCCGGTGTCCTGCAAGTCGTACACGATGGCATCCAGACCCGCGAGCATCTCGGGCGTCGGCCTGAACGTCTTGCCGTAAAGCGAATACGCTGGCAACCCGGTGCTGGCGTCGGTGGTGTCGGCTACCGTGTCCCCCGCCCCCACGGCACCATAAACCCCGTGTTCGGGCCCGAACAAGGCGACCAGCTTCACCCCCGACGCGGCGCGGAGCACATCGATCGTGGAGACCAATTGGCGATTCACCCCCGAAGGATTCGTAAGCAGCCCAACCCGCTTTCCTTGCAGCACTTTGAAATGCCCGGCGGCCAGGACCTCGTTCCCAAGTTTGACCTCCCCCCGGGCGGTCCAAGGCAACGCAATCGCCAGCATCAAGAAGCTTCTGAGAAACAAATTCATGTCCAGCGAGGTTAACGCTCCGGCGGTTCAAAGCAAAAGAATTTGACACCTGCAAGAGGCCGGGCAAGGTTCGGCAGTCTGTTCAGTTGAAGGGGGACCCAATCGCTCTGATCTGAAATCCCAAGGCCGAAACCCGACGATGGTTTGATCCGATGGCCTGCACCTCCGCCGGGACGCTCAGGAGTTCGGAACTCGGACTGGGATCAGCAGGTTAGCAGGTGGCTTTGGCTGGGCAGTATTGATTCCGCCATTTGTTCATTCAGATGCCTTTTTGAACCGCTTCACGTCAATCCGATACTCTTTCACACGCAGACCCATAATACGTTCAGTGATACCAAGGGTGCGGGCTACTTCGGCCATATTGCCGCCGGTGCGTTTGAGTTCAGCACAGATCATCTCGTGTTCCAGGCCGCGCAAGGCGCTGGCAAGCGTGCCGCCTGGCGCCTTGCCGTCCCGCCCGGGCATCTGTAACGTCGGCGGCAAGTGATGCGCCTCGAGGGAATCACCTGAGCAAAGCAGCACGGCGCGCTCGATGCAGTTTTCCACTTCGCGCACGTTCCCCGGCCAATGGTAGACCATGAGCATATCGATGGCTGCCGTGGAGATGCGACGGATGCTCTTGCCGGCGCGCCCGGCGTATTTCTCGAGGAAGTAGTCGGCAAGCTGCAGCAAATCCGCCTTGCGCTCGCGAACCGGCGGGATATAGACCGGGAAGACGTTGAGCCGGTAGTAGAGGTCCTGGCGGAACTTGCCGGTTTCCATCATCTCCTCCAGGTTGCGGCTGGTGGCGGCGATGACCCGGACGTCGCATTTCCTGGGCATGTTGCTGCCGATGTGTTCGAACTCGCGCTCCTGGAGAATGCGCAGCAACTTCACCTGCGTGGGAGGCGTGAGGTCACCGATTTCATCCAAAAAGATCGTGCCCTGATCGGCCACTTCAAAGCGCCCCTGGCGCATAGCGATGGCCCCGGTGAACGCGCCTTTCTCGTGGCCAAAGAGTTCGCTTTCGATAATGGATTCGGGCAGGGCGGCGCAATTGAATTTTAGGAAGACGCGGTTGGCGCGCCGGCTTTAGTGGTGGACAGCGCGGGCGACGAGTTCTTTGCCCACTCCACTTTCGCCGCGGATAAGCACGGTGGTGTCGCTGGGGGCGACCTGCTCGATGTGCAGATAGACACTGCGCATGGCGTTGGAGTTGCCGACCATCTGGTCGGGGCGGAAGCCCTTGGCAATCTGGTGCTGGAGCCGCTCATTCTCCTGGCGCAGTCCATCGAGCTTCTCCTGGGTCGTCTGCCTCAGGTGCGCGGCTTGGGCCACGATATGAGCGATCAAGGTGAGTAACCGGACA
This sequence comes from Limisphaerales bacterium, assembly GCA_003152225.1. GTDB lineage: Bacteria > Verrucomicrobiota > Verrucomicrobiia > Limisphaerales > UBA8199 > PALSA-1440. Next base: position 2,100 of record PLZQ01000154.1, on the reverse strand, counting down.
TCAGCGGCCAGGCTGGCGCCGGACCGCGCGCAACGCTCGAGGTTCAACGTGCCCATGGTCTCCTCGCCCAGCTTGATGGGGACGCAAAGAAAAGCGGTGGCGTCGGAGGCAGCATCGCGGCTCTCCGGAGTGAAGCGGTGACTAAAGTGTTCGTCCTTGGCGATGTCAGTGACCACTATCGCCTGACCGCTGAGGACGACCTGGTCCAACAACGGCCGCGCGTGCTGCCAGTAATCCTCGGATGATTCGGTCCGCGGCAGACCGAAAGTTTCGGCCACGACCACCTGGTGGTCACGGCGATTCACGAGGGTGATGGCGCCGCGCGTCATGCCGAACGAGTTGGCCATTTTCCGGAGCGTGGGCCGGATAATGTCCCCCAACTCCAGGCTGCTCTCCATCGTGCGCGAGATTTCGAGCAGCAAACTGAGATCCTGAATGACGCGGCACGAGTCTGCTGCCGCCACAGACTCGACCGCGTTCTCTCGACCGGCCACCTGTTGGCAGCCGCGAGGACAAAGCTCCAGCACTGGATTCATCGCATTTAACGCTGATCTGCCTCAGCAGTTGAGGTGCCAATTCGGAGCACGCCTGCCCGCTACCGCCCAGAGCCGTGCTGAACCTGCGTGTTTGCAGGGCCCGCATGCACGATCCCAGAATCGCCAGCGGGTCTCCAACAAGAAAGCGTCAGTCGCGGCGGTGCAGCCTTTTGGCCAGCGTGCGCAATCAATGCTGGCCGCAGTCGCAATCCTTGAGCGAGACGTTTGTTGCTTTGACCATGGCCGTGACGACCTTGCCACGTTTGAGTTTCATGTTCTTAAGCGATGCCGTAGTGATCACCGAGACAAGCTCGCCCGCCGGAGTGTCGAGAACGACTTCCGACATGACTTTATCCGAAGTGATCCGGGTGATGGTGCCTTGGATTTGATTTCGAATGCTATTTGGCATATTTGAGATTACAGACTCAGTCGAGGTTAATTGATAGCCTCGGCGCCTTGCTGCGCTGTTCGGATGCGAACGGCCTGTTCGACCGCAGCCACAAAGATCTTTCCGTCACCAATCCTTCCGGTCCTGGCGCTTTTGACTACTGCGATTATGGCAGCACTCGCCTGTTCGTCGCAAACAACGACTTCGATTTCGACCTTCGGCAGGCAGTCCACCGAATACTCACTATCGCGAAAGATTTCCGTGTGGCCTCGCTGCCGTCCGAAGCCCTTAACCTCGATGCCGGTCATACCCATGACTCCTGCTGCGTTCAAGGCGCTTTTCACCTCCTCGAGTTTATGGAGTCTGATGATAGCCTCGATTCGTTTCATAGCCCAGAAAGCTCCCGGGACATTTTGAAGTCGGCAACCAAAGCTCGCAGTTCTTCATCGGTGACGGCGCCTTTGCGGAAGACGGCGAAATGCCGGACTTCCTCCAACAGGGCGGACAAAGCCTCGCCGGGCAGGCTGAGGTTCAACTGCTCCAGTTTGTGGCCCAAGAAGCCAGTGCCAGAGTGGTGGCCCACGACCAGTTCAGTCGGGGCATGGCCAACTTCCTCCGCCGCAAACGGTTCGTAAGCACGCTGGTGGGCCATCAGGCCGGTGCAATGGATGCCCGACTCGTGGCGAAAGACCGCTGAGCCCACAATGGGCTTGTCGGGGCTCAGAGGCCGGCTGGAGGCCTAGCCACCAAATCGCTCAGCGTCGCCAACTGGCGAGTGTCCACGCCGCAATCCACATCCAGTGTTAGTCGAGCCGCCATAACCACTTCTTCAAGCGAGGCATTGCCGGCACGCTCGCCCAGCCCATTGACCGTGACGCTAGCGTAATCAGCTCCAACGGCCAGGGCGGCGATGGTATTGGCCGTAGCCATTCCCAAGTCATTGTGGCCGTGGAATTCAAGCGGCAGGGCGGGCACCTCCGTGCGCAACATGCCTATTAGCTCGCTGGTCTGCAACGGGTTCAAAAGACCGACGGTGTCGGCGATGCGCAGCCGGCTCAGCCCGGCTTGCTGCGCCGCCTGGGCAAACTCCAAGAGGAACGAGCGGTCGGCGCGTGAAGCGTCCTGGGCGCCCACCGATAAGGCGGGAAACACACTCTAGCCCCAGTTTACGAGTTA
>PLZQ01000151.1:3245-5651 GCA_003152225.1 Limisphaerales bacterium | reverse complement strand
TCGCTGAGCGCATGCCTAACTCGGTGCGGTGCGCGCGAGCGCTCCCATAAACCCGGGAGCCCTTCTGCTTCAAAACGGTCCAGCCATTTGTATCCAGTCATTCGACTCACTGCATAGCGCGCACAAAGGGCGGTGAAACTCCCCCCTTCACTTTCGTACTCCGCAATGAACATCATTCGTTGTTCCAGGGCTTGGTATTCTTGCCAGGGCATAATCGCCGAACTGTAAGCGATGTTGCCGGTCTGTTCTGTAAAGGATGTTGCCGGTTTGCACACTTGGTTCAACCCAGCACCGTCCTTNNCCGGTTGTTGGCGGCTCGAAGGTTGGGCAGCCGGGGACGAGGCCGTCCCCGTCCCGGCCTTTTCACCTTCATGAATTGGCCCTGCGCCGACCGTTGTTCTCCTTATTTTCCATTGACGGCTCGGAAGGCTTCTGGTTTTTTACTCTGCGATGCCTGTTGATCTAGCTACTCATAAGTCCAATTGTGCCTTCAGCCGCCGTTCGTTCCTCAAGACCATTGGCGCCGCGGTTTTGGCTGCGCCCTTCGTCACGAGCGACTTGATTGCCCGGCCGCCCAACAGTGTTCTCCAGCACGCCAGTTTCGGAGCTGCCGGCATGGCCTGGGAGGACCTCCGGCAACTGGCGAAGTCCAAGCGCCTGCGCCTGGTGGCCGTAGCCGAGGTGGATCTGCGGCGCACCGTGGAGCTCAGGAAACTCTTCCCCCACACGCTGATTTACCAAGACTGGCGCGAGCTGCTGGACCGGCACGGCAAGAATATCGACTCCGTGAACGTCTCCACCCCTGACCACATGCATGCGCCGATGGCCATGAGTGCGCTGCAGTTGGGCAAGCACGTGTATTGCCAGAAGCCGCTGACCCACGACCTCCACGAAGCGCGGATGCTCACGGAGTATGCCCGCTGGAAGGGCGTCGTGACCCAAATGGGCATCCAGATCCATTCTTCGAGCTTCTACCGCATGGCGGTGCTGCTCGTGCAGGCCGGCGCCATCGGCAAAGTCAAAGAAGTCCACTCCTGGGTCGGCAACGCCTGGGGCGATCCGGCTGCGCGGCCTGAGGTTTCCGATCCCGTGCCGACTGGCTTCGACTGGGACCTGTGGCTCGGCGTGTGCGCCAGCCGGCCCTATATTGGCAACGAGTATTATCATCCGGTCAACTGGCGCAAGCGCCTCGACTTCGGAACCGGCTCACTTGGCGACATGGCCTGCCATATCTTCGATCCGGTATTTGGCGCCCTCGAATTAACCGCGCCCTTGTCCGTGCGCTCCGTGGGCGCAGCCCCGACCCAGTGGAACTGGGCCCTTAACTCTCAAGTCCAATACGTCTTTCCCGGCACCGCTCACACGGCGGACAAGACGATCCCGGTGACCTGGTACGACGGCTCCCAGAGGCCGCCACAGGCCATCCGCGCCCTNNCCGCATGTTGCCCGGCCTTTGCTCTACCCGGACAAGAAGTTCAAGAACCTCAAGTTCCCCGACGTCAAGGAAGAGGATCATTGGGGCCGATACGTGGAAGCCTGCCTGGGCGGCGAGCGCACTACCGCTGGCTTCGATTACTCCGGGCCGCTGGCCGAGGCGGTCCTGGTGGGCACCGTCGCTCTGCGTTTCCCGCAAACCACGCTGCATTGGAATGCTCCGGCGCTCACATTCGCCGAGGCCGCGCCCAACCAATTTATCCGCCGCCAATACCGCGCCGGCTGGGCCGTCAAAGGCCTGTCCTGACGCCTCTTTGCGTTTGCATTCGCCGGGGAGGCAAGGCACGGTTTCGCCATGCTTAAAGGATTCCTGCTTTCTCTGTGCCTGCTGACGTGGGGCGCGCCTCTTGGCTTGATGGTGGCTGCCGAGCCGGCCAAGCCTGCGGAAAAACCAGCCGCAGAGCCTGCCAAGGAGCCCGCCAAGCCCGCTGAACCCAAAGAGGAGCTTGTCACATCCCAGCATAGTCTCACGATCAACGGCCAGAAGCTGGACTACACCGCCGTCGCCGGCACCATCCTGCTCCGCGACAACGAAGACAAGCCCACCGCCACCATTTTTTACATCGCCTACACGAAGGACGGCGTGGCGGACCTGGGCCGCCGCCCCATGACGTTCTCCTTCAACGGCGGCCCGGGTTCCGCGTCCGTCTGGATGCACCTGGGGCTGCTCGGCCCCCGGCGCGTGCTGCTCAAAGACGACGGCAGCTCCCTGCCGCCACCTTACAAACTCGTGGACAACGAGTTCTCGCTGCTGGACGAAACCGACCTGGTCTTTATCGACCCCGTCAGCACCGGCTTCAGCCGCGCGGTCAAGCCCGACGACGCGAAGAAGTTTCACGGCGTGGAGAGCGACCTCAGCTCGGTGGCCAGCTTCATCCGGCTCTACACGACGCGCAACACCCGCTGGGGCTC
>PLZQ01000151.1:0-3227 GCA_003152225.1 Limisphaerales bacterium | reverse complement strand
TGGTACCACAAGAAGCTCGCACCCGACCTCCAGCAACTCTCCGTCACCGAGGCCATGGCCAAGGCCGAGACTTTTGCGGGCGGGGACTACAACCACGCCCTTCTGCTCGGCGCCGCGCTGCCCGCGGACACGCGCCGCTCCGTGGTCAAAGAACTGGCCCGGCTGACCGGCCTTTCCGAGGAGTTGATCGAGCGGGCGAACTTGCGCGTCCCCATGAGCCGCTTCGCGGCGGAACTCCTGCGCGCCGAAAACCGCGTCATTGGGCGGTTTGACGCCCGCTACAAAGGCTATGTGCGCGACCGTCTCGCCGGCGGCATGGAATATGACCCGACCACCGAGGCCGTCGCCAGCGTGTTCGCCTCCACGTTCAATCAATACGTCCGGGCCGAACTGAACTACAAGAGCGACTTGCCCTATGAGATTCTCACCAGCCTGCAGTGGGATTGGGGCGAGCAGAACCGCTTCCTCAATGTGGCCGAGACGCTGGCCGACAGCCTCACCCGAAACCCCTACCTCCGCGTCCACGTTTCGATCGGGGATTACGACCTGGCGACGCCTTGGTCCGCCGTGCGCTATACCTTCAACCATCTGCAGATGGACCCCGACCTGGAGAAGAACATCATTCTCGACACCTACAGCGCCGGTCACATGATGTACCTGAACCTGACCGACCTAAAGAAGCAGAAGGCCGATCTCGCCCGCTTTATCCGCGACACGGCGGCTCCGAAATAGGCGTCGGGGGGGAGGCGGTTGCAGGAGTAGCATCCTTCGCCGGAATACGCATGACAGTAGATTCACCGAAACGGTTACAAAACCCCCTCACATTTGTATGCGTTTTTAGCGAACCTGGAGGCCCCCGGATGCGTCCAACTCACTGGATATGAAGCATCTTAATCTTATGAATACTAACGTATGGACCGCGAGCCTGACCCTCGCGGGCGTCGCGGCGTTGGCCAGCGGTTGCGCCGAGCGCCAGGTCGCTTATTTGCCCGTGTATCACACCCAACCGGTTTACGTCGTCCAACCGGCCTATCCGCCTTCGGCCCAGCCTCCTCCCGTCAGCGGGACCGGAGTTGCGCCGGCGGCGCCGACGGCGGATTGGCAGGCACCGACTCCAGTGCCGGCGCAACCGCTCCCGCAGACAGTCGTCGTGGCGCCAACGGCCCCTCCAGCGCCTCAAGTGGAGGTCGTTCCAGTCGCACCGAGTCCCTATTATGGCTGGGCGCCTGGCTATTGGGCCTGGAATGGCGGCTGGGTATGGATCGGCGGCCGTTACGTGGTTCGGCCGACACCCGGCGCTGTTTGGGTGGGCGGGCATTGGGGGAGACACGGCCACGGCTACGTCTGGATCGGCGGCGGGTGGCGGTAGCCCGCTCTATTCCACGCCATTCCAATGAACGGCGCGGGCCGCGGCGCCCGCAAGCTGACCAGGACGCCCAGCGCGATGAACACCAGCAGGAGCAGTCCCAACAGCCGTCAGGGAGCAGAGAACAACTGAGCGATTCTTTGCATCAAGGGTGAACACCATCAGTTGCGGGGAGTTGCGCAGTGCCGCATAGCATGGTGACGACGCTAAATATCGTTACTCAGTGCTCGCAGGTAAAGCGCACCCAATACTTGGGAGAGAGACAGGAAAATTTAAGACAGGAAAATGGGATTCCTCTTTATTTTCCTGTCTTCAATTTTCTTGTCTCTATGTTTCTGTCCGCTCTGCCTATTCAGTTGTTGCTTTGCCGCGCTGGGTTTCCAGGCCAAAACTTACCCGCGCAGCAGTCCGCCTCGCCGCGGAATACAAAACCATTTGCCAGCCGCCCAGCCTCAAGCAATTCTTTCCCAACGATGGCCCTGGGAACCTGTCGATTTCGCTGGAGATTGAAGGCGCGCGAAACGCGGCTGCTGATCTACCTGCTCGTGCTGCTCGGCGTGGTGGCATGGAAGTTTGTTCCGCGTCCGTGGTACCCGTCCCTCACGCTCGAAACGCCGCATTACGTCATTTACTCCTCGGCCATGCGCGCCCAGACAGAGGAAACGGCTCAGGCGATGGAGTTGCTGTATAACGCCTACTCGAACCGTCTCGGCAGCCTGCCGCAGTTTCAACCCGCGCATCCGAAACTCAAGGTGAAGCTCTTCAAGGACCGTGCCGAGCTTCGCCGGGTCAACCCGGGCTTGGGCTGGGCGGAGGCGTTTTACCGGCAGCCCTACTGCCTCGCGTATTTTTCGGCGAACGAAATCAATCCCTGCCATTGGATGCTCCACGAAGCCACCCATCAGCTCAACCAAGAGGTGGCGCAACTGCACCTGGATCATTGGCTGGAGGAAGGCCTGGCGGAGTATTTCTCCACCAGCCGCCTGACGCCGGATGGTCTCGCGGTGGGACGAATCGATCCCAACACTTACCCGGTTTGGTGGATGGATGAGCTCGCCACCAGCCCCGACCTGGCGGAGAACCTTCGCAACGGCAGTGTGATCCCCTTGCGCTGCATCATCACCGACCACGGCGGCCCCGGCTTGGATAGCCACTTCAACCTGTATTACCTCCATTGGTGGACGCTCACCTACTTCGTCTTCGAGACTCCGCAGCATCGGGAACGCGCCTTGACCCTCGTGCAGCGGGGCGGGGGATTGGACGCCTTCGAACAGCTCATCGGCCCTGTGGACACCGTGCAAGTCGAATGGCACGCCTATGTCCGTCGCCTGAAAGCTGCCTTGGCGGGGAGTGACTTGCAGTTCTTCAAGTCCCAGAGACGCCCTGGGTCCACCAACGCTCCGCCCAAACACTAAAGCTGGATGATCGGGCATCTGCTCGGGCACTGCCACAGGCTCAGACTTCCTGACACCATGGAATCGGCGTGAGCCCCACATATGCCCTTAGGGAGAGGGAGAACCATTGGCCGCGCTGCGACCAAATCGAGGCGTGCAGGCATCTCNNGGGGTGAGGGGGAAAAAGACGCCTGACTTGGAAAAGGGCATGGACGGTCGAGCAACCGCACGACCCACGCGGTGGACCGTCACCCGTCATTCGTAAGCCTGCATCCCCGCCTTCAGCGCGCCTTCAATCGTTCCATCCACCAAGTCGCTGCCAGGGAAAAACCACTCCTCCGGGTCGTAGCGGTCAGCGCTGTACTTGTAGATGGCGAATTCTCAACGCCGCTTCCGGCTGCTGTACTCCAGCCGGCAGATTGGCCCAACGTTGCCGAAGTCCTCTCTGTCGAGGTAGAGGTACTTGC
>PLZQ01000007.1 GCA_003152225.1 Limisphaerales bacterium | reverse complement strand
TAACTGTATTGGCCATAGCGGTTGCGTTGCCAGACCATGTTCCCGCGCTTCCCTGATCTTGGAATATCAAGGACTCTCATAACAAAGCTGCCGGCGCCTCTTCATTCAAACCAAGAGGCTTGCCTGGCAACTAGGCAATTCTGCAAACGACTGCATGCGTCAATTCATACCGCAACCAGGGACAAATGTCCAGATTGGATTGCAGGATAATGCCAGGCGGCAGGGCCGCATCAAGCTCAGATTAGTGCGTGCCGGGGCGGCGTCCGCGAGGTTTCCCAATTCCTTTATGGTGACCAGTCCAACCCGGCAGGGTTGGCAGACGGCAGCCGGTGGTCGTTTCCGGGGCCGGAGGCGAAACGACCACCGGACACGCGAGCCAATGCGGCTTGCATCCCGGAGGGATGCCAGACCCGCGCGGGCGCAGGCCGAATTAGCCCGTGGCCCAGGATACGCGAAGACTGGCCGGCAATGGCTGTGGCACCGTTCTGGGTGCAGGGTCTGATGTGCGTTTACCCGGTGGTCGGCCCGCTTGACCCTGGCTCTGGGGGCTGAGTTGTACAAGTAAACCAATATCAATGAGTTGGATGATGCACCGAAGCCACCGGGGAGCCAGGGCCGGCCTACAGGCAATCCAATGGGCTCTTGGTGCCGGAGCCACCCTGCTTGATCACGTGCGTGTAAATCATCGTCGTCGAGACATCATTGTGACCCAGCAACTCCTGAATGGTACGAATGTCCGAACCCCGCTGAAGGAGGGCGGTGGCGAAGCTGTGCCTAAACGTGTGTGAACTGGCGCGTTTGACAATCCCCACGCGCGCCACCGCCGCTTTAATAGCCTTGTTAATCGTCCCTTCGTCCAGGTGGTGCCGACGGGTCACCCCCGAGCGCGGGTCGCGCGACAGGTCCCGTGCCGGGAAAACGTATTGCCAGCCCCATTCCCGCGCTGCCTTGGGGTACTTCCGATCCAAGGCGCCGGGCAAGTAAACCGCTCCGTAACCACTCGCCAAATCCTCCTGGTGCGTCAGTTGCACGCCGGCCAAGTGCTCGCGGAGCGGCGGGATGACCCCCTCGGCGAGCACCGTAAATCTGTCCTTGGCTCCTTTCCCGTCTCGTACGGTCAGTTGCTTCATCTCGAAGTCCAGATCCTGCACCCGCAAACGCAGCGCTTCCAACAATCGCAACCCACTGCCGTACAATAACTTCACCACCAACTGCGGCGGTCCGGACATGGTAGTAATCACCCGCCCCGCCTCCTCGGGCGTCAGCACTGTGGGCACGCGGACCGGCCGGTCTGCCCGCACGGCCTGAATGTTCTCCAGGTTCTGGTGCAGGATCTCCCGGTACAGAAAAAGCAGGCCGTTAAACGCCTGGTTTTGAGTGGAGGCGCTCACGTGCCCGTTGACCGCCAGGTCACTGAGAAACTGCTCGATTTTGGCCTCGCCCCCATTCAAATCCTCCCGCGAGCGCATCTGGTGGAAATGGATATAGCGCCGAATCCAGTCGCAGTAGCTGCGCTCGGTGCGAATGGAGTAGTGCTTTAGCCGCATCACTTCCCGCACCTGGTCCAGCAACTTGAGCTTTGGGTTGGGGGTGATGAGTTCGAAACGCACCTGCCGGCCGGGTCCCCAAGGGTGCGATCTTGGGGCTTGACTGCTCGGATTAGGCCCCATACAATTCTGCTAATGAAACTAGGAATTCATTCCCAGTTTGTCCACTATTATCTGCTTAGCAGGAAAGTATTCCATGTTAATAAATAGTTAGACGGCATCCACGCGTGACTAGCAAAACTGAGCACTGTCAAAGCTTGAGATGAAACCACCCTGCAAGGTTCGGCAGAGAGCATTCACGTTGTTGGAGCTATTGTACGTCATTGCCATCATCGCTATTCTGGCTGGACTTGTTCTTGGAGGAATTGCGAAAGCGCACTCCAAGGCCAAGAAGTTGTCCACAGACATTGGCCAAGGTCAGACGAATATCATAAATGATATGGAACGGCCGGGCGGTTTGACATCGCCCAATTGATTATGTCGTCTAACAAGCGCCTTCACCTAACCGCCGCCCGCGCTTTCCGCTCGCCGGCTTGGCGCAATTCCTATATCGGTTCTGCGCTACACCTGCGTCCTCGGCGGCGGTAGGTGAGCCGCGACGTTATCCCTCATGACCAGCAGCAGAATCCGGACGGTTCTCGTCGTCGCTGTCGGCACCCTCCTCGCCTGTGGTTCCGCGAGCATCGGACTGCTAACAGCCGAACCGAGGTTGGAGGGGCGAACTGTTCGGTCATGGCTGCGGAAGTACGAAGCAGAATGTTGCTTTTCTAGAGGCAATCAGGCTTGGGGTGTTTTTCATCGGAGTGGCACTAACGCGCTGCCGGGTCTGATCAGCATTTTTGACGAGAAGCCCCCTGGCCTCGCGCATGCAATCGTGAGCCGCCGCCGCAACGGTCGCTACGTGCCAAACCGCCTGGAGAGCTGGGCTTCGCAAAAAGAATATCTCTGGAGTTCCGATAGATACTGGGCCATGCTCTTGTGTGCAGATTTGGGTGTCGAGGCCAGGGCGGTCCATGCCTTGCTGATCGCCGCGTGCCGCGATTCCGACACCTCAGTAAGGCGCGATGCCGCGAGACTCCTTTCCAATGTAGAGGTTCCTCCTGAGGTGGCTGTTCCGGTTCTTTCGCAACTGATGCTGCACGACGGCTACTACGAGGTTAGATCCATGGCCGCGTACTCGCTTGGCCAGCTTGGTCCAGGAGCGCAAGCAGCGATTCCGGCTTTGCGCCAAGCTACCAACGATTCATACGAGGGCACGAGAGATTGGGTGCGCAAGGCATTGGAAAGGGTCGAGAATGCGAGCGCCGCAACAAAGGAACGTTCCGATGTTACACCTCTTGGATCACCCCCAAAGGGATAACCTTAGCATGCAGCGGATGGAAGCCAGCCGTTCAGCGCACTTGCGACTCGTGCATCCGTGGCGGCTGGCCCCCACCGCTGATGCTCCTCGTTATGCTATTAGGACGTGGAGGCGATCATGAGTAAAGCGAAGCGTGCGCTGTTGGCTGCCACAGCCTCGGTCATCTTCGTGGGTGTGGCTGGGTGGTTCTTCAACTGCTATGGGCACATTGGTGGCGATGGCCCGGACACGATTGGTTGGATCGGGTTGGTGCTTTTTCTTCCAGCCATCTGCATCGGGCAGGGTTTAGCATCGTGCATGACCATCACGGGGGTTCCGTTCCCCGAAAACGCCCTCACACTGGTCTTTGGAGTCCTTCAGTACTTCATCGTCTTCTGGTTTGTGCTGTGGCTGGCATCGAAGTTTGGCCGGCATAACAAGCACCTGCAGGCAACCCCGCGATGACCTCTCTGTTCCATGCTGAACGCGAGTGGCGCGGGGTGCCTGAGGTGCGCCGTTGGGCGGTGACGCGAGTGAGATGGTGACTCTATGAATACTACGTGGCCTTCAGCACTGATCTGCGGCTTCCAGTTTCTTGCTGGCGGAGTTGTGGTGTGGGTGGTCGGAAAGACGTGGCTCAGAGTCGTGGCGTGCCTGGTGGTCCCTGTCGTGGGGGCATTCCTAGCCGCTCAGGCAATGCGAGGCTTGGGGTCGGATTATGCCTTCGGTGCGGCCATGATGGGCATTCTTTTCGGCGGCCCGCTCTGCTGGATTGGGGCCGGGTTGGGGTTGTTGCTCAAACGGTTGCTTCGCCCATGAATCCTCCATCGCCCAACAACAGCATTCAGCGGACCGGAGCCAGCCGTTCAGGCCAGCTTGTATTCGTTCCCCAGTCGCGGCTGGCTCCGGCCGCTGATGCTGAGCGTTGGCCTTTATGATTTCCTCTATGCGGTCAGCCAGTGGTTTTTCTCCCCAGCCGCACATTTCACGCTCGTCGCGGTCCTTTAGCGCGAGCCTGCACGCCTTCGCACCGCTGCCTCCAGCCGTCATGATGGTCGCGGCAATCTTCTCGGCCAACAAGCGGGTCGAGCGAACCGGCGTCTGGGGTTTTCGTTTGGTCGTGGTCATATTCACATCAGGGGTTATCGCGGTCGCTCACCCGCAGCGTTAGCTGTTTATGTCCTCCACAGACGACATATGGGATGCTGCCGCCGAAGAAAGGCATTGGCGTGAGGAGTTGGAGATGATGCGAAACGGGGCGGATGCAATCGAGGAGAAAGCCGGCCTCAAGACCACCGGTTTTTACATCGTCTGCGTGGGCGGCCTGGATGCCGCAACCCATTTCACTAAACCAGAGTGCTTTGTAAGCCGTGTTGCTTTTGTCACTGAGTTGCGACGGCTGGTAACTGAGCCAACAGCGCCGTCGCGCCCGGTTCCGAGCGTCGTGGAATACCAGCGGGCTCAAAGACGTTGGCTAGAGGGGATCATAAGAGAGTATGACCAAGCCAGCTAACCCGGCTAGTACAGTGGACGCGCCGATTGCGTTTCTGTTTGCTATCGTGCGTCACGGGCGGCGCGCCACTGACCAGCATCGTTCGGCGTGAGCATATGCCTCGATACCGCGTCATAATCCAAGGACAGAACTTCCGCCTGAATGTAGAGGGCAAGTGGGAGAAGTATGGTTTCTACACGCCCCGCTTTGCGGATGCCCCGGACCAGTTGTTGGCAGAGCACACAGCCCTGGAGGAGTTCCACCAGAGCGCAGAATACCACAGGTTAATGGATACGGTTCTGAACTCAGACGATGATGCCCCGGTCCTTTGCGGCGAGGACATTGAGGAGGTGGTGCCAGGCACCGAGGCAGTGAAGGCCGCTGGTTTGGCTTTATATCGAGAGACGGCTGACGAGGGGGCCGAACCCGACGCTTCACCCCTATGAGAGTTGTCA
>PLZQ01000247.1 GCA_003152225.1 Limisphaerales bacterium | reverse complement strand
CCGGGCACCCGGGCCACACCGATCGTCTGCGGACCGTCGCCGAGCTGGAGTATCTGCGCAATGTGGAATATCCGCGCGCCCTGGAACAGCTCATGCGCCGCGAAGTCCTGCTCAGCGCCTGGAGCGCCCGCAGCGCCGAAAACGCCCGCCGCGCCCGCAACGACCTCTTCGGAGCCAGAAACGGGCGCAAGGTTCGGGACGGGGCGCTGGCCGGGCTGCTCGACCCGGCGTTTATGGACCGCAAGAAAGCCGCGGAACAACAGTTGCGCACAACGGTTGCCACGAATACGACCTTGTCCCATGCCGTGGGGGCCTGGGACCGGATTGCCCAAGCGCAAAAGATCATTGGCGAGCACGTCGTCGCGGAGGACCTGCTGGAGCGCGGCTCGGGTTTCAACAGCGTGTTGTTCGGCTACGCCCGGGAACTGTTGCGCGCGGCGGAGGAGCGTCCCAAGCCGGAAGGCGAACGCCTGGAGGAGTATCGGGAGTCACGGCGGGCTACCTTCGAGTTCCGCCTGTTTGCCGAAGCGCCGGTTTATGCCGACCTGGAGATGCTCAAGCTGGCTGATTCGCTGACCTGCCTGGCTGAAGGCCTGGGCCCGGATTCAGCGTTGGTGCAGAAAGTCCTCGCGGGCAAGTCTCCGCGCGAGCGCGCCGCCGAGGCCGTGCGTAGCACCCAATTGGCCTCCGCCGTCACGCGTCGCCGCTTATATGAAGGCGGCCAACAGGCCATTGACCAGGCCAAAGACACGATGATCGAACTGGCCCGGTTGGTTGATCCCGAGGCGCGCGCCGTCCGCAAGGAGGTCGAGACCCAACGCGAAGCGATGCGCCAGGCGCATGCCCAAATCGGCCAAGCCCGCTACGCCCTCGAAGGCGCCAGCAACTATCCCGATGCCACCTCCACCCTGCGCCTGGCCTTCGGCGTCGTGAAAGGCTACGAGGAAGACGGACGTCAGGTCCCCTTCCAAACCACCTTCGCGGGCCTTTATGCGCGCGCTACAGACCAGAACTACCGCCCGCCGTTTGATTTGCCGCCACGCTGGCTGGCTAAGAGGAAGAAACTGAAGCTGGAAACTGCGCTCAACTTCGTCTGCACTGCGGACATCATCGGCGGCAACTCCGGTAGCCCCGTCGTCAACCGCAAGGGTGAATTCGTCGGCATCATCTTCGACGGCAACATCCAATCCCTGACCGAGGACTTCCTGTACACAGAGGAGCAGTCGCGCGCGCTGTCCGTGCATTCCAGCGGTATTATTGAGGCGCTCAGAAAGGTCTATGACGCGCAGGTTCTGGCCGACGAGTTGCTGGGCAAACGGCGGTGAATAGACTCACGGCTGAGCTGGAATCCTCACACCCTCGACCGCCGCCGCGTGAGGGCACGCGGCCTACAGGAGACACGCTTGTAGGCCGCGTGCCCTCACGCGGCGCACTGCTGATGCTTCCAGCTCAGTGCCAAAACCCCGGGCTACGGCTTCGGCGCGGCCCGCTCAGGTAAGAGGATTCCAGTCACCTGCTCATTCCCCAGTATGAAAGAGCGCCTCCTTTGGGATCGCGCTCCGGTTGAAGCCTGGTCCGGACCAATCAGCGGTGAGGCTGATCTTGTCCGTGCACTTGTAGAACTTGAGGGTGAAGCGGTGAAAGCCCGCGCGCAGGGCCAGGGTGGACTGCTGAGGCAGGGCTTCGTCCTTGCGGCCGTCGCTCTCAAACTGTTCCTCGCCGTCCAGTAAGAGCTGGCCGCCATCCTTGGCCGCAACGTAAAAGGTATATTCGCCATCCTGCGGAATCTTAATCAGGCCATCAAAGGCGAGGCCAATCCAGTCGTTGCGGCGGCGCACCTCGATCGTGGGCCGATCCGCTATGCCCGTGACGGCGGGCGTATCTTTGGCGAAATCATACACCGAGCGATAGATGCCCTGGAAATAGGCGTACTTGAGACCGGGCAACGGAGCCGCGGCGGGGACCAGCGCCTCCGAGCGAGTCAGCGTGCGGCTCACCACCACGCTCGGCACGGTACCCTCCGAGAACGTGCGCATCTTGAGCACCGTGGTGGTGCCGACATCGAAGGGCGCCGCGAAGCGCATTGAACTGCGGTCCGGCGTCGAGTCATCCAGCGTGTAGTGAATCTCAGCCTGGGGATCATCGCAGCGCATCTCCACACGGAAGCGGTCGAGGAACTTATCCGAAGTCTGGGTCAAGTAGGGCACGGCGGAGATGCGGGTTTCAGGCATGGAGCGGTCCGCACCCGCCAAGCCCCAGGCCTTCTGCGGCCTGGCGCCCATCTGGAACTCAAGTTCACCGCCGGCGACCAGCTTGGCGTGGTCCAGAAGATACTCGTTACAAGGATGGCCATTGAGCAGAGCGCTCTGGATGTAGGGCTTCTTAGACCCATTGCCGCGAGCGCTGATGGTGAACGTTCGGCCATTGTCCAGCTTGAGCACCGCCTTGTCGAAGAGCGGGCTGCCTATGACGTAAGCAGTTTGCCCGGGGCAGACGGAATAGAAGCCCAGCGCACTGAGGATGTACCAGGCCGACATCTGCCCGCAGTCCTCGTTGCCGTTGAGCCCACCGGGTGTGGCGTCGTACTGCTCCCTGAGGATGCGGCGGATCATGGCCTGCGTCTTCCACGGCTGGTCGGCAAAGCAATAGAAGTAGGCCAGGTGATGGCTCGGCTCGTTCCCATGCGCATACTGCCCGATCAAGCCCGAAATGTCGTTTTCCTCGCCCAGGTCCAAAGTCATGCGCGTGGTAAAAAGCGTATCCAGGTATCTGGCCAGCGCCGGTTTGCCGCCCAGTAGCGCCGTCAACCCCGGCACGTCCTGCGGCACGAAGAGGCTGTACTGATAGGCGTTGCCCTCGGTGTAATTCAAGCCCGGCGCTTGCGGATCGAAGGGCTTGGACCAGGCGTGCGCGTCGTCCTTGCCCCGCATGAAACCCACCGACGGGTCATAGATGTTCCGGTAGAACTGCGAGCGGGCGAGGAAATAGTCATAATCCTCGTGCGCGCCCAGCGCCTTGGCCGTCTGCGCAATGCACCAGTCGTCGTAAGCGTACTCCAAGGTCTTCGAGACCGCCTGGCTGCCTTTGTTGGCCGGCACGTAGCCAAGCGTGCGGTAATCCTTCAAGCCCCGCTTATCGAGCAGCGCCGTCCGCTTCATCTCCTTGAACGCCGCTGGCAGATCGAAGTTGGTGATGCCCTTGGCGTAGGCGTCCGCGATGACCGACACGGAATGATACCCGATCATGCAACGGGTGTCGTTGGCCGCCAGCTCCCACATCGGCAGCTCGCCATAGAGCTGGCTCATGTTAACCAGTGTCTTTACGAAGTCCGCGTCCCGCGCGGGGTCGAGCAGGACCAGCAACGGATGCAGTGCGCGGAAGGTATCCCACAGCGAGAACACCGTGTAGTTGGTGAAACCCACAGCTTGGTGAACCGCTCCGTCCATACCGCGGTATTGGCCATCCACGTCCTGGAAGAGGTTCGGTGTCAATAGAGTGTGATATAGCGCCGAGTAGAAGATGCGCCTGTCCTTGGCCGAGGCTCCCTCCACGTGGATCTTGCTCAAGTAGCTGTTCCAGGCGGCGTGGGCGTCCTGCCGCGCTTGGTCGAAGCTCCGGCCGCGGCTCTCAGCCACAAGGTCCTTCCACGCGCCGGCGGTGCTTACGGCCGAGGTCGCCACCTTGACCTCGATCTGCTCGCCTTGGCGCACGTTGAACAGCGCCAGGGCTTGCAGCGCCCGGCCAGTCGCCTCAGTCTGCGCAGACAGCTCCTGCCTGTTCTCGAAAAGCCTTCGGCCCTCGATGGGCCGGGAGAATTCTATGGCGAAATAATGATACTGGTCCCCCACCCAGTATTTCGCACGGCGGAATCCTTCGATGCGACGGTCGCCCACAAACCGGATGAAGCCCTCGGTTACTGGATCCCGGTGGATCAGATCCACGAGGAAGTTCACCGCGCCCGGCTGCGCGAAGGTGTAGCGATGGAAGCCCACTCTATCGGTCGCAGTGAGTTCGGCCTTCACCTGGTAATCGTCCAAAAACACCGTGTAGTAGCCAGGCTCGGCGTGCTCGGTTCCATGCCTGAAGGCGGAGCGATAGCCGCTGCGGCGCACTTTGGGGTCGCCCGGCGTGAGCCTGACCTCGCCGGTAATCGGCAGCAGCAGTATATCCCCGTAATCGGGCACCCCCACCCCCGACAAGTGCGTGTGGCTGAAGCCGAGTATGGAAGTGTCGGAAAGGTGATAGCCCGCGCAACTGTCACAGGAACCGTCGTTACGTGTGTCCGGGCTCAACTGCACCATCCCGAAGGGCATGCTCGCCCCAGGGTAAGTATGTCCATGCCCTCCCGTGCCGATGAAGCAATCCACGAACCGCGTGTAGTCCGGTTCGGCCCCTGCCACGGTGAGCATGAACGCCACTAACAGCCCGAAGAGTCCACATCCCGCGCGGAATGCCCGCGTCACGGGCCGCTCCCGGACTACGTCTGTGTGTCGGCGGCGCGCTGATGGTATTGGCAAGGCCAGTTCCCGTTCGCCCCTTTTGAGGGAAAGGCGCAGAATCGTCGGCAGCGGCTGGATTCGGACACGGCTCCTGGATAACAGCCAACAGCCAACAGCCAACATCGAACATCCAACCGCCTCGCGTCGGGCGAGCCTTGGATGTTGGGTGTTCGATGTTCACCGCTCCCACGCGCGCTTATTTCGGGCGGTCAGCGAGCCCAGCGCCCCAGCTCCGATTCGGAGTCGCGCCCATCTGCAAGACCAGCGTGCCCCCGGCGGCGATCTGGTCATGCGTGAGCCAGGTGCGTGTCAACGGCTTGCCGTTCAGGGTCGCTGACTGGATATACATGTTCGCAGGCGAATTATTCCTGGCGAGGATGGTGAACCTCTTACCCTTGTAGTGTGGGCGAGCGAGTTCGATCGTCGCTTGGTCCACCAGCGGGCTGCCCAGCACATAAACACCACCGCAAGGATCGGCTGGATAAAACCCCAGCGCACTGAAGACATACCAGGCCGACATCTGGCCGCAATCATCGTTGCCGCACATGCCGGCATTGCTGTTGTTATACAGGGCGCCGCATACCTGGCGGATGCGCGCCTGAGTCTTCCACGGCTGCCCCGCGTAAGCGTAG
Source organism: Limisphaerales bacterium (assembly GCA_003152225.1). Lineage (GTDB taxonomy): Bacteria > Verrucomicrobiota > Verrucomicrobiia > Limisphaerales > UBA8199 > PALSA-1440. The sequence goes on along the minus strand of PLZQ01000247.1, from coordinate 12,333 downwards.
AGGTAGGCGTAGTGGTGGCACGGCTCGTTGCCATGGGCGTACATGCCGATCAGGCCAACGACATCCTCTGAGAAGTTAACAATTGCCTCCTTGCTATCGAAAATCTGATCCAGCCGCGCTACGAACTTCTCGTCCCCGCCCATTTTCTTGATCAGACGCGGCACGTCGTGCGGCACGAAGTAGGATTGCCACGCATTCGCCTCGGTGTAGGAATCCGTGACAATGGCGTTGGGGTTGAAGGGCGTGACCCAGGCACCCTCCCGGGTCTTGCCCCGCATGAACCCGCTGTCGGAGTCGAAGACGTTCTGCCAGTTCTCCGCGCGCTTGGCGTAACGGTCGGCGACGTCGTCTCGCCCCAGCGCCTTGGTGAAGCGGGCGATGCAGACATCATCATAAGCGTATTCCAGGGTTTTCGAGACCCCCTCGGCGTTACGCCCGCTGGCGACGTAGCCGTTGGTCCGGTATTCGGGCATCTGGGACCGGGCGCCTTCGGTCGTGGCGATCATGTCCGCCAGCGCTTCGGAGGCATCCCACTTGCGGAAGCCTTTCAGATACGCATCCACGATTACCGGGATCGAATGGTTCCCAATCATGCACCAGTTCTCTTTGCCCGACTCGACCCAGACCGGCAGAGCCTGTTGCCCGAAGAAGGTGTAGTGCGCGAGCATGGTGCTCACCATGTCGTTCACGCGGTTGGGCTGAACGAGCGTCAGCAGTGGATGCTCGGCGCGGAACGTGTCCCACAGCGACAGCTCCGAGTAGTAGTCGAATCCCGTAACCTGATGGACGTTGGTGTCGGGTCCGCGGAGTTGGCCATCCACATCGCTCAAGAGCGTCGGCGCCAGAAAGACATGGTAGAACGCCGAGTAGAAGGTCTCCAGGAAGCTTTTGTCCTTGGACTGGACCCGGACAGTGCCGAGGGCCTGCTCCCACTGGGCGCGGGCGGCGGCGGCGACGGCGTCGAAATCCCATGTGGTGACCTCCGCCCGGAGATTCTTGCGCGCCCCCTCAATGCTGACAGTGGAGAGCGCCACGCGTGTCACCAGCTTCTCTCCGGCCTTGGTCTTGAAATCAAAGTGGCCCTGTAAGTTCGTCCCCCGAGCCTGCTTGCCCTCGACCTCCTTTTGGTCTGAGACCATCCCCGCGGCATCGAACGAGCGGGAAAACTCCAACACGAAATAATATACCTTGTCCCCGCCCCAGCCCCGGCTCCTGCGGAAGCCGCTGACCGTCCGCTGGTCTTCGATAGTGAGCGCCGAATCGGTCGGCCGTGAGCGATTGCCCCGCCCGATGCCATGCCAAAGATCAAGAATGACATGGCTGTCGGTTGCCTCCGGGAAGGTATAGCGGTGCACCCCGACGCGGGCAGTGGCCGTAAGCTCGACGTTGATCTTGTAGTCCGGCAGGAACACGCGGTAGTAGCCGGGCCGCGCCTCTTCCTGCTCGTGAGAAAAGCGGGCGCGGTAGCCTTGGCCGGGCCCCTGGCCGGCGACCAGTTTCACCTCGCCGACCATCGGCATGAGCAGCACGTTGCCCAGGTCGCCGATGCCGGTCCCCGTCAGGTGATTGTGGGAAAAGCCCATAATCGAAGTGTCGGCATAGTGGTATCCGGCGGAGCCGTCCTGGTATGCGTCGTCCCCGCTGCCGTCCCGCGTGTCCGGGGAGACCTGGACCATGCCGAACGGCACGGTGGCTCCCGGAAAAACGTGGCCGTGCTGGGCGGTACCGATCATCGGCTTGGCGTAGTCCGTGAGCGCCGCGCCCGCCACATGGGCAGCCGACAGGAGAACGCCTGCGCCCAGTGCGCTTGCCAAGACCGGATTGAGAGGAGCTTTCATGGCTTTGCGGACCATAATGTTGAATAGATGCACATTCACTGGCGGCCGTCTTTGCGGTCGATGCCGCGACAGGCCGAGGCGGTCTCGCCCCCCAGCCAGTCGCTCGCGAGCACGGCTACAGCAAAGCGATTCAGGACGCCAGCCAAATCCGCGGCTCGGAGCACCGACATTCCTGTCGGCATTTGGCAACGAGCGCACCGTGCCGACAGGAATATCGGCCCTCCAACTGTTTTATCAGGGGGGGGCAGAGTGTGGCTTTGGTTGGCTTTGGCCGGGCGTTTGATGTTGGAAGTTGGAAGCCGGATGTTGGATGGTCGGTGTTCCCCATAAGCATCCTGAATACAACTGCCCTCTCGCGCCTCCCTCGGGCTGGTCTGGGGGCACCCTGGTACCACCCTGGACATACCCTGGTACCATAGACCCCCCTCAAAACCCCCTTTTTGAGCAGGCCAGCTTGTCCAAGTCGATTTCCGGCGGCGCTTCCGCCGTGCCGCAGTGTTCGGGTTGGCTGTCTCAGTTACCAGCGAACTCGAACGTCTGCGGTGTAAGGCTATTCGGTGACGTACCGGTAATTCATCCGTCCCTCGGGAGCCACGTCGCCGCTGAGGTAGAAGTCCATAACTTCGCCTGGGTGCTGCAAATTGTCAGTCCATTTGAAATCGAGGCTTAAAGGTGCCTTGCCTTTGGGCAGACCGAGAGCCGCGCGCGGGATGGCGAGTTGAAGCTCGTTATCCTTCACGACAAAGGTCACCGGCGCGACCTTCTTCCACTTCCAACCGCCCTCGCTTCTTTCGAGCCACGTCTGCCCGTCGGATTCGAGGGTCCGGTTTACGATGAAGTCGTAGCCCTCCCAGCCAGTCGCCGGGTTTTGGTCTGCGTCGATCAGGAGGCACATCCAATTGTCCCCGGCGGGAGGAGTGATGGCGTCCCGGGTGCGGGCGTAGAAGTAAACGTTTTTGCCATCCCGCGCCACCTTGAAGGCGGCCAAGTCATTGCGACCGGTGCCGTTTGTGTAATGGAGGCCGGCTGCGCCATCGAAGTTGCGGAAGATGGTCTCGCCGAGCGCATCGAGGTACTCCGGACGGACGTCGCGCCACTGATCGAAACCTTTAGCGATGCGAATCGTTTTTGGGGGTGACGCTTTCGGCAGCGGTGGTGCCCCCTTGAACCGGCGGACGTTGGCGACCAATTCCAGATAGTAGTTGTCTCCGTGGCCGCCTTTCATCGGCTCAATATCACGGCTGAATTCCTGGTCGAACTGATCGACAAAGACGATGGGGCCTCCGGGCCGGCCCCAGCGTCCGGCGGTCCACTCGTTCCAGCCGGTGACCATGACAAAAGGAGGGTCGAGCTCGAAGGCGCGCTTCCATTGTTCCTGGAAATTGTAGCCCCGATCGACTGCGCCGGTAGTTTTATCCAGTTTGCCGTCGTGAAAGCTGCGCCCTCGGGCTTCGCCAGTGCTCATGTCGGTGACCTGACCGTCGCTCTGCCGCAGGTTTTGCGCGACCGAAACATTCACCTCCTCAGGCTTGCCTGGATCCTCCGTGTAACCGTAGGGCTGGGGATACGTTGCCTCCCAATGCCAGGCGTAAGGGGTATTGGTCAGCGTGAACGGCCAATGGGCACGGCGCAGCGTAAAGAATTGCTGCAACTCGGGACTGGCTTCCTTCGGATCGCAGATCATCAGGGGTTTGCCCAGCCAGATAAACCACAGCTCCCGGTAAAGTCCCGCCTTGTAGAGATCCTGATAGATTTGCTGACCCGTCTCGCCCGCCTTGGTGTTTACCATGAACGCGATCTGGGGGGTACGGCCGCCGGCTTGGCGGACCTGCCTAAACACTTCGCACAGCGCCATATAAACTTCGGGATACGACCGGGCGTTAGTGGTGTCAAAAATCAGCATGTCGATGCCCGCGTCCGCCAACAGTTGAGCATGCCGACGAAGCACCCACGGGTCTGTGCTGCGGTAGTATCCATAGAGCGGCTCTCCCCAATAGTGGCTCGTGGCGATCTTGCCCCAGAGTGGCGAATCCGGCTTCTTCGCGGCGTCGGGATCCTGCGCCAGGATCTTGGCAACATCATAGGGGCCATCGCCGCCCGGACTCCTGGGCCCACCGCCACTATGCGTAAGGAAGTAGAAGATACCCACAAACCGATCCGGTCGTGGCGCACCTACTTCTGCGGGCATCGGCAAATTGCGTCCGAGGGCATCTGTGGCTGGCCGTGGGGCACAGGGGTTGATTTGAGCGAAGCCAGCCGTTTTCGACAGACAGAATAAAAGTATCGCCGTCCAAAGGATCTGCCTGGATCTTCCCTTCAACGTGAGTGCAGTTGCCGCCTTGGGACGCCCAACGGCGGGACCTCCCCCATGCGGTAAACCTGTGCTCCCGGTTAATGGACCGCTCTCGAGGTAACGGCCCCCATCAAAGTCCAAACCACTGGCTGCAAATGCGCGTAAGCCCATGAACGAAAGAGTGCGGTTCCGTGACGGCAAAGCAATCCACAAAACGCAACACAACCAACAGAAAGGAAAACCAATGTGGGTATGGCGCAAGCAGTTTACCGCAGAATCGGTCGGGCATCTGCTGGGGGAAGGATGGAAAGACGTTTCGGAACGGAGAACGAGGGCCAACCTAGTATTCCGAAGAGGTGGCCATCGCTAAAGTTTCAGATGAGCCCAGCAAAAGCGGACGACTTCATACCCGAGTTGGCGCTTGGGACGGAGCCAGGACAACAGGTAGCGCAGGAGCGCCGAGACGATCGCGAACAGAGCGGATTAGCTCGGGGACAAATCCAACGGAATCAACAACTTCGTGCCGTGACGGAGTTTCTGCCACCCACAGGTACTCCGTTACCGGCAAGACACCCGCAAACCCTGCCGCTTGACACCCACGGCCCCGACTGACAGCATCGAAACAGAATGAACGAGACGAAGAACCGCTTCTCATTCACCCGCGCTGCGCCGACTAAATTCGGGCGCGGGAATGATCAATTTCTATCAGTGAAACAGGCTCCCCGGGAGCAAGCAACAGAAAGGTGAAATGTTATGTCTGTACGCTCGATTGCAGAAAAGGCCATTGAACAGGGAAAAGGCGTCTTACGCCTGGCGCCCAACTGGGTGCCGCGCTCCTTCTGCGTTCCTGGCAGAAGGATCAAGCTCCATCCCGCCGATTATTATGCGCTGGGCGGCGACCGCGGAGGCATCGACGAGCGGTGGTTCTCTTCGACCACGCCTGCTGACAACGGCCCAAAGACCAGCCCGAACGAGGGCCTGAGCTTCATCGTCGTGGAAGACGGTTCGCGGACGGAGAAAGTGACCCTGCGGGACGCGGTCAGCGAGCTGAAGGGGTCCATCATCGGCGCGCGCCTCTGGGACGCGTACCACTGCTGGCCCATGTACTCCAAATTCTTCGACAACAAGGGTCCGCTCCCGCACCACATCCATCACCGAGAGCAACACGCGAAGCTCGTGAACCAAATGGGCAAGCCGGAATCGTATTTCTTCCCGGTCCAGCTCAACAACTACGGGGCGGATTTTCCCTACACATTCTTCGGCCTGCAGCCGGGCACCACAAAAGACCAACTGCGCGAATGCCTGAAGAACTTCAACAAAGGCGACAACAAGATTACCAACCTATCGGCCGCCTACCGCCTGGAACCGGGAACCGGCTGGAACGTCCAGGCGGGGATCCTACATGCTCCGGGAAGCCTATGCACCTACGAGCCGCAGAAGGCCTCCGACGTGTTCGCGATGTACCAGTCGCTGACCGGCGACGCCATCATCCCCGAGGAACTTCTATGGAAGAACACCCCGCCGGACAAGGTCGGCAACATCGATCACCTGATCGAGGTCGTGGATTGGGAGGCGAACACCGATCCAAACTTCGCGGCCCATCACTTCCGTCGTCCGAAGCCCGTCCGCTCGATCGAACAAATGCGCGCCGAGGGCTACCAGGAGAACTGGATTACCTACGACGCCGAGGACTACAGCGCCAAGGAACTCACCGTGCTCCCAGGAAAGACCGTCACGATCAAAGATGGCGGGGCTTACGGCATCATCCTGCTCCAAGGCCATGGAAAGATGGGCGTGTGGGATATCGACACCCCTGCGATCATCCGCTACGGCCAACTCACGATGGACGAGTTCTTCATAACCGAAGACGCGGCGCGCGCAGGAGTGGTGATCTCCAATCCCTCGAAGACTGACCCGATCGTCATGCTCAAGCACTTTGGACCCGGGAACCCAGACATGAAGAAATAACAGAGAAACGGGAACGCGCGCCCGTGGGATCAAAAAGCCTTTGTGCATCACGCGCGGCCGGCACCCACTCCGGCTTTCCTCACGCTCCAGTTCGCTCCGGGCGAGTGCGCCCAAGTGGACTGGGGACAGGCTGGGGTGGTGAGTGTGGGTTCCACCCGTCGCCGGTTGAGCTTCTTTGTCATGGTGCTCTGCCAGAGCCGGATGCTCTATGTCGAGTTCACTCTGGCTGAAACAATGGAGCACTTCCTGTCTGTTCGCGAGTATCTGCCGATTGATAAGGCGGGAGCCGACTTGCTCTTCCAGGTCTTCAGCCAGCGGTGAATAACGTGCTGCGCGCAACCGACACTGCCCGAGAGCAGACCCCGCCAGTGACAGCCTGGCGCCAGCCGAGCGGCGATGGCGTATGGGTGTGCTGATTTCAACTCCCCGCCGCTAATTGCATGCCCCGGCCTCACCACTTCGCCCCGCATCGATCGGAGAGTTACCCCACAGTTAACCCTGTCCTGGGGCGCGCACTGGCGTTCGGTCTATTCTTTCGCCATGAAGAATAAGAAAATCCTGCAAAGTGAGAACCAGCCGGCGCTCAAGCTCAAGGCAAAACCCATCCGACTCGCCGCATTATTGTGGTTGATGGCGACATGGGCAGCCGCCAATCGAGCGCTGAAGTGCTGATTCGCCAAGGACCTATTCTTCCAGGTCTATACCGTCGAGCAGACGAACACTCCCGTATCCCGCATCTGCGTCCGCGGCCCGAGCCGTGCGCGCTCGCTTTGAGGAAGCTCGCCTTCCCCTGCGGAACAGGGGATGCCGCTAATCCGCATGAACCCGGACGACCACTTCAGGTCCATGATCAACGTGCTGCTCTGAGTGCTCGCGATATTCCTCATGACCTCGACCTTCCCCGCCCCCCCGATGGCCGGGAAAAATGCAGCCGGCAGTCGTGAGCAAGGTGACAACGCTTATTAGCAGGATGATGTGTTTCATATATTCTCTTACTGTGTGATTTCCTCCGAGGTCTCCTCGAGAGGTGTGATGCATTCGCTTTAACTAACACCGTGCCGTTCCATCCCAATTGACCCAAGGCATTGCCAGTTAAGAAGTTATGTGCGCCCGGCTTTGAAGGCCCTTCTTCCAGGGCAGGTAAATTGCAGGCTATTGGCCATCCGACCTTGCGTTGTGCACGGGACGCCCGAGAACTCCAAACACCGAACGAGGTTGCTAACTGACCGAGGCAGACGAGTCCGCCGCCGCGCCCCGTTTCCGGAGGCGCAACAGCTTGAGATTATCGAAGATACTGTTGGACTCGCTGGTGAGAAGCTCGCTGATGTGGGACATAGACGGGACGCGATCGCAGATGACTTTGAGCGAGACCAGGATTGGCACCGACAACAAAGCGCCGGGCACACCCCAAAGCCAGGTCCAGAAGATCAAGGAGACGAAGATGACGACGGGGTTCAGGGTGAAGCGACGCCCCAGCAGGACCGGCGTAATGAAGTTGGCTTCCAAAAGGTGGAACAGCAAATACCAGGCGGGGGGAAGCAGTCCTTGCCACAGGGTATCGAAGGTAAGCAGGCCGACCACGGCCAGCAGCGTGATTCCCGCAACCGGGCCAAAGTAGGGTATAAAGTTAAACAGCGCGATCAACATGCCCCACATAGCGGCGTTGGGCACCCCCAGCCAATAAAGCCCGCCACCCACGATGAGGCCGAGGCCAAGGTTAATCAAGGAAACCGAGAGGAGATAATTGGAGATTTGTTGCTGAATCTCGTGGCTGATGTCCACCGCCCGCTTCTTATCGCTCATCGTGGGCATCACCCGAACCAGCTTTTGCAGAAACAAGTCGCCCGAAGCCAGCAGCAGGTAAAGCAAAACCATTGACTCGCCTAACCCCGCCAGAAAAGTTCCCGTCCAGTTAATGAGGATGGGAACGCGGCTGGTCTTCAGCTCGACGGCGGGCGCTTTCTTTTGTTCTTCCTCCGTCGCGGCCAAGTCGTTCAATGCATCCGCCGCCTGGCTGAAGCGCGCCATACGAGGGAAGAGTTTCTGGCTCTTCTGCCTTAACTCGGCTATGTGTTGCGGCGCCGCATTCATCCAGTTCAGCGCTGGGCGGCCGATTTGGATGAAGCCAATGATGACTCCGGCGACCAAGAACGAAATTACGACCGCAGCGGAGAGAGCCGGTGGAATATGGCATTGCGAAAACCAGCGAATAAGCGGTTTGAGAGTCATTCCGCCCGCACACGCCAGGAAGATCGGCAAGACAACCGGCCGCGCGAAGTAAAGCAAGACGACCACGCCGAGCACAATCAGAACGATTTGCATAGGTGCCCCTTTGGCTGCCGGTGCTGTATCGGGCTGGGCAGGCGACGCTGAGCTAGCGTTGGCCACGGCTGGCGTAGCTGGTTTCATAATGTGGTTAGTGTTGATGCGTTCGCCTTCATGAGCACTCCCTTGTCCTGTAGCTAATGAAGGGCCAACCTCGCGTCCTGCGCCCTAACCCCGTCCATCCGGGCCAATGAGGTGTTTGAGGCCACGGATGGGCAGAGGGGAGGTGCGGGTGGGCAATGCAACTTGCACTGCCATCACCACAGAACCATGCACTTTGCAATCCGATTGAGGGGCTCCAATCGGCTTCGCGGAAATCATGCGGCCGGTTCTTTGGCGGCCTTTGTTGATCGCAATTCACGAGGGTAACCATTGCCGGCAGGGCAGTTGCGAGCTTTTTAGGAAGGACCACCGCGAGTTGAATTTCCAGCCTGGGCAATGCCGGAGCGCCCGTGGCACACCACACGCTAAAGACATCGCACGGATCTGAACGGGCTCCAAATGAAATGAGACCGGATCGCCGTCAGCAACAGTTCCAAATAAAAGATTACTTAATGAAACCAGATACGATTATGAAGCATACAAACCTGTTCTTCGCTGTCCTTGCCATCTCCGCTTTTGCGGTGGGCTGCAATAAAGAGCAGACCACCTCGGAACAGCTCGACAAGGCCCAGGCAGACACAAAACACGCTGTGCAAGACATGAAGGATTACACCTACGCGCAGAAAGCGGAGTTCGTCGAAACGATGCAAGCCCAGTTGGCCGCGCTCAATCGGGATTTGGACCAACTCTCGGCCAAAGTCGAAAAGGCCAGCGACGCGGTCCAAGCCGAAGCCAAACCCAAACTCCAAGCGTTGCGCGACCAAACAGCCCAGTTGAACAAGCAGCTTGACGAGGCCAGGAATGCCACCGAGTCCACCTGGGACAGCGTCAAAGGCGGCTTCAAGAAGGCCTACGAAGCGTCGAAGGACGGTTTCCAGCAAGCCCGACAGTGGGTCAGCGACAAGATCGCGCCGTAAGGCACAGCGAACAATAAACAAATAAACATCCAAACGAAAGAAACATAATGATAAGAACCTCTCTAAACACGGGCCAAACCTTAATCCTCGTAGCAGCCAGCGCGCTGTTACTCGCCGCCGCGCCTCTGCGCGCTTCCCAGACAGACGACCGCATCGAGTCCTCTGCCAAGAAGTCCTATGTGTTCAAACACTACCTCACGGACGACTCGATCAAGACTGAGTCCAAGAACGGCGTTGTCACCTTGACGGGCACGGTAGCCGACGAATCCCATATCTCCTTGGCCAGTGACACCGTGTCAGGGCTTCCCGGCGTCAAAAGCGTGGATAATCAACTCACCGTCAAGGGTGAAGCTCCAGCTAAGCACTCGGACACGTGGATCGCCCTGAAAGTCAAAACCGCGCTGTTGTTCCATCGCAACGTGCGAGCCACCAAGACGGACGTGAATGTTAAAGACGGCATCGTCACCTTGAGTGGCGAAGCCTCCAGCGTGGCCCAAAAGGAATTGACCACCGAATATGCCAAGGACATCGACAACGTCACGGAGGTCAGGAACGAGATGACGGTAGCCAATCCCCCAGCCAAGCCCGACGAAACCACGGGCGAGAAGATCGATGACGCGTCCATCACGGCTCAGGTCAAGGCGTCATTGCTGTCGCACCACTCGACCAGCGCCCTGAAAACGAAGGTTGAGACGACGGATGGCGTGGTTACGTTAGGCGGCATTGCCAGGAACGCCGCCGAAAAGAGCCTCGTTACCAAATTGACCGCCGATATCAATGGTGTAAACAGCGTAGTCAACAACATGACCATCGATACGACGCTGAGCAAGAATTGAACACTGAGTCTCTATGGGCCGGCGCGGACGCGCCGGCCCATAGCGGATCCAAACCCAACTGAAAGGAAGAACGTATGTTATACACAATTGCGGTAGTCCTGCTTATTCTGTGGCTGCTCGGTCTGGTGAGCGGTTACGCGATAGGAGGCTTAATTCACATCCTACTGGTAGTTGCCGTTGTCATGGTGCTAATCCGAGTAATTCAGGGACGACGAGCCGTCTGATCGACGCCAAAGAAGATGACCCATCAAATCAAGAGGCCATTATGAATAGAATCATTTCTCTAGCGCTGCTTGTTGGGGGCATCGTGCTGATCGTCACCGGTTTCACCGCCAGCAACTCCTTCACCTCGGACGTTTCCAGGTTCTCTACGGGTTCGCTGACCGAGAGAGCCGTTTGGATGCTCATTGGAGGCCTGCTCGCCGCCCTGGTTGGGCTAGAGATGCTGTGGCGCAGTCCGAAACACACTTAACTCTCTGAACTCCACCTTGGACGCCTTGGTATCTTTGAAAGGGCCAATCTCCCAAATCTTGTTTTCCAGCAACTGCTCGCGCGTGTAGCCGAACATAACCGGTCCGGTCAGCACCACCGGTGGAAGGGAAGCCAGCAGCATCAGGCGGGACCGCAGGCCCAAAAAAGGCTGACCCAGTGTTCGCGCGGTTCTCTCGTGCTTGGAATGGCTCAGTCCATGACCGTGAGGCTGTTCAAGACAATCTTCACGCCTGCGGCTTTACTGGCGACCTCTCCGGCGAGGTTTTTCTGAGCGCTTGTGTTGACGACGCCGCTTAATTGGACGACGCCCTTGCCGGCTGCGACGTGTACTCCGCCAAACTCGGATTCAGGGGCCGCTGCTAAAGCTTCTCGGACACGCTGAGCCGTGCGTTTGCCTTCAGCACTTTGGTCCATCGTCTGCCTGTGGCCAGTCTCAGCCGTGCCATTTTCCTCAAAACTATGGCCCGTGATTTGAGTGTAGCGATCGCCGGCACAACCCGTCAGGCCAACTATCAAAGCGAACGCGCCGAGGCATGTGACTGCGGCTGACACCTTTGCCGGTGTTTCGGTCCTGCTCGATTCAACGCGTGCCAGAGTCACTTGGTTCCGTTTTGAATGTCCTCGCCGGCGTTTTCCATATCCTTGCCAAAGCCGTGGGCAGTGTTACAGCCGACCCCGACCAGTATGAGGAAGGTGGTGACGAATAGCAAGACGACGAGGCGCGTGATGAACGTGATCATATTTTTGTTCAAATTGCGGTTGCTCATTTGTAAATAGACTCAGCAGATAGAGGACCGCGGTTCCGGCACTGGACCCAAGTTGTTGTCGCCTAGCCACTTGAGCGTGGATGGCAGCACATGTCCGCTCCCACCCGCACGGCGTCACCACGCAAACTGCACGACCAAGCCGACTCGATGGTGCAATTTGCACGACGTCTCGTGCCCGGCGAGGGGGCAGGTCGGACTTCAAAAGTTTTGCGCCGACTCGCCACAGTCCTTCCCGCGCTTGATCCGCATCGCCCCGCAGGTGGTTGCTGGCGGAGCGCTTGTGAAGGTCTCGATGGCGGCCATGTCGCGCTGATTGTGCGCTGCCGCCCATCGCAGAGCACCGGTGGCACACGCCAAGCTAAAGCACAGCCTGCAAATGAAAACTATGTTCACAGCGGAAGCGAGTCTCCAGGACAGACGTTCGGGAACCATTCATACATCGGACCCGACGCCGGTCGTCACAGCGGGAAATCCGTTGCAGCATGGCGGCATGAACCGGCCGAACGGTCCGGTTGACCGAATCAAGATTGGGCTCGGGATTGCGCTGTTGGCGGCCTTCACGGGTTGTGTGGGCTACGTGGACGGAGGGTATTACGGCGGCCCGGTGGTGGTGCCGGCGCCGGCTGTGTATTTTTACGGCGGCGGCTATGAAAGGGGGCATGACGTGCGTGTTTATAGTCAGCGCGGATTTGAAAGCCGTGCGGTGGCGCACCCTGGCGGCCGCGGCGGGGGAGAGAGAAAGCGGTGAATCGCACAACCACCTGGACCAGAACAGACCTGATAAACTTATGAGGA
>PLZQ01000261.1 GCA_003152225.1 Limisphaerales bacterium | reverse complement strand
ATGAAGATGTTCCACATGCCTTTCTGCGCATAGACGGTGCAGATACGCACCACTTCCTTGCTGTCCTTCTCGGAGGCGGTCGTGGCATCCAGCTTCATATGCTCTTTGATATAAACCACCGCGCGATAGGCGCCCGTGACGACGGCCTGGCAGGACGCGCCGGTGAACCAGTAGATCACCGCGCCGCCCATGATAAGGCCGAGGATGATTTCCGGCTGCACGATGCTCAACGCGTTAATAACGGGCTTGAACGGCCCCGCCACGCCAGAGGCTACTTGGGCTTCATACATCTTCTCCAACAGCATAATGATGCCGAACACCATGGTCGTGGCGCCGACGACCGCCGTGCCGATGAGCACCGGCTTGGCCGTGGCCTTGAACGTATTGCCCGCCCCGTCACCCTTTTCGAGCTGATACTTGGCGTTCTCGAAGTCGGCGTCGAAACCAAACGTGCTCTTGATGTTCTGCTTGATGTTCTTGATGGCCTCGATCTGGCTCAGCTCATAGACCGATTGCGCATTGTCGGTAACCGGCCCATAGCTGTCCACGGCAATGGTCACTGGGCCCATGCCCAGGAAGCCGAAAGCCACCAGGCCGAACGCGAAGATCGGCGCGGCGAAGGCGAACTTCGCCGGCATCATGGACATCAGCGCCGGGTTCTGGGAGAAATAATAAGAGGTGAACATGAGGAGCATGATGATCAGACCCATCCAGAAGGCCGAGAAGTTGCCGGCCACAAAACCGGACAGGATGTTCAGGGAGGCGCCACCGTGCTTCGAGCAGTTGGTCACTTCCTTGACATGCCGGGAATTGGTGCTCACGAAGATCTTGGTGAATTCGGGAATCAATGCGCCCGCCACCGTGCCGCAACTGATGATGACCGACAGCACCCACCAGAGGGCGGGTTGGGCTGCGCCACCCTCGCTCTTGAAGTCACCCAGCAGCAGATAGCTGGCGGCGAACGTAATCAGGATAGAGACGCCCGAAGTAATCCAAACCAGGTGGGTAAGCGGCGCCTCGAAGTCAAAGTCCTTCTTGCCGGCGAACATGGCTTTGCTGAGGGCTTCGTTTGCGAAGTAGGAAATCAGCGAGGTCACGATCATCAGCGAGCGCATGACGAAGATCCAGATAATCAGCGTGGCGCAAATGGTCGGGCTGGCCGCCAGCGCGAGGGCGAGGAACGCGACGAGCGCCACGCCGGTCACTCCGTAGGTCTCAAAGCCGTCCGCCGTCGGTCCGACCGAGTCGCCGGCATTGTCGCNNCCGATGTCGGCGATCTTGGTAAAGATACCGCCGCAGATACGCAGCACCGAGGCTCCGAGTGATTCACCGATGGCGAAGCCGATGAAGCAGGGCCCCACCAGCTCGCGGGGCAGGAACGTGAGGATGCAGATCATGAAGAATAGCTCCACCGCGACGAGCAGCAGGCCGACGCTCATGCCGGACCGCAGCGGTATGCCCAGGGTGGCGAGCGGGTTGCCCTTGAGTGCGGAGAACGCGGTGCGAGAGTTGGAGACGGTGTTGATGCGGATGCCGAACCAGGCCACGCCGTAGGAGCCGAGGATGCCCAGGATCGAGGCCAGCAGGATCACCACCACGTTGCCCATCGTGTTGCCCTGAAGAACCTTGAAGTAATAAACCATGCAAGCCGCAATCAGCAGCCAGAGGATGGCGAGGAATTTGCCCTGCGTGAACAGGTAAGTCTTGCAGGTTTCCCAAATCATGTTGGAAACCTTGGCCATGCTCTCATGCACCGGGAGGGCTTTGGTTTGCTTGTATTGGAACAGACCGAAGACCGCGGCAATAACGCAGATCACCAGCCCCACATACATCAGGTGGACGCCGCTGACCCCTCCCAAACCGTTGAACTTCACCGCTGTCAGATCGGGGATATTGATATCGGACTCACCGGCGTAAACGCCGGTGGACGCCAGAAGCGTCATGAACAATAGCACGAACCAGAACCCATATTTATTATTTCTCATAAATTTAAGCCCGAGACTATTACAGGAAAGGGCATAGGTATGCCAACCTTTTTTCTGCTTTTCTGATGGTGCCAGGGCTGCCTCAAGCTTCGCTTTCCAGGGGAAAGCGCTATTAACTATTCAGCCAGCACGCCATTTGCTAGCGTGTCGGCGAATGGACCCAAGACTCCTGATTGATGGGCTGATCCTCTATCTGGGCCTGCTGGTGCTGCTGACCTTCCACGAGTTCGGGCATGCCTGGATGGCCTGGAAGCTCGGGGATGATACCGCGCTCTCGCAGGGCCGCGTCTCGCTCAATCCGCTGGTCCACATTGACCTGATCGGGACGGTCGCCCTGCCGTTGTTGCTGGTCTTCTTCGCGCCCAACGGCTTTCTCATCGGCTGGGCCAAGCCGGTTCCCGTGAACTCCGACAACTTCCGGAATCCGCGATCGGATGACATCATGGTCACGCTGGCCGGGCCGTGGATGAACTTCCTGTTGGCCATCGTGATTATCGGCCTGGCGCGCTTCGGCTATATGGTCCATCTCGGCAGCGTGAGTGTTCTCTGCCTGAACGTCGCGCGATTGAGTCTCCTGCTTTGCTTCTTCAACCTCCTGCCGATCCCGCCCCTGGACGGCTCGCAGGTCGCCCGCAGCCTGATCGGGATGAGCCACGAGACTTACCACCGGATCGCCCAGTATGGAATCCTCATCCTGATCCTGGTCCTGCAAATCCCGATCGTGCAACAGACCCTCGACACCTGGACCACCACCTCCTGGCAGGCCATTGCGGGCTGGTTCGGAATGCACTTGTAAACCTCGCCGCCCGGCCCGGGCGCGACTTAAAATCCTTTCCCCAGCCCGCCTGTCTTGGTATCTCCGGGGTAGTCTTTGAATCAAACCAGGTATGAGAACACTATTGCTCGGCATTGATAGCGGCACCCAATCCACCAAGGTCCTCGTCGTGGACGCTCGCGACGGGAAGGTCCTCGCCTCGGCGGCGCAGGAATATGAGCTGATTCCCAATCTGCCGCCCGGCGCCAAAGAGCAGCACCCCCACACATGGCGCGAAGCCACCGCCAGTGCCATCCGCCGTGCGTTGCGCCAGGCCAAAGCCGCCGCCGCCGAGGTCAAGGCCATTGGTGTGAGTGGCCAACAGCACGGCTTTGTGCCGCTTGATAAGGCAGGCGAGGTTATCCGCCCGGCCAAGCTCTGGTGCGACACTTCCACCGCGGCCGAGTGTGCGGAGATCACCGAAAAGCTCGGCGGGTTGAAGAAGACCATCCGCGCGCTGGGCAACGCCGTCCTGCCCGGGTTCACCGCCTCCAAGATCCTCTGGCTCAAGGCCCATGAGCCGAAGAACTTTCAACGCCTGGCCACGGTGCTGTTGCCACACGATTATCTGAATTTCTGGCTCACCGGCGAGCGGGTCATGGAATACGGCGACGCCAGCGGCACCGCCCTGCTCGACGTGCGCAAACGGAAATGGTCACCGGCTGTCTTGGAAGCCATTGATACCGATCTAGCCGGCAAACTGCCCCCGTTGATCCCCAGCGACCAGCCAGCCGGCACCCTGCAAGCCTCCACGGCCAAGCTACTCGATTTAAGTCCCGGTGTCCTGGTCAGCGCCGGGGGTGGCGACAACATGATGGGCGCCATCGGCACGGGCAACACGCGTCCCGGCGTCATCACCGCCAGCTTCGGCACCAGCGGCACCATCTATGCCTGCGCGGAGAAACCGGTGGTCGATCCGCAAGGCGAGATCGCTGCGTTCTGTGACTCGACCAACCGCTGGCTGCCGCTGCTCTGCACCATGAACGTCACCGTGGCGACGGAGATGGTGCGCGAGGATTTCGGCTGGACCTACGAGAAGTACGGGGCCGAGGCAGCGCGCGTTCCGGCGGGCTCGCGGGGCCTGCTGCTGCTGCCCTATTTCGAGGGCGAGCGCACGCCGAACGTGCCGGACGGGACCGGCGTCTGGTTCGGCGTAAACCAGAAGACCTTCGAGGCCGGCCACTTCGCCCGCGCGGCGATGGAAGGTGTCACGCTGGGCATGAACTACGGCCTGCGCCGGCTGGCGGAGCTCGGCGTCAAGCCGAAGCAAATCCGCGCCACGGGGGGGGGCGCTAAGTCCAAGGTGTGGCGGCAGATCATGGCTGATGTGTTCAACGCGGAAGTGGTCACACTGAAAGTCAGCGAAGGCGCGGCCTATGGCGCGGCTTTACAGGCTCTCTGGTGCTGGCGCTTGCAGCAGGGCGAAAAGGCTTCCATCAGCGACATCACTGACCAGTTCGTGGAGTTGAACGCCGGCGAGCGGGCCGAGCCCGATCAGAAGAACGCTGCGGCGTATCGCGAGTTGCAGGGCGTCCAGGACGATATGTCCGTGGCGCTGCGCGACACGTTCAAGCGGCACCGGCAGTTTCTATTGAGGTAATACCTTCTATCCGCCAGCTACACCAGGTTCTCGGCGCTGCCTGAGAGAAGTGTCCGCCGCAGCAACTCCAGAGCCTGCTGCGTAGTCACCTGCTTGAACGTGTCGCGATCATAGGGATTGAACTGGCGCTGGACTACTGTGCCGGAGGGGCCGGCCAACCCGATGAACACGGTCCCGACCGGCTTCCCGGCGGTGCCGCCGCCGGGGCCGGCAATGCCCGTAACTGACAGCGCGTAATCCGCCTGGGCTTGCTTGCGGGCGCCTTCGGCCATTTCGCGCGCCACCGGTTTGCTGACCGCGCCGTGCTGGTCCAACGTCTCGGCCTGCACCCCGAGGAACTTCTGCTTTGACGCGTTGCTGTAGGTTACCAGTCCGGCGAGCAGGACGGCCGAAGCGCCCGGGACATTCGTAATCCGATTCGCGATACAGCCTCCCGTGCAGGACTCGGCAAGCGCGAGGGTCAGCTTGCGCTCCGTCAGCAAGTGGACGATGGCCGTCTCCAGGTCCTCATCCTCCACGCCGTAAATATGCGGCCCGAGCAACTCCCGAACGACCGCCTCCGCTTCACGCACCTGTTGCGCCGCGCCGCCGCCGCGGGCAGCCAGGCGCACATCCACCTGGCCGGGGCGGGCGCAATAGCCCAGGTCCAGCCCGGCCTGAACAAAGCGCCTCATCGGGCCGTCGATCTTCTCCTCGACCACCGACTCGCCAATGCCCGTCGTCCTCAGGGTGCGACACACAAACCCGCTCGCCAGCGGCAACACGCGTTGCAAGAGCGGCGCGACGGTGTCGGTGAACATCGGGCGCAGCTCCCTTGGCGGGCCGGGGAGCATAATGAGCCAGCTCGGCTGGCCGTTGGCGCGAAATGGGTTGGGCCGGACCTCCAGGGCCAATCCGGGCGCGGTGCCATGCGGATTGTGCAGCACCGTCGCCCCCTCAGGAACCAGGGCCTGCACCTTGGTGCGTTCCGGCATGGAGCGCTTGCGGCTCTCGAAGAAACTGCGGATGTGTGCCAGCACTGCCGCGTCTTCCCGTAGCCCTTTCCCGAGCAACTGCGCCACCAAATCTCGCGTCAGGTCATCCGAAGTCGGGCCCAGTCCGCCCGTCGCGATCACGAGATCGGCGCGCCCCAGCGCCTCCCGGACCGCTTGCAGGATGTCACTGCCCGTATCCGGCACCGCGACCTGGCGGGTTACGACGTAGCCCAGGTCGGCGAGCTTCCGGCAGAGCCACTGCTGGTGGGTATTGAGCACCCGCCCCAGCATCAGCTCGCTGCCGGTGTTGATGAGTTCCACAATCATTGCCGCCCAACCTAATGCCGCGGGCTGCAAGTCCAAAGTCCAAAGTCCAAAGCCAGGAGCCGGCAGATCAAAACCGCGAGAAACCGAGCAACAATCGAGGAACAATCGAGGAANNGCCTCGGGGTAGCCTCAGGGTGCCTACCGGTTGGCTACCAGTGAGCCTGAGGGGAGCCTCCGGGTGGCTTCAGGGTGGCCGTAAACCTCTTCCGCCTGAGCGAGTGGACGCCGACCAGTAGCGTCCCTATACCCACCAAGGCGCCTGTCCCGGGCTCAGGCACGCTGCGCCGGAGCGTCAGGTTGTCCAGCGACGGGAAGAAGGGAACCTCCACGCGCACTAGGCCGGAGAACTGAGGGCTGAAGGAGAAGGTCTGGAAAACAGGGGCTACGCCATTGAAGATGCCGGCGGTGGTGATGTCATCGGTCAGCACGGTGCCATCCTGGCGGTAGCCTACGAAGTGAACCGTTTCGGGGTCGCGCCATATATCGCTGTACTCGGCCAGATCCACCGAAACCGGGTCGAAGGAAGAACCGCCAACCATAGCGAACCTCAAAGAATCTCCAAAGCTGGCTTGAAGATACGCGGTACCGTCCTCCAGCCAACCGGGAGGCTGGTTGCTGCCCGAGCGTATGAACCCGTCCGTACCTGGGATGGGCGTGAACTTCACACCTGCCTCGCTATACGATTGGATGAGATAAGAAGTACCCGGCGGCTGCACAGGCGGCCCGTCGAACGTGACAGTGAACGTGCCCTGGGAAGTCCCGCTGTAGAGGGAACAGAGGAGGGTGGCGATGGCGGTCGAAATCCAGCGACCGGCAAATGCACCGCCTCGGCTCGCAGGGGCGGAATGATACAACGGCGTCTTCATAGCTGTGACTGGAGCATCGCTAATGCCAGGCCGCAGGCGTGAAGAATCCGCCGTCATCCCGCCTGCCGAGGGCGTCGGCAGGCGTGATTTCCACGCGGCGGATGTGCTTTTCACGCACCTGGCGTTCTGGCCGCACAGGGCTTTCTCAGGCCCTCAAGGCGCGCAATTGCTGTCGTCAGAAACCTTAAACACGCAGTCGTAAGGAATGTGACCCTCATCGAACACCCTAACGACGAAGTGGTGGTTCCCCAAGAAGTCACAGGCTACTCCAGTGAGGTGCTCGCGCTCGTAATGGCCCGAGTGACGCCGGTGGCCGTCGGAGCAGCCTGCACGAGCTGATTCGTGAGCCGCACTATGCTGGCCGCCTGCACCGCGTTGCTGGCTGCCCGCAGCGCCACGGCCTCGGCCACTGCAACAGCGCCGGGCGAGAGGGTTGGGGTTTCCTGCGCGAGCAATGAGCCGCCGAGCAGGCAACAGAGCAATACAGTGGAATAACGAAAGGTCTTCATGGGCGCGGATATCGGATTGGGGGTTGTGAGTTTGACTTGCCGTTCCATTGACCAGCCTCTTAACACGGCGCTATCCCTGGGCCAAGGGGACCGAACGGTCCCCCAGCTTTGGCGCGGAGTATGCTTGTGGAAATCGCAATTTACGCCCCCTTCACGCCGCCTCTCCGCGCAATCCGCTATGGTCGGCTTCGGCTGCTGTGACCGCTCTTCGCGCCAGTGGTGTGGGGCCTCAGTGCGGTTCGGGGCGCGCCGCTTTAAGAAACCTCTGGATCACTTTCGCCTCAGCCGGCGGATGCCAATCAGTAGTATGGCGGCTACACCAAGCAATGAGCCGGTCGCGGGCTCGGGCACGCTGTGCCGGAGCGTCAGGTTGTCCAGCGACCATGGAACAACTGGTGAAATCTGCACTCGGGTCAGGCCCGAGAAGGCCGGGCTGAAGGTGAAGGTCTGGAACACCGGGGCAACGCCATTGAAGCTGCCGGCGGTGGTGATATCGTCCGTCAGCACCGTGCCATCCGCGCGGTAGCCCACAAAGTGAACCGTTTCCGGGTCCCTCACTACATCGCTGTATTCGGCCATGTCCACCGAAACTGGGTCGAAGGAGGATCCGTCAACCAGGCCGAACATTGGCGAACCTCCCTGAATCGACTGCACGTAGGCGGTACCGTCGTCCGGGTAGCCAGTTATACCTCCTCCATTTCGCACAAAGCCATCAGTTCCCGGAATGGGTAGGAACCAAACGCCCGACTCGTAGTACTGCTGCACAAGATATTGTGAGCCAGGTGGCTGAATGGGCGGCCCGTCGAAGGTAACAGTAATTGTGCCCTGCGCACTCGCGGCACAGACCGACAACAGGAGAGCGCCGATGGCGGTGGCGATCCAGCTAGAGTCGATGTCTCGGCTTGCTCCGGCGCGATGGTTCGAGAAGGACTTCATGTCTTTAGTCAAGCATTGCTGATGCCATTCCGCAGCCGTTGAGAAATGAGCGTGGCTTGGGTGCCGTTAGGCTGGGCCGCGGTGGTTTCCGCGCTTCGCGCGTGCCTTTCGCGCCTTTAGCGTGCGGGTCACACCTGCTTCTCGCGGCCTTCATAGCTGGCAAGCGTTGTCGCTCCTGAGCTGAATCGTGGCGGACTTTCCATTCGTCACCTTAGACAGATTCCCCTCCAGTGGTTCAGCGCCTCGGTGCGGTTCTGGGCGGCCAGTTTCGCATAAAGGCGGTGCTGGCGCTTTCTCAAGGCGGTATGGCTGAGGTGTAGCCGCTCCTCGATTTCCTTGTAGAGCAGCCCCTCACCCAGATACGCAATTAATTCTTCTTCGCTATGGTTCAGCGCGCAGTGCCGGGCGCGCGCTGCCTGCAAGGAGCCCGGCGAGCCAGCATCGACGTCGAGGCACTTCTCTCGCCCTGGCCTGGAATCGGGACCAGCATTCGACAGAGCGCTTCTGGCCATGGCAATGCCCCCTTCAATCCTCCGCGAACAGATACTCCAGGTCGGTCTTCGACAGGCTGCGCGCGAAGCCTTCCTCGCCGAGCACGTCGGCAATCGTCTGCGCTTTGCTCTGCTGCAGCTCCCAGATCTTCTCCTCCACGGTGCCGGGGGAGATCAGGCGATAGGCGTTGACGGTTTGGGTCTGGCCAATGCGGTGCGAGCGGTCAATAGCCTGCGCCTCCACGGCCGGGTTCCACCATGGATCGTAGAGCACCACGTAGCTTGCCGTTGTCAGGTTCAACCCGGTGCCCGCCGCCCGTAGGCTCAGCAGGAAGACCGCCGCGTTCGGGTCGTTCTGGAACGCGGTGACGACTTCCTGCCGGTCCTTGGTCTGGCCGGTGAGCATATGGGTTGGGATCTGATGCTGGCGGCATTCCTCTTCGAGCAATTGCAGCATCTGCACGAACTGGCTGAACACCAGAACTTTCTGGCCCTCGGCGACCAGCGCATCCAGCAGCTCAAACAGGGTCTCCGTCTTGCCGGACGCGGTGTCACTGCCGACGAGCTTCGGGTGGCAGCAAATCTGGCGCAGGCGCGTGAGGGCGGCCAGCACGTGGATCTTGCTCTTGTTGAGGCCCTGCTCAGCCACCGTCTTCATCACCTGCTCGCGGCTGCGGCGCAGTTCCGCCAGGTAAAGCTTGCGCTGCTCGTCGCCAAGCTGGCAATCGCGGCGCTGTTCGATGCGGTCAGGCAAATCCTTGGCGACGTGCTTCTTGAGCCGGCGCAGCAGCAGCGGGCGCAGCTTGGCCGAGAGCCGGCGCCGGGCGATGCGCTGGGCGGATTCGGCACCTTCGCCGCGCGGCTCGTAGGTCTCCGTGAAGTGTTCCTGGTTGCCCAGGTAACCGGGCTGGATGAAATCCACGATGCTCAACAAATCGAGCAGGAGGATCTCCAGCGGCGTGCCGGACAGCGCCAGCCGGTGCTCGGATTTCAACTGCTTCACGGAATCGGTGCCTTGCGCCCCGGGGTTCTAGATGAACTGCGCCT
>PLZQ01000315.1 GCA_003152225.1 Limisphaerales bacterium | reverse complement strand
ATCATCAAGTTCGACGGCTGCTATCATGGCCACGCGGACTCGCTGCTAGTCAAGGCCGGCTCCGGCGCGCTGACGTTCGGGAACCCTGACAGCGCGGGCGTGCCCGCGGCGTTCACGCAGCACACAATTGTTCTGCCGTATAATGACTGTGAGGCCGTGAAAGCGGCCTTCGCCGCCAACCCGAACCAGATTGCCGGTATCATTGTGGAGCCGGTGCCGGGCAATGCCGGTTTGTATTTGCCGAAGCCTGACTATTTGGAATTCCTCCGCGAAATCACCAAAGCCAACGGAGCGCTGCTGCTGTTCGACGAGGTGATGACCGGTTTCCGCCTGGCGAAGGGCGGCGCGCAGGAGCGCTTCGGCATCACGCCCGACCTGACCTGCTTCGGGAAGGTCATCGGCGCCGGCTTGCCGGTCGGCGCCTTTGGGGGGCGAGCCGAGATCATGGACTGCCTCGCGCCGGTCGGCCCGGTGTACCAGGCCGGCACGCTGAGCGGGAATCCGCTGGCGATGGCCGCCGGCATTGCGGCCCTGGAAGAGCTGGTGGCGAGCGACGCCTATACAAAGCTCGAACAGCTCGGCGCCGCCCTCGAAGCTGGAATGAAGGACGCCGCGAAGTCCGCCGGCGTGCCGGTGCAATTCAACCGCTGCGGCTCCATGTTCTGCGGCTACTTCACGAGCGAGCCGGTGCATAATGTGGCTGACGCGATGAAGAGCGATCGCGAGCGCTTCAAGAAGTACTTCCACGGCCTGCTGGCGGAGGGAGTCTATATTGCGCCGTCGCAATTTGAAGCTGGTTTCATGTCCACCGCGCACAGCGCAGAGGACATTGCCAAGACGGTGAAGGCGGCGGCCAAGGTGATGAAAAGTATGTGATACGAATCCGGCCGGCGCAGCCCCCAGCACCCATTGTGTTGGTGGAGAACGTTGCCTACCCCGACGGTGACTTCGTGGGGCTGCGACCAGCCATAGCTTCACTCGTCCGTCTGATGGTGTGGCTGTGGTGGCTGTGGTGGCTGTGGTGACCGCGATGGCTGTGGTGGCGCAAGCGGCGCCGCCGTAAGTGGCGGCTTTTCAGGTATGCCAAGTAGCCAACCATGCCAATGCCAAAGAACAGCACGGCCCAAACAAAGGCGCTCTCGCAGACACTATATAAATGCCCCATAAGCTTAACCTAATGTGTGAATCGGGCTCAATTGTGAATTGCTTGTGGAAATAATGCCAGTACGCGGCGCCTAAGACAAGTATTAAACCATACGGCATGATCTGAGTTTGACAATCCGTCCCGCGCTTACAACATTATGCCCGGCGTTTAAAAAAGCATGAAACATTCTTCTTTCCTGGCGGTGGCAGCAGTCGCGATCCTCACGGTGACCGCAGTGCCGGTGGCAGCGGAGTCGCTGGCGCCTTCTCTGGTTTACGAATCCCCGCGCGAGTTCTTCAGCGGCGGGGACTTTGACAAGGACGGCCGGACCGATCTGGTAATCGTTGACAAGGAGAGCGGCAAATACCGGCTCGGTTACCAGTTGACGCCGGGCGTGTTCTCCTGGGTGGACTGCCGCATGAGCGGCATCAAAGGCATCGCCGGTGTCAGCCTCGGTCACTTGCTGGCGGCGGACCAGGCTGCGCTGGCCTTTACCTCGCCCGACGATAACCAGATCACGCTCCTGGACGTCTCCAGCCCGACTGCGCCGGGCCGTCCGGTGCCCGTGCCGTTCACGGCGGCGCTGGGGCCAAACACGGTCGTAGCCTTGGACATCGGCGGCGCCGGGAAGACCGGCCTGGCCGATCTTTACGTCGGCTCCATTTACAACTCGCCTGACCCGAACCAGGCCGCGCTGCTGCGCAATGANNCGCGTCGAGGATCTCAGCAGCGGCAAGCCGGTGGCGGTGGCGGCAGCAGCGGACCTGCCAGCGGGCTCAGATTACGCCGTCGGAAATTTCCGGGGCTCGCCGCTGCGCGAGTTCCTTGTTTACAAACCGGGCGACAAGAACCTGGCTGTGCGCCCGGTGGAGGAGGCTGCGGACGGGAAGTTCCAATTCGGCGCTGGCGCGAGCTTCGATCTGGGCCAGCCGGTGCGGCGCGTCATCACGCTGGGCGAGGCCGGCGCGAAGCAGCTCTTCGTCATATTCGGCGAGGGCGAAAAGGCCGGCGTGTATAATTTCGACGGCGTGAAAGCGCCCACCCTGGTACAGGGTCTGGCGGCGACCAACGATCTATTTACTTACGCGATGAGTTTGCCAGGCGGGTTCATCGTCCTTTCGCAGCCCGCCAGCGGCAAATTCTCCACTCGTTACCAGCTCTACAAAGCGGAAGGGACGGGCTATGTTGCCGGCACGTTCGGCAGCCTGGCCTCGCTGGCGGACAATGACAACATCACCATCCCTGACATCCACAAGCGGATTACGGCCAGCCCGGCCGTGGCCAGCGACAGCGAGATGAAGCCCTACACCAACACCATCCCCGGCACGCGCGTCACCTTCGCCATGGTGCCCATCCGCGGCGGCGAGTTTCTGATGGGCAGCCCGGACACGGAGCCGGCGCGCAAGCCCGACGAGGGCCCGCAGCACAAAGTCAAAATCTCCCCCTTCTGGATGGGCCAGTGCGAGGTGACCTGGAACGAATACGAATTGTTCATGTATCCTGATGAGGAAAAGCGCACGCGCGCCGCCATCCCGACCGACGCCGCCGGCGACAAGTTGGCTGANNGCGGCGAACAAGTATTGCCAGTGGCTCAGCGCCAAGACCGGCCAGTTTTATCGCCTGCCGACCGAGGCCGAATGGGAATACGCCGCCCGCGCCGGCACCACCACTACTTATTTCTTTGGCGACGACAAGGCTAAGCTGGGCGACTACGCCTGGTTCGAGCAGAACAGCGACTTCAAGTACCAGAAGGTCGGCAAGAAGAAGCCCAATCCCTGGGGCCTTTACGATATCTGCGGCAACGTCGTCGAATGGGTGCTCGACCAATACGACCCTGACTTCTACAAGCAGTGCGCCAGCAACGGCGCCACCATCGACCCCTGGAACAAAGCGACCAAGCCCTACCCGCACGCGGTGCGCGGNNTCCTGGAAGATGCAGGATCCCCAATTGCCCAAGAGCATCTGGTACTTCTCGGACGCCCAGTTTGTCGGCTTCAGAGTCGTCCGCCCGCTGAAGGTCCCGCCGCCCGAGCAAATGCAGAAGTATTGGAGCAGCGGAGTCGAGCGCGATTGAGTCCGCCTGCAAATCGAGCTTGCGTCTTCCGGCACCGCGACTCTAAGCTCACTTCGTTGTTGGCTGAATGACCAATGACCCTGTGACGTCATTAATTGATGCACAACGTTTCGAGCGCACCATAAAGCAGAAACAAAACTTGAAAGGCCTAATGCAAGCAGACACAAATCAGCAATCCCTGTCCCGCCGCCAATTCCTCAGGAATTCCACGCTGGCCGCAGCCGCGGCCGTCGTCGCCGCTCCCGCTATGCTCCGCGCCCAGTCTAAAACACCGCTTAACGCTGTTATCATCGGCGTTGGCGGACGTGGCAGCGGCGCAGGCCGTGACTTCACCGAGGCGCTTAAGATTGCCGGCGTCGAAGGCAAGATCGTCGCCGTCGCCGACATATTCCCGGACGCGGCTAAGAGGGCTGGGCAGACCTTCGAGGTGTCCGAGGACAAGTGCTTCAGCGGCTTCGATGCCTACCAGAAAGCGCTGGCGGTCCCCGGCGTCAATTACGCCATTCTCGCGACCCCGCCCGGCTTCCGCGCATCGCATTTCAAGGCCGCGGTCGAGGCCGGCAAGAATGTGTTCATGGAAAAGCCTGTGGCCGTGGACGGACCCGGTATTCAGGTGGTTTACGCGGCGGCAGATGCGGCCAAGGAGAAGAACCTCAAGGTCGCTGCCGGTACCCAGCGCCGTCACCAGGCCGGTTACATCGAGACCATCAAACGCCTCAAGGAAGGTGCGATCGGCGACATCGTCACCCTGCGCGCCTATTGGGTCAACGGCGGCCCGATCTGGCATCGCGGCGACCAGGGCAGCACCGAACTCGAACGGCAGATTCGCAATTGGTACCATTACATTTGGCTCTGCGGCGATCATATTTGCGAACAGCACGTCCACAATTTGGACGTCTGCAACTGGATCGTCGGCGATCACCCGACTAAATGCTGGGGCATGGGCGCCCGGCAGCAACTCGAAGGCAAATCGGGCGAAATCTGGGACAACTTCGCCGTGGAATACGAATATCCCAACGGCGCCCGAATGTACAGCTACTGCGGCCAGATCAAACGCGAATGGGCCTCCGTCAGCGAAGGTGTCCAGGGCACCAAAGGCACCTCTAACCCCAGCGGGCTCATCCAGCCCAAGGGCGGCGCGGCTTGGCGCTACAAAGGCAAGGAAGTCGGGCCCTACGTGCAGGAGCACGTCGATCTGATCAATGCCATCCAGAAGGACACACCCTTGAACGAGGGGAGGCAGGTTGCCGAGAGCACCCTCACAGCCATCATGGGCCGTGAAGCCGCGTATAGCGGCGCCGGCGTGGAATGGGACCAGGTCCTGAACTCGAAATTTACGTATGGCCCGGACCTTCTCTACAAGGACTGCGCCAAAATGGAATGGGGCGCCTTCCGGACCCTGCAACCACCCATGCCCAGCATGCACGATATCTTTAAAGACCCCGCGGTGCTCCCGCTCGCCAAGGCGTAAGGGTTGCGCGGCATGGCATAGAATCGTGGCCGGCCAGGTTGGCCGGCCTTTCTTTTTCACATTGATGTTTGACCAACCGCCAGCTTTGCGTTCTGGGCCTCTGACCTTCCTCCCGTCTTCGGCCTTCCGCCTTCGCTTATTCTCCCTGCTCGCTCCGCTTCTGCTTCTCACCGCCTGTCGGTCCACGCAAACCGAAAAACCGCTCCAGCGCTTTGCCTTCACCCACCCGGCGATGGGGACCTTGATGACTATCACCCTTTACGCCCCGGACCCAGCGGTGGCCAAAGAAGGCGCGGCCGCCGCTTTCCAGCGCATCGATGCGCTCGAAGACATCTTGAGCGACTACCAGGCCGACAGCGAACTCATGCGGCTCTGCGATCAGCCTTTCGGAACCCCGATGCCCGTCAGCGTAGAACTCTTCGATGTCCTCCAGCGCGCACGCCAGATCTCCAAGCTCTCGGACGGCGCATTCGACGTGACCGTCGGGCCCTACATCCGGTTATGGCGCTTCGCGCGAAAGCGCAAGGTCCTTCCTACTCCCGCCGAGATCGCCGCCGCTCGGTCCGCGGTCGGCTGGCAGAACCTGCGGCTCAACCCGCGCGCCCGCACCGTGACCTTGCTGGTGCCGAACATGCGGCTGGACGTGGGCAGTATCGGCAAGGGCTATGCCGCCGACCAGGTATTACGGCTGCTGAAGGGCAGGGGAATTGACCGCGCCCTCGTCGCGGCGAGCGGCGACATCGCGATCGGGAATCCGCCTCCCGGCCAGCGCGGCTGGAAAGTCGGCGTCGCCGCCTTTGATGGCGCCACCAACGCCCCCTCGCGCACTCTCTTCCTCCATAACGCTGGCATCTCCACCTCCGGCGACACGGAGCAATTCATCGAGATCAACGGCGTCCATTATTCGCATATCGTGAACCCCGCAACCGGCCTCGGCATGACTGAACGCATCCAAGCGACCGTCATTGGGCCCGACGCCACCACCACCGACTGCCTGGACACTACCGTAAGCCTGCTCGGCGTCCAACGCGGCCTGGCCCTGATCGAATCCTGGCCGCACACGGCGGCGTTGATTGTTACCAAGGAAGGTGGGCAGACCCACACCTTCGCTTCGCGTGGATTCTGGCAGATTCCACAGGTCCGCTGAGCTTGGCTGACTTGCGCCTCTCAGACGCAGATCTTGACGCGGGGCGGCGGAAGTCAAAGAATGCGCCGCATCAAGATTATGCGTTCAAAAACTATTCTGCTCCTTGGAATCTTTGTCTGCACCCTGGGCCTGACCCAGACGTTCGCGCAACAGCCGAGCAATATCCGTTTGGAGGAGTTCAAGCTCCTCAAAGCTCCCGCAACGCACGGGCTGCTCTTGAAGCAAGGCGACCGCCTCGCGATTTGCGGCGACTCCATCACCGAACAGAAGATGTACTCGCGCCTGATGGAGGATTACCTGACCGTCTGCGAGCCGAAGCTGGACGTGACGGTGCGGCAGTACGGCTGGAGCGGCGAGCGGGCCCCGGGATTCCTGGCGCGCATGACCAACGATTGCCTTCACTTCAAGCCGACCATCGCTACCACCTGTTACGGCATGAACGACCATGAGTATCGTGCCTACGAAGATCAGATCGGACAGACCTATCGCCAGAGCTCCACCGCCATCATTGAAGCATTCAAAGCCAACGGCGTGCGCGTCATCCAAGGCTCGCCCGGCTGCGTCGGGAAGGTTCCGGGCTGGACGAAGCACACGAATGACACGCTGATGGACCTGAATTTGAACCTAGCGCGGCTGCGAGACATCGACATCGACATCGCCAAGAAGGAAAACGTCAGGTTTGCCGATGTCTTCTGGCCCATGTTGAGCGCCGGCGTGGCCGCGCAGAAGGAGTTTGATCCGCAGTATGCCATTGCCGGCAAGGACGGAGTACACCCCGGCTGGGCCGGACACACCATTATGGCTTACGCATTCTTGAAAGCCATGGGTCTAAACGGCGATATCGGCAGGTTCAGCGTCGATGTGAAGAAGGGCAAAATGACGGTTTCCGCAGGCCACACTCTAGTCTCCGCGCAGGACGGCGAGTTCAAGATCACGAGCGCGCGGTATCCCTTCTGCGCGTGCGCTCCCGAGGGCCAAAGCGCAGCGTCCTTCCCGGTCTGCGAAAACGATAACCCGGCCAAGGACAACAGTATCCGGTCGGGCATGGCGCTCGTGCCTTTCAACGAGGATCTCAATCGGCTGACGCTCAAGGCCACCCATGTCAAAGCTGGGGGGCGCTACAAAGTCACCTGGGGCAGCGAGAGCAAGACGTTTGCTGCCGAACAGCTCAAGCGCGGGATTAACCTGGCTGCCGAATTCCCCTGCAATCCTTTCTGTGCGGCTTTCGCCAAGGTGGATGCCGCTGTCGCCGCCAAGCAGGCCTACGAAACCAAGCAGATCAAGCAAGCTTTCCGCAGCCCGGAGGCCAAGACCGACATGGAAGGGGTTGCCGACCGGACCGAAAAGGAGCGTGCGCCGCTGGCCGCCGCCATCCGGGCCGCCTTCGTGCCGGTGACGCATACGATCAAGATCGCGGCGGAATAGAACGCGAGCCTCGGTCAGTCCGACTTGACCGACGAGGGCTTTAGCTGCGTGGGTTAAGCCCTGGGATGCGCGGCGTCGTAGGCCCGTTTGAGGCGTTCGGTGGTCAAGTGGGTATAGACTTGGGTGGTGACCAAGTGTGCGTGACCGAGCAACTCCTGCACGCTGCGCAAGTCCGCTCCCCCGTCGAGGAGATGGGTCGCATAGCTGTGCCGCAGCTTGTGCGGCGTCAGGTGCGGGTCCAGCCCGGCAACCGCGAGGTAGTTCTTCAGGCGCAATTGCAGGTTCCTTGGCGAGACAGGGGTCAGCTTCTTTGCGCCTGCGAGGAAGGCGGGTGACTCCCCAGTTGGTGCCACGGGTCTCAAACTCCAGTAGTTCTTAATCGCCTCCAACGCGCACTTGCCGATGGGAACCAGGCGTTCCTTCTTGCCCTTGCCGCGCACGCGCACGAGGCGTTCGTTCCAGTCTATATCCTGGGCCACCAACCCGCACAGCTCGCTGATGCGCAAGCCGCAGGAATAAATGGTTTCCAGGATGGCCACATCACGACGGCAGGCTAAGGCCGCCGCCCGGCCGGAATCCGCTCTTCCTTCCGCCGGCAAAAGTTTGAGCGGGGCGGCCAACAAGTCGGCCATTTGTTGCGCGGTCAGGAATTTGGGCAGCCGGCTTCCGAGCTTGGGCAACGCGAGGTTCTTGATCGGCGAAGTTTCGACGGCCCCGTGCCGAACCAGGAATCGGTAAAACGTGCGCAAGGCCGAGAAGCGGAGCTGGATGGCCGCCCGGCTGAGATTGTGTCGTCCCAGGAACCGAAGGTAAGCGCGGAAATCATCCCGTTGGAGCGTTTCCCACGCCGGTGGCTGCCTCCGCTCCCGCTGATGCCAGCGATGAAACTCCAGCAGCGCCTGCCGATAGTTGCGCTGTGTGTAAACCGAGGCTCCCCGATCCGTAGCGAGGTGCTGCAGGAAGTTCTTAATCCACTCGTCGTTGACCGGTGGCTGAGTATCTCCGGACATCAGGTCGCCGTACTCTTCGTCGTCTCAGCCTCGCGCGGTGGGAACTCGAAACCAACCTTGCCTGTGTCGTCCATCACCAGGTAAGCGGCGAACGATCGGCCGGTCTTGCCGGAAATGAACTTGTGTAACAAGTCCGTTTTGCTCTTCGACAACAGCCGCGCCGCCTGTTCCCGGTCGATGGCCTGCTGCAGGATCACTTTGTTGATCTTGAACTTGCACGGCTTCTTCTCTGCCTGTGAGTTCTCGCAAACGTAGGCCGCGCCTCCCTCGAACACCCGCTTCCCGCACTTAGGGCATTCGCCCAGCGGCTGCTGTGCCGTGAAATCGATCTTCGGCTCCGGCGCCGCGCCTGGGCCCGCTTTGGCGCTGGCCTTCCGGGGCTTCGCTTCGCGCGGCTCAAACCCAAACCCGACGCGCCCGTCTTTGACCACCAGGAACGCCTTGAACGGCCGCCCCTTCTTGGAGATGAACTTCTCCAACAGATCCGTCTTGCCGGTCGCAAGCAGCTTCTGCATCTGCTCGCGCTCGATGGCTCGTTGCAGGATGATCTTGCCCGACCGGAAATCACACGTGCGGTTGGCCCCAACTGACTTCTCACAAGCGTAGGCCATCGGCATGTCAAACACGCGCTGGCCGCACTTCGGGCACTTCCCGAGCGGCTCCTGCCCGGTGAAATCGACCTCCGCCACGGCGCCATTCGCGTCGGTGCGGTCCTGGCCGAAATCAAACTCGGGTTTCAGTTCCGGCGTGAGCTTGATGACCGCCGCGAAGGGCCGGCCGAGCTTGCTGCGAAACCCTTGGAGCGGCCCTACCTGCCCCTTGGCAATCAGTTGCTCCACCTCGGGAATCTCAAGCTGGCGGCCGGCTACGATCTTCCACAAGCTGAAATCGCACTTCTGGCACTGGAACTTCTTGTAATTCTCGTGAATCTCGCCGCCGCATTTCGGGCAGGGGACCTTCAGCGTCCCGAAATCACCGGGCACCGTGTCGCTCTCATGGCGCTTGGCCTTGGCAACGATCTCACGGGTGACGTCGGCGATTTCCTTCATGAAATCAGGCCGCTTCATCTGGCCGCGCGCCATCTTGAGCAGCTTAAACTCCCAGTCGCCGGTGAGTTCCGGCGAGGACAGCTCGGGGATTCCCAGCCCGCGCAGCAGCGTGATCAGCGAAAAGGCCTTGGCGGTCGGTTGCAATTCGCGTCCTTGCCGCAGCACGTATTTCTCATAGATCAGCCCCTCGATGATAGACGCGCGCGTCGCGGGCGTGCCCAGTCCCTTTTCGCGCATCGCCTCGCGCAATTCCTCGTCCTCGACCAGTTTGCCCGCCCCTTCCATCGCACTCAGCAGCGTCGCTTCCGTGAAGCGGGCCGGCGGTTTGGTCTGCGCGGCAATGACCTCCACGTTGGTCGTCTGCACCGTCTCGTTCGGCTGCACTGGGGCCAGCGTCGGCGTATCGTCCGTCTGGGCCTCCTTGCCATAGACCGCCATCCAGCCGGCGTTAGTCATGACCTTGCCTTCGGTCTTGAACGGCTCCCCCTCCACCCGCGTAATGCGTGTGGTCACCAGAAACTCCGCCGCCGGATAGAACACCGCCAGGAACCGCTTGGCCACCATGTCGTATAGCTTGGCTTCGAGTTCGCCCAGATGCTTGGGCGCAAGCGAGGTCGGGATGATGGCGAAATGGTCCGAGACCTTGGCATTGTTAAAGATGCGTTTGTTCGGCCTGACCCACTCGTTCTTCAGAATCTGGCCGGCAAACGTGCCGTAGTTGGTCCCCTGCAGCATCCCGAGCGTCGTCTTAACCGTGCCGATGTAATCCTCTGGCAGCGCGCGCGAGTCGGTTCGTGGATACGTGAGCACCTTGTGTTTTTCGTAGAGTGCCTGCGCCAGCGAGAGCGTGGTCTTGGCGGAAAACCCGAACCGCCCATTCGCCTCCCGCTGCAAGCTCGTCAGATCGTACAGCAACCCCGACAGTTGCGTCGTCGGTTTGCTTTCTTCGGTGACGATGCCAAGCTTGCCCAGGCACTTGGCGCGGATCGCTTCGGCCAGTTTCGCATCCCAGACCCGCTCCGGCTTCAAGTCGCCTTCGCCGTCCTTTTTGGCGAACTTCTCGTCGAACCACCGCCCGGGGTATTCGCCCGCCTTAGCCAGAAACGTGCCGTGGATTTCCCAGTAATCCTTCGAGACGAAATTCTTGATGCGGTCCTCACGCTCGACGAGGATCGCCAACGTGGGCGTCTGCACGCGGCCCACGGTCGTGAGGTGAAACCCGCCCGTCTTCGAGTTGAACGCCGTCATCGCCCGGGTGCCGTTGATGCCGACCAGCCAATCCGATTCGGAACGGCATACTGCCGCATCCGCCAGCGGGAGCATGGAAACGTCAGACCGCAGTTGCGCGAACCCCTCCCGAATGGCCGCGGGCGTCATGGACTGCAGCCAAAGGCGTTTGATGGGCTGCTTGGCTTTCGCGTATTGCAGAAGGTAGCGGAAAATCAGCTCCCCTTCACGGCCAGCGTCGCAAGCGTTGATCAACGCATCCACGTCCGGGCGCTTAATCAGTTTGAGCAGCACTTTGAGCCGCCCTTCGCTCTTTTCGATTGGCCGCAGATCGAAATGCGGCGGAATCACCGGCAAATTGGCAAATGACCACTTCCCGCGTTTGACCTCGAACTCGTCCGACACGCACAATTCCAGCAGGTGCCCGACCGCCGACGAAAGCAGATATTGATCGCTCTCGTAGTAGTCTTCGAGCTTCCTGAACCCGCCCAGCGCCTTGGCGATGTCGCCCGCGACCGACGGCTTTTCGGCAATTATTAGTGCCTTGCCCATATAATCAAATGACACTTACACCTTGTCCGCAATTGGGGCAAATCCGTGCAAGTCGCGCGAAAGTGGCCCAAACCCTGTGCCCTGTCAAAGGATTTGCGTTTCATAGAGTCGCGTTGTGTCTCGCGTGGAACCCTGCTATTCTCATAGCGGTGAAGAGACGCTGCATCGTTGCAACCTTGCTGTTGGGGGCGGTTCTGTCCTCCGCTCAGGACGACACGATGAGCATCGACGAGGTTATCCAGTCCGCCGACCAATGGGCGAAGGAGAACCTGGACGAGGAAACATTGCGCGCGTTGCAGGAGGTGGATCGGGCCAAGGTGAAGCAGTTCTTCAGCGACCTGCAGAAGCAGTTTGACGGCGAATACGTCCTCGACCTTGCGTCCTTGAACGACACCGCCAAGGCCATTCTGCCGCTGCTCGAAGGGTACGAGGAGACGCAGCCGTATGCCGCCTGGCTCAAGGCGCAACTGGACTATCTCGACGTGGCCGACCAGTTCCGGCGCACCACGCCGCCGCCGAAAACCGAGCCGGGCCTGCCGCCGAAGCCGATTCCCAACCCGGCGCCGAAGGCGGAGCGGGCGTTGTGGGATAAACAGCTCGCCGACCGGCCCTGGCCTGAGGCGGCCAAGCCCTATGTGTCCCGCCTGAAGCCGATTTTCACCGGACAAAAGGTCCCGCCTGAACTCGTCTGGATCGCGGAGGTGGAATCTTCGTTTGATCCGCGCGCGCGCAGTCCTGTTGGGGCCGTGGGCCTGTTCCAACTTATGCCCGCCACTGCCAAACGGTATGGACTGCGGACCTGGCCCTTAGACCACCGCCTGCGGCCCGATGACAGCGCCCGGGCGGCTGCTAAATACCTGGAGTATCTGCATGGCCACTTCAAAGACTGGCGCCTGGCCCTGGCGGCTTACAATGCCGGTGAAGGCACAGTCCAGAACCTGCTGCAGCGGCACAAAGCACGGACCTTCGACGCCATTGCCACCCACCTGCCCGCCGAGACGCAGATGTTTGTGCCCCGGGTCGAAGCGACACTGGCCCGCCGCGAAGGCGTCAAACTCGGCCAATTGCGCACGCCCAGCGGGTAAGCGCGCCGGGTAATGCATTTGACCCATAGATTGGGTGTGATTAAAAGCGGGTGAGGGTTTCGACGACGCAAGCGGGAACCGCACCCCCCATAGATTAGGGCGCGTCCGTCCTCCGTCCCA
>PLZQ01000223.1:240-5102 GCA_003152225.1 Limisphaerales bacterium | reverse complement strand
TCTTCGCCGATGATCTTGATCGAGTTCTTATTGGCGCCGACCGTGCCGTCCGAGCCCAGCCCGTAGAACAGCGCGCGGACGACCTTGTCCGACTCGGTGGAAAACTCCGCATCGCAAGCGAGGCTGTTGTGGGTGACGTCATCCTCGATGCCCACAGTGAAGTGGTTCTTCGGAGTGGCGGCTTGGAGGTTGTCGAACACGGCCTTGACCATCGCCGGCGTGAAATCCTTCGAGGCCAGGCCGTAGCGGCCACCGAGCAGCTTCGGCATGGACTTGAGTTTGCCCCAGCCCGCGGTCAGGCCCTCGTTGAGGGCGGCCATGACATCCAGGTAGAGCGGTTCGCCCAAAGAGCCGGATTCCTTGGTCCGGTCGAGTACCGCGATCGCTTTGACGCTCGCCGGCAGCGCCTCCATGAAGCGCTTCACGCAGAATGGCCGGTAAAGACGCACCTTGAGCACGCCGACCTTCCCGCCGCGCTCGTTGAGGTAATCCGCCGTCTCATCCGCCGTCTCGCAGCCCGAGCCCATGAGGATCACCACGCGTTCCGCGTTCGGGTCGCCGACGTATTGGAACGGCTTGTATTGGCGGCCGGTCAGGCCGGCAAACTGGTCCATCGCCTTGACGGTAATGTCGGCGCACTTGGCGTAGAACGGATTGCACGCCTCGCGCGCCTGGAAGAACACATCCGGGTTCTGCGCCGTCCCGCGCAGCACCGGGTGGTCGGGATTCAACGCCCGTTGGCGGTGCGCGATCACGAAATCGTCGTTAATCATCTTGCGTATAATGTCCTCGGTGACCAGCTCGATCTTCGACACCTCGTGCGACGTGCGGAACCCGTCGAAGAAGTGCAGGAAGGGAATCCGGCTCTCCAGCGTCGCCGCCTGCGCGATCAGGGCGAAATCCATCGCCTCCTGCACGCTCGCCGAACTGAGCATGGCAAACCCCGTCGTGCGGGCCAGCATGACATCGCTATGGTCGCCGAAGATCGACAGCGCATGGGTCGCCAGCGTGCGCGCCGTGATGTGGAACACGGTGGGCGTCAGCTCGCCGGCGATCTTCAACATATTGGGCACCTTGAGCAACAAGCCCTGCGACGCGGTGAACGTGCAGGTCAGCGCGCCGGTTTGGAGCGCCCCGTGCACGGCGCCGGCGGCTCCGCCTTCGCTCTGCATCTCCACCACCGAGGGGATGGTGCCCCAGAGGTTCTTGACCCCTTCGGACGCCCACTGGTCGCACCACTCGCCCATGTTCGAAGAAGGGGTGATGGGATAGATCCCCATCACTTCGTTGCAACGGTAAGCCACGTAGGCTACCGCTTCATTGCCGTCAATTGTTGTGTAGGTTTTGTTCATTTTGCTAAAGCGTTAAATCGTCAAAGACATCGGTGCCCTCGCGGAAAGTGTCTGTTTTCCGCCGTTGAACCCCCGCCAGAATTGACCAGCCTCATCCAGCGACACTGCAATGTGCCGTGACACGCCCCCTGGCACTTCACCAGCTTTGGCAAAACCTCACCATATTTTGCGCCCCCTGACGCCTCAATATAACTTATGGCTGCCTACCCCCTCCGGAGGGCCTGAGGGAAACACTAACTGAATGGATCTCGGCACAGGGGTACTCCGATCAAATGCACTAGGTTAGACAGTGCCCGGAGACAATAGGCCCGCCGGTGAGGCGTGAGTCTATCGAACTGTCTCCAACGGGTAGGGAGCAGGTTCGGGGCTCGCCTTGAGACTTGATGCGCGAGCTGCCAAACCCGAATAATTGCACTGCAGCCTGCGCTGGAGCCCGGCGAGTTTGGTATCGAATCGGAGCGGAGTCCCCTCCGCATGGTTCGACTTGCTAAGTCCCTTAACCCACCCTTCCGCCAGCAACTCGCTGACAATTTCAAACACCTTGGCGTCCGAAACGCATGGGCAAAACAACCTGTCGCACTCCTGCCTCGGCTGCGCGGGATCGGCGCCGAGCGGGCAGTGAGCGGCTTTCAGTTCAAGGGTGCCCAAACGCCCGGCATGAAGCACCTCAACGACTGAGTGGGTGGGCTGGCCGCCGTTGGTCTGCTCCCAGATCCTCTCCCCATCGGCCAAAGTCATCTTGGCCGAGACAAAACCGAGCCGTTGGGCGGCAAAGACCAAATCCGACCAAAGCTCTTCTGCGGTATTATGCCGACCGCCTTCCAACTCCAGCCACCGCATCAGAGTCAGGGCGTAATGTATCTCCTGCCGCATCTCGAGTGAATTGCCCACTATCCTGCCCACGGCGAACCATTCCCGGCTAAAATGCAATCTGCCGGCGCAAACCAGCAGGATGAGCGTCGACACGCCCAGCAACACGGGAATCAATTGGCCGCGCGACCAGAACGCGGCAAAGCCCATCACCAGAAAAATCAAGGTGACCGCATAGAAGTATAAGACCACTCTCCGCCGCGACAGCCCCATCCCGAGCAGATGATGGTGGAGATGCTTGCGGTCCGGTCGAAAAATCGGCAGGCCGCGCAAGCCGCGCCGAAGGATGGCCAGGGCGGTATCCAGAATCGGCAGCGCCAGCACGAACAAGGGCGCAATCAGCGCCGCGAAAACCGTGCCCTTATGCGAGCTGAGAATCGCGAACAACCCGACCTGGAAGCCCAGAAAGTAAGCCCCGCCATCACCCAGGTAGATGCGCGCGGGCGGAAAGTTGAACCACAGGAAGCTCAGCAGGGCTCCAGCCATCCCCGCCACCAAGAGTTCCATCGTGCCGCTTTGGTGACCTACATAAGCCAGCAAAACCATCAGCATCAGGCAGATTCCCCCAGCCAGGCCGTCCACACCGTCGATCAGATTGATCAGGTTGGTCATCCCTACCAGCCACAAGACGGTCAGCACAGATCCCCAGCCGCCAAGTTGAATGATGGTTGAGGTAAACGGAATCTTAAAGCACTGAATTCCTATCCCGAATGCGCAGACAATCACCGAGATGATAATCTGGCCAGCCAGCTTCTTCTTGGCGCCCAGCGGCTTGAAGTCGTCCCAAAACCCGAGCGCAAACATGGCCAGGGAACTCACCAGGACCACCGGCCTATCGGGAGTCCCTGCCCGATGCTCCGGCCAGATGGCGGCGATAAACACCTCGACCCCGATAAACGCCGCCGCCAACGCCAGCCCCCCCACCCGCGGCACAGGCTGCTGGTGGGTGTGATGCAGATCACCCCCCCGTTGGAACAAGTGCGTCGCCGCCGAAGCCTTCAGGAGCAGGCGGATCAACAGAAACACAATCCCCATCCCCACCAAGCCACAACTCACGATTGGCCAGAAGCTCATACCGCGGCGCCCGCTGCCCGAGCACCCTCTCTGTGGCCGGCCCGATCCGGCACGGATATCGTTCGATTCATGTTAGTTAGTCTTGGTGCGGCGCCACTGTCATCGCCCTGGAGGAACCCCGGCATACCGCCCGCGAAACCTAGATGTATACAGCAACTCGATTGCCATGTGAAATAGCGAAACCCTCAGAAAGCCGGGCACCACGCGCGCCGAGCCGTAATTCATGATAGTCAGGGACCTTATTGGAGAATGGCGAGGCCTGGCAAGCTAATTCTGAGCTAATTCTGAGTGGATGCCGGCTCCAGGCCGCCGTTTTTTCCCTAAGATTCCTATTGACGAGGCTGGGTCGGTCTGATAAAAATGCACTTTATCAAACGGTCGCAGACCGTAAATTGGTTGGGTTCCGTGCTAAAGTTATGAAGCGTGTCACTAGTGTTGTGCTCAGTGTGGTTTTTGTGCTCTCCTGCAATTCCTTCGGGAAGGATGCGCCGAAAGCCAATCCCTTTAACGAAACGTTGTCCGCGGTTCCTGCCGCGGAACTGCCCGCCAAGGCGGCGGACCTGATCTTGCAGACCAAGACCCGTAGCCGGCCAAACGCGACGATCAACGTGGTCAGGAGTGCCGTGGGGCTCAACCCCGCCGCGGCCCCCGCCATCGTCGGCGCCATTGCCAAGGCCGTGCCCGATATGGCGGCACTGGCCGCCGGGACGGCTGCCGCCGAGCAGCCCAAGCAGGCTAGCGCGATCGCCAAGGCCGCCGCCGCCGCGGCTCCGAGCAAAGCCGGCCCCATCGTGCTGGCGGTTTGCCGCGCCGTCCCCAACGCCTACCGCGACATCGCGGTGGCCGTGTCCCAGGCCGTGCCCGGCGCAAGCAAAGAGATCGTGAACGCCGTTGGTACCGCCATGCCGGACCTCAAGCCGGCCATCGCCAAGGCCCTCGCGGGCTATGGCGGCAACGTGCCCTCCGTGACCGACACGCTCTCCCAGGCGGCCATCATTTCCCAGAGCCAACCTACCGCTGCCAACGATTTGACAGCGTCCGGCCAGCCGGTTGTTGCCAAGACTCCTACGGCAACACCCATGTTTCGCGGGCCGTCAGTGGGGCCCCCCTACGTCCCGCTAAGTGGCACGCCAACCAATGTTACCTCCAGCACTTCGGGTGAAGTCCCGCCGGGCGGACGTAACTACGCGGCCCCGTAAACCCTTCCCTTACGCAGTGAAGCAAGCCCGTCTCGAGTGTGAGACGGGCTTTCTTGTTTTGTTGAAAGCGCGGCCCTTGGCGCCGGCGCCGGCTGACTTGAGCGCCCCCGACATCTTCTCTCACGCCCCTGCAGCCCACAGGTCGTGCCATTGTCGCTGGCAGGCCCTCAAGCGCGCAGCCTGTGTGTGCGCGAACTCGCTTGGGCGGCGAGGCATATCGGACCCGCAGGTGGGTTCTGGTCGCCGCCCCCCGCTGCTTCTCCAAAGTCGTGCTGATGTAGCATAAGCATTCGCAATACTGAGAAAGGCCGCTCGCACCCCCTTGCCACCCCGGCAGTACCCTGGTACCACCCTGGACATACCCTGG
>PLZQ01000223.1:0-196 GCA_003152225.1 Limisphaerales bacterium | reverse complement strand
AGTCCTCCGCCACCAGAGATCAATTGCAAATTGCTAGATATTCGTGTTGCGGTCCGGGAGTGATCCTGCTAAAAAGGTCTCATATCGGCGACGGAAGCCGGGAGTAAGACTAATCAGTATCTGGTCGGCCACAACTGCCAGACGCTGATTCAGAGCAGTGAAAGGTTTTCGCCAGGTTGGCGGCGGGCTAGCCGTC
>PLZQ01000169.1:4079-22459 GCA_003152225.1 Limisphaerales bacterium | reverse complement strand
CCATCACTCCATCACTCCATCACTCCGCAGCCCCAACCTGCTTCCATTTTCCGAGTGGCGGCCATAGGCGGAATCGAGTATGGTGGGGCAGTGGAACGGTTTTTCAGTCCTCGAGTTTCAGCGAATAACTGACTTATGCAAATTACAAAACAACTGGCAATCTTCCTGGACAACCGGCCCGGCACGCTGGCACGCATGGCGGACGCCTTCGTTGAGGCCGGCATCAACATCTACGCGATCACCACGAGCGATACAGTGGATCATAGTGTCATTCGCATGGTCGTGAGCGATTACCGGCGTGCGATGCAGCTCTTCGAGGAGCACAGTACGCTGGTGGTCGAGGATGATGTGTTAATGGTCGAAGGCAGCAATAAACCGGGTGAATTGGCGCGCATCGCCCGCACGCTTGCCCGGGCGAGAATCAATATCGAGTACTGTTACAGCGCCACCCCGCCGAATGCGAAGAAGGGCCTCATGATCATGCGCGTCTCCAACCCAACGAAAGCGTTGAAAGTATTGAACACCTGAACCGTTCCTGCGCCGTATCACGCATCACGCGTCACGCATCACGCATCACGCATCACGTTTCAATCCTTTCCCATGCCCCACCCGCTCCTTTACGAAATCAACACACGATGCTGGCTCCGCGGGCTTTCCGAAAAACGCGGAGCCCCGGTCACTCTGGCCAATGTTCCCGATTCCGAACTCGCCGGATGGCAGAAGCTCGGCTTCACGCACATCTGGCTGATGGGTGTTTGGACGACGGGACCGCGCGCGCGCGCTGAGGCGCTGAAGCCTCCCGAACTGCGCAGCTCTTACGACAAGGTCCTGCCGGGTTGGCAGGAAGCCGATGTCGCCGGGTCGCCCTACGCGATCGGCGATTACCAGGTTCCCCCCGCGTTGGGTGGCGAGGCCGGCCTGGCGAAGTTCCGCCAGAGGCTTCGCGACCATGGACTGCGGCTGTTGTTGGATTTTGTGCCAAACCATGTTGGTTTGGACCATGCGTGGGTCAGGGAGCGACCGAGTCTGTTTGTGCAGAGCGCGGATGAACTCCCAGGAACCTTCGCTCAGTCAACGGGCACCGGACTTCGCTGGCTGGCCCACGGCAAGGACCCGTACTTTCCGCCCTGGACGGATACGGTCCAACTCGATTATCGCCGTGCTGAGGCGCGAGCCGCCATGGCACAGTTGCTTGGGGAAATCGCCGGACGTTGCGACGGGGTCCGCTGCGACATGGCGATCCTGATGCTTAACGATGTGTTCGCCAAGACCTGGCAGCATTTCCCGGTCCCCGGTCCCCAGTCCCCAAGCTCCGAGTTCTGGACCGCGTCGATTGCCGCAGTCAATGCAGCGCACCCGGGGTTCCTCTTTCTGGCGGAGGCCTATTGGGGGCTGGAGGCGCGGCTGCAAGCGCTCGGGTTCGATTACACCTACGACAAGACGCTATACGACGGCCTGGTGTCCCGCGATGCGGCGGGGGCTCAGCGTCATTTGCTCGGGATGGCCGCCGAAACCCTCGCNNNACAGGCCGAAGTGGCGGCCATTTATGACCGACTATTGATGACACTGCCGAGGACGGCGGTGGGGCAGGGGAGCGGTGTGCTGTCCCAACCGCGGCCCGCCTGGTCGGGCAATCTTTCCGCGCAGAACTTTGTCATCGTGCATTGGCAAAGGCAGGCGCCGGAGTTCGACCTGGTAGTCGTAAATCTGTCGCCTAATCGCAGCCAGTGTTACGCACCGCTCAGGCTTGAGCACTTGGCAACGCACAACTGGGCGATGACCGACCTGCTGGGCGAGGAACGCTATAAACGCTTCGGGGATGACTTGCAGAACCAAGGCCTCTACCTGGACCTGCCGGCCCACGGCGCCCAGTTGTTCCACTTCGAGCCGATCAACTGATCGCAGGACCAGCCGCATTGCCCCCAAAAGGCCCCCCGGCCCCTCGCCCGCCGCCAACCTCCGCTCCCATTCTCCCCGTTCGCCGCCCAGGGTAGTCTCGGGGTAGCCTCGGGGTAGCCTCNNACCAGATGGCCTGAGGGTGGCCTGAGGGTGGCTTGTCCGGCTTTTCAAGGTTCAAGGTTCAAGGTTCAAGGTTCGATGTTGGATGTTCGATGTTTCGGTCTTCCAGCTTGCAGCATGTCGTCGTTGCTTGAGCCCGGCGTTTGGGATACGCTGCCCGCCACAAAAATGACAAACGCGACCAAGACGAAAGCCAGCCGCCAACGCCAGTTGCCCGTGGGGAATTCCCCGCACTGAGCACTCTGGCCGCTTTAGCCCTCTCTTCCTTTTTCCCATGCCCCTGTCTCATTTTCCTTACTTCGATTATCTGGCCCTGCCGTTGCTGATCTTTTGCCTGCGCATCTGCGATATGACGCTGGACACCTTGCGCATCATCTTCATGACCAAGGGGCTTAAGCGCCTGGCGCCGATCATCGGCTTCTTTGAAATCCTGATCTGGATCGTGGCGATAACCCGGATCATGCAACACCTAAACAACTGGACGTGCTACGTGGCCTACGCCGGCGGTTTTGCAACCGGCAATTACGTGGGCATGTGGCTGGATGAGAAACTGGCCATCGGTCATGAATTGATCCGGGTCATCACCCGGATGGACGCGACGATGCTGGCCGACGCTCTGCGAGCGGACGGCTATGGGGTGACCACCGTCAAGGCCACTGGCATGGAAGGCGAGGTCGGAATCGTTTACATCGTCGTCAACCGGAGGAATCAGAACCGCGCGGTTCAGATTATCCGGCGATACAATCCCAATGCCTTCGTCACAACCCAAAACATTCATTATGTGAACCGGCCCCACGACCACGGCGGGCTCGCAGAGACGGCGGGCTCCAGGCTAAGCGACATCGAGGGCAGCCTGGCGAAACAGAAGATAGAACCGTGACTTCCGTCGGGAGCCGGGGCCAGGTCCTGCCTCCTCATCTGCGCCGTCGCGGTCCGACACGGCCTGAAGATTTTCACGACCGATACCGATTTCGCCGCTTACGCCAGGCACATCCCGATCAGGCTTCACCTGCCGCGCGGGGTTGCTCTGAGATGAGTTCCCTTCCGATGCCGCTTTTCCCAAGGCCTTCGATCCGAAGTGCCGGCCCGCCCTGGCGGAACATCAAGTCACCGTGTCCATTCTTTTCCCGCGCCCCGAACCCCGTTTCCCGCCCTTTCCAGACCATTGGATGTTGGATGTTTTTTTCTGCATTCTGCCCGCCCCATTTCAGCATTTCAGCATTTCAGCGTTTCAGCGTTTCCCCCTCCCGCGGCTCCGGCAGACGAAAACTCGCGTCAATTAGCGTAATTCGCGGATAACCGCTTCTGTGCGCCGGCATCCCCTTTCCCGATCACCTGTCGAGGCAGCGGCGGAACTCGACGTGGAGCGCGAGGAGACACCAGCGATTCCTCCTTCAATCCGGGCTTCAAGACTAATTATTTCTTTGCTTTCAGGGGCCGTCTTGTGATTGGATTCATCCCCAGACGCGCAATAACCATCGAAATATCGTGCTTATGGATGAGAAAAAGTTGTTTCCCGCTCCGCTAAAAACCAGCCGGCGTGAATTCATTAAAGCGGCCGGACTGGCCTCGACCGTCCTGGCTCTCCCCAATTTCATCCCGGCGAGCGCCCTGGGCCGGGACGGCGCCGTCGCGCCCAGCGAGCGCATCCGCGTGGGCGGGATCGGCCTCGGTAACCAGGGAGGCTCGGACTTTGGCGGTTTCCTGGGCCGCGCGGATGTGCAGTACCTCGCCGTGTGCGATGTCCGCAAGAATGTCCGCGATGGGAAAAAGGCCCAGGTGGACGAGCGTTACAAGAGCAAGGACTGCGCCGCCTACAATGATTTTCGCGAACTGCTCGCCCGCGACGATATCGATGCGGTGCACGTCGCCACGCCCGACCATTGGCACGCGCTCATCGTGACGGCGGCCTGCCGGCACGGCAAAGACGTGTTCTGCCAGAAACCGGAGACGCTCACCCTTCGCGAAGGTCCGCTCATGGTGGAACATGCGCGGCGCTACGGCCGGGTCGTCTCCGGTGGCAGCCAGCGCGTGCTCGAGGATTACCGCGGCACGGTTGACATGTGCTGGGGCGGCAAGCTCGGCCAGGTGTTGGCGATCAATGTCCAAACCAACAATCTCTCCCACGCCTGCAATCTTCCGCCGGAGCCGGTGCCGGAAGGTTTTGACTGGGAGATGTGGCTCGGCCCCGCGCCGTGGGCGCCTTTCAACGCCAAACGCTGCGACGGCAACTTTAGCACCGTCGAAAACTCCTGGCGTTCCTACTGGGACTACTCGGGCGGCGAGATTACCGACTGGGGCGCGCACCACTTCGGCGGCGCCACGTTCGCCGTGGACGTCCGCGAATTGCAGCCGCAGGAGGTCATTTATCATGCCCTGGAGGGAAACCAGCGCGCTTACCTCGAATTCGTTTACCCCAACGGCATCCGGATCACCCACTGCAAGCCGGGCAAGGCTAATATGGAAGTGGACAGCAACGAAAACGTTACCCGCGCGCCCAAGCCGGTCCCCGGCTACAAAGGCAAAGGCGGCATCATCGGCGATTTCCTCCATTGTGTCCGGACCCGCGAGAAGCCGTTCCGCGACATCGAACTCGCCGTCAATACCATAAGCCTCTGCCATCTGGGCACGATTGCTTATCGCCTGCAGCGCTCCCTCAAATGGGATGCGGCCAAACAAACCTTCCCGGGCGACACCGAAGCGAATCGGTTCACCGACCGGGCCCGGCGCCAGCCCTGGCAATTATGAACCCGCATTGACCCGACCCGCTAACGACCGAACCAGAGAGGATCGATACTTATGTTAGAACAGACTTTTGACGCTCTTAAAACCTACGACTGGGGCATGGACCGCCATGTGCTCGACCCCATTGACGAAGCGGTTGTCAAGACGCGCAACGACGCCGCCGCCCGCCAGGAACTCGAGTCCCAGTTGCTGGCGGTGCTGCAAAGCAACGCACCCCGCGACGCCAAGGACTTTGTCTGCCGGCAATTGCGCACGCTGGGCACCGCCGCGTCTGTTCCGGCGCTGGAGCAACTGCTGCCCAACGCCGAACTGTCCCACATGGCCCGCTACGCCCTGGAGCGCATTCCCGAGCCTCAGGCCGGCCAGGCCCTCGAACGCCAACTCCGCAAGCTCAACGGCCAGCTCAAGATCGGCGTCATCTCCTCCCTCGGCACCCGCGGTCAGGGCGTCAGCTTGCTGCGACCGCTGTTGCAGGACTCCGACGAGGCCGTCGCTCGCGCCGCCGCCATCGCGCTCGGCCGCATCGCGTCGGCAGACGCGACCAAGGCCCTGGGTTCAGCCAAACCCCGGCCCGCGCTGGCCGTCGTGTTTGCCGATGCCTCGATGGCGTGCGCCGAGAAGTTGTTGGCGGCCGGCCATGCGAAGGAAGCCAAAGCCACTTACCAAAGGCTGCTAAAGAACAATCCTCCCGCGTTGGTCCGCCAAGCCGCCGAACGCGGTC
This sequence comes from Limisphaerales bacterium, assembly GCA_003152225.1. Taxonomy (GTDB): domain Bacteria; phylum Verrucomicrobiota; class Verrucomicrobiia; order Limisphaerales; family UBA8199; genus PALSA-1440. The sequence goes on along the minus strand of PLZQ01000169.1, from coordinate 16,974 downwards.
TCAAAGCCTGCCAGACAGCCTGAATCGAATCGCTCCGCGGTCATCCCGCGTTTCTCAGCCGGCAGAAGGCCCTGACCGAGAACTTGGACGGCTTTTCTCCCGCGTCTTCGCTGCTTCGCGCCTTTGTTGTTCATTCGGTTTTCGGCCTTCGTTTCGTCCTTTCTAAATCGCGCACTAAATGGCTTCAATTTCTTAACCGCGGAATACGCGGAATGCGCGGAAGAAGGACTACGGCTTCTCAGGTTTCCGCATATTCCGCGTATTCCGCGGTTTCTTTTCAGGCGGTTTAGTTCTGGCTCAGCCAGGTTAGGATTTCAGCATTTCAGCGTTTCAGCGTTTGCCCCTCAATTTCTGCTTTCTGCTTTCCCAATTTCTGCTTTTCCCTCGGACCGCATTCAGGATTTCAGCTTTTCCCCAGGTCCCCCACGACGCGCACAGGACCAGTTCCAATCTCCGGTCTGACCCGTTTCCCGGCAGAAATGAAAGGGGTCAAACCGTAGATTCGCCGCGGTAGCACATCTCGGCGCCGCCTGTTGGGTACGTATAGTCCGGATGCCAATCTCCGGTTTGACCCCTTTCTGTTTGGACAATTCAGGAACTGCTTGACGAAGCAACACATTGCTAGGACGTTACCTCCAATGGCAAGACCAACAGAACAAGCCAAAAAAACAGCTTAAGCAAAACAGCATTAAAATATTTTTATGATTAGAATTCTAAGGACTTTGATTAATATTGTGGTGGGCATTATCGAACTGCTTTTAACTTTCAGACTGATATTCAAGTTTTTAACAGTTAATACCGACACTCCGTTCGTTGCCTGGCTTTATGGGGTCACGGCACCGCTGGTGGCGCCCTTCGCTAAAATTCTTCCGAACTGGACATTTTCAGGTTTCGTGGTTGATTTTGCCACCGTTGCCGCGCTGATCGTGTTTGCTTTAGCCGGAGGCCTGCTTCTGATGATATTTTCCTATTCTCGTAAAGAACCTGCCCCGGCGGAAGTGTCCCCCGATGTCTAGGCTAGTCCCGCGCTTGAGAGCGACCAGGGCTTCCATCACCTCCTGCCACGTCCGGCTGACCAGTTTGGGGTCGGCAGCGTTCAGGTAGGCGCGGGCAATCTGGAGATTGATGGCCGTCGCCGGCATACTCCAGGACTCGTTCTTTGCGTTGAGCAGGCGTTGGGCTTCCTGGTTGTCTGAGGTGCCCAATGTTCTCTGCTTGCCGGTGTCGTTGTCTTGCCAGTAATAGTACCCGCTCTTGCTGGAGCGGTACATCCTGTATTTCAGCTTCATGTCGTAGCTCACGGAACCTGAGGCTACGACGAGTCGGTTTCACAGCGTTATCTGACCATTCGCCTGCACTTGGGCTACGGTTGCGCTGTTGCAACCAGGGTAAACCTCGTAAGTAATGAATACCGTGCCGTTGCCGGTAATCGCAGAGCTTATGATTGCGATTGGCTGTAAATTCGTGACTGGAGGATATCATACCATCATTGATTCGGGTTGGTTTCGTGATCTTGGTTATAGGATCTCGGGTGGCGATCCGATGGACTTGGGATTAATAGGGGTTGTTCAAAACTCTGATGAGCCGCGGACGCTTCGAGGGTGGCGGGAAAGAATGTCTATCTATCCTGACACAGGGGGCAAACTTCGGCTAGCGGGCTCCGAAGTGGACGTTATCGTCGCTAACAATGTTTCTGAAGGGAAGTTTCTCATTGGGTTGAGCTTCTTAAAAGCATACCCGCTGATACTACAAGACGGGTTGCTGGTGATGATGGCGCAGGATCGGTGAGGAGACGTGGTCTGCGTCGCCCGCCCCGGGTGGGGGCAAGTCGACGCGTCCGACTACTGGCGGAACTGCAGGTTCTGGCCAGTGACGGTTTCGGGTGGCGACGTGGGCGGGCGTCGTGTACAGGTGGGGCGTGAGACGCGTTTCGCTGTTGTTTGTTGCCCTGCTTGTTGCGGGTGGCGTTTTGGCTCGGGCGGCAGGTGATGTCGAGAGCTACGCGGAAAGGATTTCCAGCCTTGAAAAAGGGTCAAACCGGAGATTGGAATCCGAGCTGTGCGCAGCGAACAAGTGGCATGCGACGTATTACCGTTGCGAATCTACGGTTTGACCCCATTTCCCCCATTTCAAGGTGCTGGGACAGAGCCCGCCCAGCCAAGTCACTGAAGACCGCCGCGGTGGCGATACGGATCATCATTGTGCGCGCAAAGCGCCTTCCACGTTCGCGCTCCGGATAGTTCTCCTGGTACATCTGTGTCAGCAACGGTATGGCGGCGGAAGAGGTGGTCATCGCCACCACACAACCGGTAACGTAAACTGGCAGCATGGGGACCAGTGCCATCACCAGAAAGCTGAGGGCACCCAACGCGGCCAGCCGCCCCGCCGCCTTGGCCACCGGCCATCCGGAGGCTTCTACGCGTGACACCACCAACGGTGCCAGAATCAGGCCTACACTGCCGCCGCCGGCGACCATCGCCTTGGCGAACGGTCCCGCCTGGTAGCCGCGCACCGCAATGAGCAGCAGGAATATCGTACCTGCCGCCTCAATAACGCCGGACGGAAGTGCGCGCCAGCATTCGTAGCGATAGGTTACGGCAGTGCGATCGTAGTCAACCATCGCCCAGGAGATTAACGATTAAGGGCCGAGTCGAAAGTCAGAAGTTCCAGGCAGGAACCCAAAGGGCGCATCTGTCGCGGAAGGTGGGCGGCGGCACCAGGCGGTGTGGTGTTTGTGGAGCCACTCGCGGGTGGCGCGGTCCATGCCGATGTCGAAGCCGGCGCGCCTTGACTCCATGGCCGGACAGGGCGGGGCTAGCGTAGCCCGCGGCCGCGCCATCTTGCTAGAAATAGCGCCCCCATCGCCAACAGCGCCAGCGAAGATGGCTCAGGCACAGTCACGACAAGATTGTCGAAATCCACCATCATAGTGCCACCTCCGCTAGCCATCGAAGTGTAAAACCCGAAGTACGAACCGGTTCGGGGGGAGGTATCAGAATATGTGTAACTCATCGTGTTACCGGGAGCGGCCGCGTCGGTGACCGTGAACACGGCGGTCAATGTGCCCAGCGTGTCGTAAGTTCCCTTGACGTCGAGCAGGTAACTATTGCTCAAGTTAAAACTGGGGACCTGGGGCTGGCTCGTTTGGGTCGAGGCAGGGCGGACAACCGCGGTTGTACCGGTCCACTCCACGAGCCGCATCCGGCCGCTATTTGCACCGCTCGACACGCTGCTGAGATTCAAATCGGCAACGTAGAGGCCACTCGGGCCGCTTGACTGGGTGCTGCTGCTGAGGAACGCGATGCCCGCCGTATAGTTATAGTTAGCTGCGCCAGTAAGGCTAACCCCATGCACCACGGTCGAGATTTCAAAGCTGTTTGCCGGGAGGCCCAAACCCAGCGTCGGGAACTGAATCGTGCTGAATCCCTTGCCGCCAGTCAGCGTGTTCCGGTACACTTGGTTTCCCGTGCCGTCGTCCACTACGGCCCAAGTGCTTGATGACGCGCCGATCTCGCTTGGCGTAAAACCGGGCACGCTGCCGCCAACGGCTATCCCTTGGAAATCTTGCGAGTATGGGGTCGTTGCCGAAGTGGCAATATTAGCCGCGCCGAGCAGGAGACCAATAGCGGGCAGGATTCCCGCCAGGTGCCGGACGCGTGTGATCTGTCGGCTCATTTTCTTGCTCATAGGGTGGAAATGACTTGAGCGGTCAGGAGTTGCTCTCAGTCGTTCGCTTCAGCAAATGCTTTTCTTCATTTACCACAACTGCACCCACCGTGTCAGAGATTCCAGAACCTGTCAACGGTTCTCCAAAAAGACTGATGAGGAGAAGCTTCGTAATGGACTGAATGCCGCGCTGGGCCTTTAGAGCGGATGAACTGCTCAAAGGCAGCGCCGACGCGGGCAGCGGTGGGTTCGGGCCGTTTGGCTTCGCCGTTAACCAGCTTGCGGAATTCCTCGTCGGGGATTGTGTCGAGGATGCCGCGATTGACGGAGACCGGCTTGGGCAGGGGTGTGCCGTCGGCGGCCTTGGCTTTGATGAGCTGGTTTGAGAATGCGTTGAGCAAGCGATAGGTGCCGAGGACGCCATAGAGGTGGCGGCCGCCGGGCATCGAGAGGCGCGCGCGCAAGGTTTCTATGATTGCGGTGTGGGTCATGGCGTCTTGGCGCCCCGAGCCAGGTGACTGACGAGCCCGGCGAGGTCGAATTTGAGGGTAAACTGGCGGATGGAATCGATTTCCGAGATCTTGCTGATGAGGCCTACGTTGCGGAGTTCGTAAAGGGCGGCCAGAATCTTCTCAGGGGTCCAGAGGAGGCTGGACAGGAGCGCGCTGGTTTCGGCCTTGCCGACTTCGTACATGCCCGGCTCGGGAAATTCGCTGTGGAGAATGAACGCGAGGGATGCGTTGCGGATAGGACGAGCGCCGAAAGTGATCTGCTTGCGATCGGCTGAGGCGATGCCGCCGGCGACGAGGACTTCGACGATAGCCGTGACGCAATCGCTGACGGCCTTGGATTCCGGGAATTTGTGTTGGAGGTACTGGGCGATGCGCTCTCTGCGGATGCGACCCAGGCCCAGCGCCGGGAGAAAGACGTTTGAAACGACCGCCGGCATGACGGGCTCAGCCTTGCAGAACCGGTAGTAGCAGACGTCGCGGAGCTCGGTTGAGGCAGGGAAAGCGCGGGCGAAATGTCGGAGCGGAGCGTCGGCGATGCCGTCGGGGAACATTCTGCGCGTGATGTAGGCGGCGTAACGCTGCCGGGTCTGCTCGCCGCTGAAATGGAGGTTGCTGCGGAGGAACGCACGGGCGTCGTCGAGGCTGTCGGAATCCGGGAGCTTGGGCAGCATGTCGATGGCTTCCTTGAGGACGGCTTTGCCGAAGAGTTCGGAACCGTAGCGGGCGACCGGTTTGCGGTAGCCTGGGGGGCGTGGATGGATTTGCGGGCTTGCGGCGGATTCCAGGAGAGGGAGCAGGACGCGCTGCTCACCTGCTTGACGAGGGGCGGGGTCGAGCTTCTGCTTGGGTTGCGGGGGTGCGACTGGTGTGGGGACCTGGTTTCGTCGCTGGACCGCGTCGACGAGTTTCAGAAGGACGGCTGAGTTTTGTTTGATGCCGGCAACCTGGCAGAGGTCGGTGAGGCTGGCGGCCAAGACGTTTTCCAGGCTTCCGAATCTGGAGAGGAGGGTTTTGGCGAGCGCCTGCACGTCCTTCTGGGGGATGGCGTAAATGAGCAGGAGCTCCAGGAGGGCGACGTCAGAGCGCGAGGCGGCGTCGCCGGAGAGGAACTTCTCCCGGACTCTGGCCCGGTGGCCTTCATGTGCCGCTTTTTCGCTCATAAAAACACGCCGCTCGGTGTGTGAGCGCACCTCACGCCCCAGCAGGGGCGGCAAAAACACAGGTTCCCCCAAATGGCTGGTCGTAAATGGCCCCACCATCGGCGGATCAGCGTCTTCTGAATCGCGTCCTGCCAACAGAAACCGAATGGGGATCTTTTAGCAAGATTCGGGGACAATGCACAGGAAAAGTATTGGGGTTGATTGGCCAGATTTCATAGAGGGGATGATCAAGCCTGTAGGGATGGTTAAGTCCTGGCGAAGACCCCTTGGGTTCGTGGAAGGGGTCGAGCATTGGGGATGGGTGGGCGGGGTTCGCGGGGAAATGGGTCAAACCGTAGTTTGGTCTGGCGTTACCACGATTCCCGTGGCGACCGCTGGTGCAACTTACGGCTGAAAAGGCTGAAGTCAGGACCGGGGAAAAGCTGAAAAGCTGAAACCTGAAATGCTGAAAGCTGGGGCCAGGCGACGGAGGACGGAGGACGGGGGACGGAGGACGGAGGACGGAGAGACTGCGGACCACGGGACGACGGGAGGACGAGACCACTGGACTGCGAGACAACGGGACGACGGGGACAGAAGCCAGAGTTGTGAATCCCCAGAGTTAATGAGATTCAACTTATGTTAAGGCGGACAGATCAGGGGAATCATTTCGCGCTTATTTCGGCGGTAAACGCGGAAGTCCTGGCGATCCACCGTAATGACACTGTGCCCGGGAAAGAGTTCGCTCAAGCGAATCAGGCACAGATCGGCCAAATCGGGATGACGGTCGGCGTAGCGTAGAGCCAGAGTTTCGGCAATGCCCTTCACGACGCGGAGAAACCTTTGCGGCGGGACAGCGTCCGGGGGCCGCGAACCGCGCCGGCCAGCCGCATAAACGGGCGGTTGCGCCGAGCGGCTTTGGCCTTTTGCAAGTGCTCGCGCACAATCTGACCCTGGGCGACTCCCGTGCGGGTGGCGGTTTCCTCCAGCCAGGCGGCGAGGTCCTTTCCGAGACGAACGGTGATTGTGTGACTCATACGCCAAAAGTGTAATCATTCGCCGGCTGGTTGGGAAGGGCCCGATCCATCACGTTATGGACCCAAAGGATCTCCTCGGACAGCGTGCCTGCCTGCCAATTCGTTCTTCCTCGCGGCGGCGGTGCGTGCTATCATTGATAGCAGAACTGAGAATTGATGCATTATGCCACAATTGATTGTGAGACAAATCGAAGAAAAGGTCGTAAAGAAGCTCAAAGCGCGGGCCGGCCAGCATGGGGTGTCGATGGAAGAAGAGCACCGGCGCATCCTGCGTGCGGCGCTGGTGGGGGCGTCCAGGAAGAAGCCCTCGTTCAAGGAATACTTGCTTTCGATGCCCAATGTGGGCGAGGACAAGGATTTTGTGCGGGGGCCACAGCAAATGGCTCCAGAGCCTCTCGCCCGAGTTTGCTGATCGCATCTTGCCGGTGGACGAGCGTGTGGCCGACCAGTGGGGTCGTCTGGGCTTGCTGCAGCCGGTGCCCACCCTCGATGCCTTCCTGGCGGCGACGGCACTGGTTCACGATCTGACCGTGGTCAGCCGCGACGAGGACGGGTTTCGACGCACCGGCGTGCGGATGATCAATCCGTTCTCCAAACCCAAACCCGCCGGCAATTAAATGGCTGCCAGCCAGCAGCCACTCATTGGCAGTCTGGGTTGAAATGTGCTGAGGGAGTAAGAGGCGGCAAATGGGCGGACATCTGCCTGGACATTTGTGCGGACAAACGGATCGGGTGGTATTGAATTAACCATTGCTAACGCTGGGTTTGCGCGTGTAAGCTCGGTGGACAAACATGCGGACATTTGAACGGACACATCCCTGGATTTCATTTCGGATTGATCTGCGGAAGGCTGCGCCGACGTTGTGGTTGCTGCTCGGCGAGGTGGCGTCGAAGTGCGAACATATTGCCGGAGTGCCCTTGCGCCCCTCCGTCGCACAATCGCTGCACCAGCTTTATCTGGCCAAGGGCGCCCTGGCCACCACGGCCATCGAAGGCCACACCCTCACGGAAAAAGAGGTGCTGGCGCGCTTGCAGGGCAAGTTGAAATTGCCGCCCTCCAAGGAATACCTTGGGCAGGAGGTGGACAACATCGCGGCGGCGTGCCAGCGCATTGGCGAGCGATTGCGCAAAGGGGACACGCTCCTGACGGCGGAGCGGGTGTGCGACTTTGACCGGCAAGTTCTGGAAAAACTGACGCTGGACGAGGGCGTTGTGCCGGGCCAGGTGCGGACTCACTCGGTGGTGGTCGGCAATGTGAATCGCGGGGCGCCGCCGGAAGACTGCCAGTTTTTGCTCGAACGTTTGTGCGAATGGCTCGCAAGCGGCGAGTTCGCCGCGCCGGAAGGAATGGAGATGGTCTATGCCATTCTCAAAGCCGTGGTCGCACACCTGTACATGGCCTGGATTCATCCGTTCGGCGACGGCAATGGACGCACGGCGCGACTGGTCGAGCTGCAAATCTTGTTAAGCGCGGGAGTGCCGACTCCAGCCGCGCATCTGTTGAGTAATCACTACAACCAGACGCGCGCCGAGTATTACCGGCAGTTGGACCGCGCCAGCAAGTCCGGGGGCGAACTGGCGCCGTTTCTTGAATACGCGGCGCGCGGTTTCGTGGACGGGTTGCGCGAGCAATTGGGAGTCATTCGCGAACAGCAATGGGATGTGGCCTGGCGGAGTTATGTTCACGAGAAGTTTCGTGACCATGCTGGCACTAACGCCAAACGTCAGCGCGATCTGGTGCTGGACTTAAGCACGGCCCGCGAGCCGGTGGCGGTGGGGAAAATTACCGAGCTCACGCCGCGGCTGGCAAAAACCTACGCTGGAATCTCGGCCAAGACATTGCAGCGCGACCTGGCCGCGGTGGAGGAAATGGAACTGGTTGAGCGCAAACCCGAGGGCGTCCGTGCCCGGCGCGAACTGATTTTGGCATTCCTCCCGTGGCGCCGCACGACCGCACAGCCAAAGGCGGGGACATGACCAAAATCCGCCCAGAATCCGGCCAGTCATTTCTTGGGGCGTGCATACCCGCTTGTTCTTCACTGTCGCCATTGACAATGCAAGCTGGCGCATCTCCTTGAAATTGGCCCACCGGTCACGTTTCACGTTTCACGTTTCACGTTCCCTATTTGAGCAAGTCCCGGGCCGTGGCGGCGTCCATGACGAGCGTGCTGAAGACTTTGAGCTGTGGGTTGGTGAGCAGCGGGCGCAGGGCTTCGGCGCGGGTGCGACCGCAAATGCCGCACTGGCGGGCCATCAGGATGACGTGCCGGTTCTTCTGGTTCGCCGCTTGCACCAGGTGCTGCAACTCGAAGATCGTTACCGCCCGCAACTCTTTGCCCGTCTCCTGGACCGGGCCGTCGGCAGTGTAGGGGCGGTATTGGACGTTGCCGCGCCACTTCTCCGTTCGCGGGCGGCCCTTGCCCGGCGGGGATTGCTCCAGGAACATCATCAGCAAGTCATGCTCATCGCGCACGTCACCCATGGAGGTCACCACCAGGTTGATGCTCTCCCGTTCGCCAAACGCTTCCTTGACGCCGGGCCGATCTTTGATCCGGTCGAAGGCGTCCTGGGGCACCAGGGTTTCGGCGAAGAGTCCGACGGTGCGGCCCTCGACCAAACGCTTGGGGAAGAGGTTGAAGAAGGAAATCGAGGAGTACTCGGGGGCGTTGGCCGGGCAGCCGGCTGGCGCCGCAGAACCTGGTCATCACCAACGCGGGGGGAGTGGTCGCCCTCAAGCTGACCTGCCTCGGCGACCCCGGCGAGAACACCATCGTCCGCGGCTCCAAACCGGTCAGCCAGGGCATTGAGGTCTGCAAGGACTTCCGCATCCTGGGGCCGTGTCCCGCGGCCGTGGCGGGTTCGGCTGACATCACGAGCCTCTATACGGCCCGTTACGGGGTGCCGAAGGCCGGCACCAAGGTGTACGTCCAGGCCAGCCAGTTCGTTGATGGGTGGGAGAGCCTGCCCAGCGCCTACTCGGCCATCGTCCCTCCTGCGGCCTGAGCATCCGCCGGGCGTGCGAGCCGTTGAGCAATGGCCCGCTCCCGGCGTCCAGGCGGGTGGGTGTCCTCCGGGGCGCCCGCCCGCTCTGGCCCCGGCCCCAGTCTCCTATCCACCATTTAAGAAAGAAAAATAACGTATGAAACTAAAACACATCTCCCGGAATGAGAAAGATCCTTCGGCAGTCGTGTGTGCTGGCCGCTATGGCCTCGTAAGCCGCCGCCGCGTCATTCCGACAAACCCTCGAACCCAACGCCAGTCGGAAGTTCGCCGGCATTTGGCGGAGCAGGCGCGGCGCTTCGGTGATCTTACCGACGCGCAGCGCGAGGCCTGGAACGCGGCCGCCGCCACGTACCGGTCGCATCCCCGGCAAGGCCAAAGCGGTCCGCTGACGGGGCTGCACCTGTTCATCAGGGTCAACTGCAAGCTGGCCCTCTTCGGTCTGGAATCGCTAAACACACCACCTCCGCCTCCGGTGTTCCCTGAACTGGCGCCGCAGGATCTCGTCATCACCAACACGGCTGGCGTTATCGCGGTAAAGCTGGTCTGTCCGGCAGACCCGGGTGATAACACGGTGTTGCGGGCGAGCCCGCCGCAATCGGCCGGCGTAGGAACCTGCAGGGAATTCCGCATCATCGGCACGTGCCCGGCGCCGGTGGCTGGTTTAGCGGACATCACGGAGCACTACGCCAATTGCTTCGGCCCGCCGCCGGTGGGTCGGCGAATCTTCCTGCGGGCGAGCACGATGGTGAGCGGATTCGAGAGCCTGCCCCGTGAGTTCCGCGCCCGAGTGCCTGCGGCCTGAATCTGTTCCCCTCCGTTCAATTCATTCAAACCCGCTATTGCATCCTGCGCCATTTCGAGTAAATACTACCCAACTTTAGTTGTGGTGAACCTGGAGATTTCGATCTCCTGTAAATGACGAATAGAGCTGAGACAGAGCGCAATCGCAGCCGCGGAGCCCGGACTGGCCCGCCGGCCAAACAGGGCCTGTACGACCCTCAGTTTGAACATGAGGCCTGCGGCGTAGGCTTCGTGGTCAACATCAAGGGCAGGAAGTCCCATGCCATCATTCAGCAGGCGCTGCAGGTACTGCTGAACCTGAATCACCGCGGCGCCTGCGGTTGCGAGACCAATACCGGCGACGGCGCGGGCATTCTCATCCAGCCCCCGCACGAGTTCCTGAAACTGGTCGCGCGCGAGGGCCGGGTCACGCTGCCCGCTGCGGGCGAATACGGCGTCGGCATGGTGTTCCTGCCTCCGGACGCGGCCCAGCGCGCCGAGTGCGAGAAGTTGTTCGAGAGCATTGCGGCTGAGGAGGGCCAGTCCGTCCTCGGTTGGCGCACCATCCCGACCAGCAATGTCACTCTTGGGGCTACAGCTCGGGCCTCAGAACCGCTCATGCGGCAGGTCTTCCTGGCGCGCAGCGCGAAGCTCTCGGACGACATGGCTTTCGAGCGCAAGCTCTACGTCATCCGCCGGCGCGCGGAGAATGCGATTCGCTATTCGGGCAAGGTCGCGGGCGGCGACTTCTTCTACGTGTCCAGCCTCTCGTACAAGACGGTCGTCTATAAAGGCATGCTGCTCACCGAGCAGTTGAACCAGTATTACCCCGACCTCTCGCATCCGGCGATGGAATCCGCCCTGGCGCTGGTGCACTCCCGGTTCAGCACCAATACCTTCCCGAGCTGGAACCGCGCCCACCCCTACCGCTATATCGCGCACAATGGCGAGATCAACACCCTGCGCGGCAACATCAACTGGATGCACGCTCGCCAGGCCATGATGGAGTCCGACCTCTTCGGCGACGACCTCAAGAAGGTCCTGCCGGTGATCTGCACCGATGGCAGCGACTCGGCAATGTTCGACAATTGCCTGGAACTGCTGGTCCTGGCCGGGCGTTCGNNTGATGGAGCCTTGGGACGGCCCGGCTTCCATTGCCTTTACCGATGGCCGGCAGATTGGCGCGGTGCTCGACCGCAATGGCCTTCGTCCGTCGCGCTATTACGTCACCAAGGACGACCTGGTCGTCATGGCCAGTGAAGTGGGCGTGCTCGATGTGCCTGCCGACCGCGTGCTGCAGAAAGGCCGGCTCCAGCCCGGCCGTCTCTTCCTCATCGATACGGAGGAGGGCCGGATTGTTTCTGACGAGGAGGTAAAGCACCAGACCGCCACCGCCCAGCCTTACCGCCAATGGCTGGACCAGAACCTGATCCGGCTGGCCGATGTGCCCGACCCGGACATCCTGGCGGAGCCCGATCACGAAACCGTGCTTCAGCGCCAGCTTGCCTTCGGCTACACCTTTGAGGACTTGCGCATCCTGATGCTGCCCATGGCCCGGGACGGCGCCGAAGCCGTGGGTTCAATGGGCACCGACACGCCCTTGGCCGTCCTGTCTGACAAGCCGCAGCCGCTCTCGAGCTACTTCCAGCAGCTCTTTGCCCAGGTCACCAACCCGCCGATTGACTGTATCCGCGAGGAGATTATTACCTCGACCGAAACGGCCATTGGCTCCGAGCGCAATCTGCTTAAGCCCTCGCCCGAGCACGCCCGGCTCGTTGAGCTTAAGTCTCCCATCCTCACCAACGAGGAGTTTGCCAAGCTCAAGCACATTCACTTGTCAGGGTTCAAGTCCATTACCTGCCCGATCCTGTTCCCGGCCGGCGATGGCGCTCCCGGCCTGGAGAAGGCGATGGATGACCTTTGTGCCAAGGTCAGCCAGGCCATCAACGACGGGATCAACGTGGTCGTGCTCTCGGACCGCGGCGTGAACAAGGAATGGGCTCCGATCCCGTCGCTGCTCGCCGTCGCCGGCCTGCATCACCACCTCATCCGCGAAGGCACGCGCACCCGCGTCGGGTTGGTGCTCGAATCCGGCGCGCCTCGCGAGGTCCACCAATACTCGCTGCTAATCGGCTATGGCTGCGGCGCGATTAATCCGTACCTCGCCTTCGAGACTCTCGACGACATGATACGGCAGGGGCTGTTGACGGGCATTGATCACAAGACGGCCTGCAAGAATTACCTCAAAGCCGCGATGAAGGGTGTGGTGAAGGTGCTCTCGAAGATGGGCATTTCCACCATCCAAAGCTATTGGGGCGCGCAGATATTCGAAGCCGTGGGCCTGAAACAGGACTTCATTGAGAAATACTTCACGGGCACGCCCTCGCGGATTGAAGGTGTGGGCATTGATGTCATTGCCAAAGAGGTCCTCCTCCGGCACCAGCGCGCCTTCCCGGACCGCCAGGTCAACGGTCACGTGCTTGACGCCGGTGGTCAATATCAATGGCGCGATGATGGTGAGTATCACCTGTTTAACCCGCAGACCATCCACAAGCTGCAGACCGCCTGCCGCACCGGCAGCGACAAGACCTTCAAGGAGTATTCCACGCTGGTCAATGAGCAATACCGGAACTGGTGCACGCTACGCGGCTTGCTCGAATTCAAGAAGGCAAAGCCCATTCCCATCGAACAGGTCGAGTCGGTGGAGAGCATCATGAAGCGCTTCAAATCGGGCGCCATGAGTTACGGCTCCATCAGC
>PLZQ01000169.1:0-4057 GCA_003152225.1 Limisphaerales bacterium | reverse complement strand
GGCGAAGGCGGCCAGTTGCCCGGGCAGAAGGTCTATCCCTGGATTGCCAAGGTGCGCTACGCCACGCCGGGGGTCGGATTGATTTCCCCGCCCCCGCACCATGACATCTATTCCATTGAAGACCTGGCCGAGCTGATCCACGACCTGAAAAACGCCAACCACCACGCGCGCATCAGTGTGAAGCTCGTGTCCGAGATCGGCGTGGGCACGGTCGCTGCGGGCGTCGCGAAGGCGCATGCGGACGTGGTGCTCATCAGCGGCTATGACGGCGGCACGGGCGCCTCGCCGCAGACCGGCATCAAGCACGCGGGCATTCCGTGGGAGCTTGGGTTGGCCGAGACCCACCAGACGCTCGTGCTCAACAACCTGCGCTCGCGCATCATTGTCGAGGCCGACGGCCAGTTGAAGACCGGGCGCGACGTGGTCATCGCCGCGCTGCTTGGGGCGGAGGAGTTTGGTTTTGCCACGGCGCCGCTGGTGGCGATGGGCTGCATTATGATGCGCGTCTGCCACCTGAACACCTGCCCGGTCGGCGTCGCCACCCAGGACCCAGTGCTGCGCAAACGCTTCGCGGGCGAGCCGGAGCACGTCGTCAACTTCATGCGGATGATCGCCGGGGAAGTGCGCGAGCTGATGGCGCAGCTCGGGTTCAAGCAGTTGAACAAGATGATTGGCCGCTCCGACCGGCTGGAAGTGAGGAAGGCCGTGGACCACTGGAAAGCCCGAGGCCTGGACTTCAGCCGGATTCTTTATCAGCCCGAAGTGCCGACCGGCGTGGGTCGCTTCTGCCAGATTCCACAGGACCACGGTCTCGACCGTGCGCTCGACAACACCGTCCTGCGCAAGCTTTGCGCCCCTGCCATCGAGCGGAAGGAGAAGGTGCTGGCGTTCCTGCCCATCCGTAACGTCCACCGCGTCGTCGGCACCATCGTCGGGAGCGAGATCACCCGGCGGTGGGGCGCCGAGGGGCTGCCCGCAGACACGATCGAGCTCCATTTCACCGGCAGCGCCGGGCAGAGCTTCGGCGCGTTTATACCCAAGGGGATGACCTTCTTCCTGGAAGGCGACTCGAACGATTACCTGGGCAAAGGCTTGTCTGGCGGCAAGCTCATCGTATTTCCTTCAGCGCACTCCACCTTTGTGCCGGAGGAGAACATCATAATTGGCAATGTGGCGCTCTATGGCGCGACCGCGGGCGAAGCGTATATTCGCGGCATGGCCGGCGAACGCTTCGCGGTGCGCAACAGCGGCGCCGAAGCGGTAGTGGAATCCGTCGGGGATCATGGCTGCGAATACATGACTGGCGGCCGGGTGGTCGTTCTGGGTCCGACCGGGCGCAATTTCGCGGCCGGCATGTCGGGCGGCGTGGCCTACGTGCTGGACGAAAAGGGGGATTTCGCCCGCCGCTGCAATCTCCAAATGGTCGGACTGGAGAAGCTGGAGGACGCGGACGAAACCGAGCTGGTGTGGAAGATGGTGCAGCGCCACCAGGCTTATACGCAGAGCGCGCTGGCGGCCAGGCTGCTGGCGAACTGGGCTCAGACTGTGCCCAAGTTCGTCAAGGTCATGTCGAGGGATTATAAGCGGGTCCTGCAGTCCTTGAAACGCATGGAAGGTTCGGGACTAAGCGGTGAACAGGCGATCATGGCTGCCTTTGAAGAGAACGCTCACGACGCCGCCCGGATCGGAGGCGGTTAACCTGGAAGTATGGGCAAACCCACTGGCTTTATAGAATACCTGCGTGAGTTGCCGCTGGACCGCTCGGCGGTCGAGCGCATCCGCGATTGGAACGAGTTCCACCATCACCTGGAGCAGGGCAAGTTGCGCGAGCAGGCAGCCCGCTGTATGGATTGCGGTATCCCGTTCTGCCATACCGGTACCCTGCTGAGCGGCATGGCCTCCGGTTGCCCGGTCCATAACCTCATCCCCGAGTGGAATGACCTCGTCTATCGCGGGCTGTGGAAGGAAGCCCTCGACCGCCTCCACAAGACCAATAACTTCCCCGACTTCACCGGTCGGGTCTGCCCCGCGCCCTGCGAGGGCTCCTGCGTCCTCGGCATCAACACGCCGCCTGTCACCATCAAGAACCTTGAGTGCGCCATCATCGACCGCGGCTGGGCGGAAGGCTGGGTCGTGCCTGAGCCGCCCAAAGTCCGCACCGGCAAGCAGGTGGCCATTGTCGGGTCAGGTCCGGCGGGCCTTTGCGCCGCCACCCAACTCAACAGAGCCGGCCACTTGGTGACCGTCTTCGAGCGCGCGGACCGCGTCGGCGGCTTGCTCATGTACGGCATCCCCAACATGAAGCTCGACAAGCAGAAGGTCGTGCTGCCGCGCGTTTCGCAGATGGAAGCTGAGGGCATCAAGTTCGTGACCAATACAGAGGTCGGCGCCAGCTATCCGGCGAAGAAGCTGCTCAAGGAGTTCGACGCTGTCGTCCTCTGCACCGGGGCCACCAAGCCTCGCGATCTGCCCATCGAAGGCCGTAGTCTGAAAGGCATCCATTTCGCCATGGAATTCCTGGCCCACAATACCCGTCGCCTGCTGGATGGCGGCCACAATGGCGGTTTCATCTCCGCCGACGGTAAAGACGTGATGGTCATCGGCGGCGGCGACACGGGCACCGACTGCGTGGGCACCGCGATGCGCCACGGTTGCCGGAGCCTTGTCCAGGCGGAAATCCTTCCCCGCCCGCCGATGGACCGCGCCAAAGATAACCCGTGGCCGGAGTGGCCCAAGATCTATCGCCTCGACTACGGCCAGGAAGAGGCTGCCGCCAAGTTTGGCGCCGATCCGCGCGTCTATCTCACTACTGCCCGGAAGTTCATTGGGGATGACAAAGGCTGGGTGAAGGAGGCGCTCACCGTCCAAGTGCAGTGGGAGCGTAACGAGAAAGGCCAGTTCGTGCCCAAAGAAGTGCCCGGGACCGAGCAGATCCGCCCGGTGCAGCTTGTTCTGCTGGCCATGGGTTTCCTCGGGCCCGAACAGCCGCTGCTCAATGAGCTTGGCATCCAGTGTGACGCGCGCACCAACATCAAGGCCGAGTTCGAGCAATATTCCACCAGCCTGAAAGGCGTCTTCGCTGCCGGCGACTGCCGCCGCGGACAAAGCCTGGTCGTCTGGGCCTTTAATGAAGGCCGCGGCGCCGCCCGCGAGTGCGATCGCTACCTCATGGGCCACACTAGTCTGCCCTGATCAAGCCGGTCGCCGGTGACGACGCACCAGTCCTGCCGCCATCCTCGCCAGCCGCGGGACGTTCAGGAAGACGCGCTGTTGCAGACGCTGTGAAGCCCTGGCTACATCACTCGTTTATGCCCCAGTGCTTGGCATAATAGCGCTCGTCGTGGGGCTCAGGCATCTCTTCAGCTTTGCTGAGCGTTGCGGGGACGCTTTCGAGGGTCTTTCCGGACTCAGGAGCGCGTGTTTTCCCCGGGGACCCGTTCTCGGCTGTCGATCGCTTTGCCTTAACGTTACCGGCAAGTGGCCTTTCGGCTTGCGCCGGAGAAGGACCGGTTTCAGTCTGGCGCGAGTCGGCTCCCCGCGGCAGACCGAGTCTGGATCGGGGCCGGCGACTGGCACACATGACCACAATTCTCGGCATATCGGCTTTCTATCATGACAGCGCCGCGGCGCTGGTAGTGGATGGCGATATCGTCGCGGCGGCTCAAGAGGAGCGGTTCACCCGCAGGAAACATGACCCCGGCTTTCCGGCAAACGCCATTGCGTATTGTCTGAGCGAGGCAGGACTCAAGCCGGAGGACTTGAATTGTGTTGCCTTCTATGACAAGCCGCTGACGAAGTTCGACCGGCTGCTGGAGACCTACCTGGCTTACGCGCCAGCGGGCTTTCGCAGCTTTCGGCTGGCGATGCCGCTTTGGCTCAAGGATAAGCTCCACATGCGCCGGACGTTGCATCAGCGCTTTCCCCTGGCGCGCCAGGCGCGGTTTGTCTTTACGGACCACCACGAGAGCCATGCCGCCAGCGCCTTTTTTCCGAGCCCGTATGAGAAGGCCGCTATTCTGACACTGGACGGCGTGGGCGAGTGGAGCACGGCGACGTT
>PLZQ01000231.1 GCA_003152225.1 Limisphaerales bacterium | reverse complement strand
CAGAAAGAAAAGTTGCACGGCCCTTGGGATGGCTTTGCCCGGCTGTTCAAGGTTCGTCCGGCCATTCTTCACTCTGCATTCTTCATTCTGCCCTCGCCTCGGGGTGGCTTGGCGTGGCTGTACCTGGGGATTGCAAATAGCCGATGCCAAATGGCCAATTGCGCGGCGGGTCGCCCTTTTTGGTTTCAGCTTTCAGCTTTCAGCTTTCAGCTTTTGCCAGAGTGTGGCTTTGGGCGGCTTTCGCGGTCTGCCGCTTCTATTTCTACTTTCTACTTCCTGCTTTCTGCTTTCTGCTTTTGCCTGGCGTTGGCTTGTCCGGGCCATTCGATGTTGGATGTTGGTTGTTCGATGTTGGATGTTCGGTGTTCACCATAAGCATCCCAAATACAACGTCCCTCTCCCGCCTCCCTCGGGCTGGTCTGGGGGCACCCTGGTACCACCCTGGACATACCCTGGTACCATAGACCCCCTGCCGAACCCCATTATTGATCAGGCAGGCTTATCCGATTCGGATTCCTGCGGCCCTTCCGTCGGGTAGCATCGTCCGGGACTGGATGTTGGATGTCGGATGTTCGATATTGGATGTTCAGACTCGCTATTCGCCTCCGCTGTCCAGCGCCCCTCAGCAATGCGTGATTCTCACGCATTCGCCGCGTGTTCACTAGGTGTTGGATAGGTACTCATTAGGTGTTGTATAGGGAACCACTAGGTACCGGATAGCTGTTCGCCAGTTGTACGCCGGGGATACGCCAGGTACCCAATAGAGAACCGCCGTGTCGGCGCCGGGTGTCCCGAACAACTCCAGGAACTGTGCCATCCTGGCACACACGTTTCGCTCCCGGGAGGCTGAAAGTTAGGCCGGACCAAGGCAGCTTGCCCGCTGGCGGATGCTGGCTCATGCCCCGACTTCCCTGCTGGTGAGACAGCAAATGACTCCGTGCTACGGGGAAATCTGGCTGGTGGACATGGAAATGGCAGCCAAGCTGGCGCCTAAAGCCGATAACGGCTTGAAAACACCATGCGCGTTGGTCTAAGCTAAAGGCATGAAGACTGTCACGGTCACCGCGACTCAACCGGAACTCCGCAAACTTGTCGAGGAAGCCTACGCGGGCGCACAAGTCGTGCTGGCGTATGGCGACAAGAAAGTGAAGCTCGAACGCTATGCGCCATCGGGCGGACCAGTTGACTTTGACCTTGAGCAGGATAGCTCCGAACTAGAGGCTGAACTGCTCAAAGGGGTGCAGGGGCCGTTCACCCCATATTCCCGCCGGGATCTTGAGTCAACCACCCGGCGTAGTGGGCGACCAGACTGAATAAGCAGCGGGGAAGCAGTGTTTGGCCCGGCCTGCGCGATGGCACCATCGCAGGTCCGGTTGTCCCGAGGTCCGCTTTCCGCCTTCATCCTTCATCCTTTTCATCAGCCCCGCCCCCGCTCACTGCATAAACGCCCGATAAAACCGCGCTGGCTCGCCGTCACCGGCGCCCCGCCAATGCAATCCTGAAAGGATTGTGTCACTCAGCCCAGCGCTGGACCGCCAGGAAAAAAGGGGCGGCGGGCCTACGCTGGGGAAACATCGGAGAAGGCCCCCCAACCCTGAAAGCGGTTGGCATCCCTTCCTGTCCCTCAACCCTCAACTCTTAACCCTCAACCACATCAATGGCCCCTTTCCCATTTGCGGGGGACGTGGAGCGAACAGTTGGCGAAACTGAGAGCCGTTTATGCCCCCGAAATCAACAGGGCTCTGCAGCCACCATCTTACAGTTCGTCCAATAACGCTGGGAGATCGGCCTCCCGGTGGAATGACTGGGAGAGCTGGGCGAGTTCGTTGCTTACGTCCGCGAGGTGATGGCTGTCGGGGTCAGCGGCACGTTCCAACGAAGGCCGAAAGGTGGCGGTGCCTTCTGGCAGTAGTCCCTCGGCGACCCCGATGATAGCCTTCTGCTCGTCCAAGACCAAGAATGGGGAGATGATCACCTCCCCTCCTTTGAGTAGCGTTTCGGCGTCAACTTTCACCGGGAATCCCGATGTCGGGGCGCCAGCATTTATTTGGAATACGATGCGGACTTCGTGCTCATGTCGATAGCTGCGGCTCTTGAACAGAAACGGTCTCCTTATGTATTCTTGGGCTTGATGGGGAGGAAGCGTAATTGGCACGCGCGGCTCGCGGTATTCCACTTCCGCGACCAATGCCTCGGTGAGGTCCTGCTGCCGAAACGCCATGCTGATGTTCTCCAATGTGGTTTTGATCATGACACCGCATCTCGCATACAGGTTCCACATCGCCATGCTTTCAAACCAATCGACTGGCGGTTTACCTGGAGAAAACCAACACCATGCCCAGCGGCGGACGCCCAATTGCAGGATCCATTCTTTGATCAGCCACAAATCCTCGTCGTACTGATCCTTCCAGTAAGTATCGGGATGCTGGTCCTTCCCGTCAGTGTCGGGATGCCGCTCAGAGTCCGTTCGCGAAAGAAGCTTGGTGAGCCACCCCCGCGCATCAGCAAATGCCGGTAAAGACCGGAACTGATCAATCTCCGTGCCCGGGTACGAGGCAACGCACATTTCTTTGGGATCAGCTTCCTGAAGTTTCCTCAGCGAGGGCACAAAAACCGTGTTCCGCTTCAGGAGTAGGAAAAATGCGCCAAGGCTCATATACCGCCAGAGGGGAGTATCCTCCGGTATTTCTTTTCCAGGCAGGAATTTCCATTTCATTGTGTCTATATAGCTATCTCGGCGGCAGGCTGCATTAGCACCGCGGCTGAGCTTATGCCAAAGAGCGGTAGCGGTCAATACGAGGGCAAAAGCGTCCACTGCCCCCGGCAGCAGAATCCCGAATCCTCATGGGGTTGCAACTTGCTCAAGCGATAGAACCGTTTCTCGACAGGCGTTGGCACCACTACCCATTTCTATCTCGTGCGTCACTTTCATTCCGCGGTCACAAGCACCGCCGCACGCTCGGCGGCGCCGGAAGCCGCTTCCCGGTCTTTCCCTGTGCGCGGCGCTTTAAGCTTGCCGGACAACTCGGGCACGCCATTGAGGAAACTGTAAACTAAGCCGCCCTTCACCGCGTAGTTGACGTTCTGCGGCAACGCCCCACTCTCTTCGTAGGTCGCAACATCATCCAACCGGGATGTCACCACGCCGACCGCATTGCCGCACTCATCCAGCAGTGCACCCCCGGAGTTGCCGGGCTGCACCGGCACACTGACCTGGAAATAGCGCGGGTTATCCCGGACACCCGCCATACTGCTGATTTCCCCGCGCGTCAGTTTCGGCTCCACGCCCTGGAGCCCTGGATTTGGGAAACCGACGGTGAACACCGCCTCACCCAATTTGACGCGCGGCTGTGCGGCTACTGGCAATGCCCGGAACGCTCCGTCCACTTTCAGCACGGCAACGTCAATGGTCCGGTCTTTCTTGATGAGCCTGGCAGGAAGGGAACCGCTGGGCGACCTGACGTGGAAGGAAGTAGCCCCTCGCACCACATGCTCGCAAGTGACGAAATAGCCGTCATCTGTGACAAAGAAGCCAGTCCCCACACACCTTTTTCCCTCGGCAATTTCGGGAGTAGGCGAAATGTCACCCGACCCGCTCCCGCCGCCTTCCTTCTTCGCTACGAATGCGGCGGCGCGGCGCTGGCCCTCGACAACCTCCGCGCGTACCATTCGCTGAGCGAACGAGTCCCTGGCCTCTGCGGAGCCTTCTTGGCCCTGAGCAGCGGCCAGACTCAACCACTTGTAAGCCTCAATATCGTTTTGAGGAACGCCATTCCCTTTGGAGTAACAGATACCAAGGTTGCGCTGCGCGACGGCATACCCTTGCTCAGCAGCCTTGCGAAACCACTTGACTGCCCCCACCAAATCCTTGGCCACGCCTGTGCCTTTTTCGTAGCAGAAGCCGAGATTGCATTGCGCCCCGGGGTCTCCTTGGTCAGCCGCCATGCGATACCATTTGACCGCTTCCGCGTAGTCCCGTCGGACGCCTTCCCCGTTGTAATAGCACATGCCGAGAGGGCCTTGCGCGTCGGAGTCCCCTTGTTCGGCGGCCTTGCGGTACCATTTGACCGCTTCCGCGTAGTCCCGTCGGACGCCTTCCCCGTTGTAATAGCACATGCCGAGAGAGCCTTGCGCAAGGTCAAGGCCCTGGTCCGCCGCCTTGCGATACCATTTGGCCGCTTCGGCGTAGTCTTGCTGCACCCCCTCCCCGTTGTCATAGCACCGCCCGAGAAACCATTGCGCGAATTGATCGCCCTGGTCCGCCGCATTGAGATACCATTTGACCACTTCGGCGTAATCTTGCGGCACGCCTTGCCCCTCGGCATAACACGCGCCGAGGTTGTATTGCGCGCTGACCTCGCCCTGGTCCGCCGCCTTGCGATACCATTTGACCGCTTCCCCTGCATCCTTGGGCACGCCCTGGCCAATGGTGTAGCAGACGCCCAGAGTGGACTGCGCCTTTGCGTCCCCCTGCTCAGCCGCCTTGCGGAACCATTTGGCCGCTTCCCCGTAGTCTTTCGGGACGCCCTCCCCGGAGTAGTAATACCGGCCAATCTCAGATTGTGCCCTGGGGTCTCCCTGGTTAGCCGCCTTGCGGAGCCACCCAACCGCTTCCGCTCTGTCGTCGCACATCAACCAGCATAACCACTGTCCCCATGCGCTACCTTGCTGGGCCGCCTTGCGGAACCATTTGACAGCTTCCCCTTGGTCTTGCCCGACACCTTTCCCGTCTTCATAACACAAACCCAATTTGCATTGCGCGATGGCTAGCCCCTGCTCAGACGCCTTACGATACCAATTAACCGCTTCTGCATAGTCCTGCCAGACGCCTTTCCCCTCCGAGAAACACTCACCGAGAGAGAATTGCGCTGATTGATCGCCCTGATCAGCCGCTTTACGATACCAGTTCACCGCTTCTGCGCACCACTTCGGGACGCCCTGCCCGTTCTCGTAGCAAGAACCGAGGCTGCGTTGAGCATTAGCGTCCCCTTGTTCGGCGGCCTTGCGATACCATTTGACCGCTTCCACATAGTCCTGGGGAACCCCCTGGCCGGAATAGTAGCACCAGCCAAGTTGCGATTGCGCCTCGGCGTGCCCTTGTTCCGCCGCTCGTCGGTCGAGAACCGGTCCAAAATTAGGCAATCCAACTTCGGCATCAGTCAACAATCTTGGCTTCGCTCTGACCAGCTTTCTGTCCGGCCAAACCCACACAGCAGTCAGGCCGAGGATCACAACGATTGCGACAGTCAACCCAGTTGCGAGATTCCGCATTCTCCAACGTGATAATCCGCTCTTCGGTTTGGCAACAGCCACCGGGCGAGCTTGTCCGGTGTCACCGTTGGCTTGCGTGCCCACAGACTGAGCAGGGGGAACATCCTCGGCAGAGTTGTATGGCTCACCCACAAACTCGCCCCACCGGTTGCGACCGTAAATGTAGTTGATGATCCAAACAAGAATGTTGAAGCTCAATATCGTACCGCCCACCCACGCCCACCGCTTGCGCTGAATAATGAACCATCCGCTCACGGCGGACAGGGCAAGCCACATGGTCAGGGCCAAGAACAAACCGAAAGTCTCCCACCTGCCATTTATGCCAGCCACCGCCATCCCAAGCGTAGTCAGTACCGCAAGAGGGCCGCAAGCCACGCCCATGCACCCGGTGTAAAATCCCCACTGGTACGGACGCGTGGCAGGCGGGCGTGCCTTCAGCCGTTTCTCCAGACTAGACGCAATGCAAATACTGGGGACGACCGCAACGAAGCCGTAGAGATAAAGGAGTGATTGTATCGTGTCGGGGTTCATGGCGACCTATGCTTTGGCCTGGGCGTCAATCAGGCTGACGATTCCGCGGTTGCAGCTCGTCTGGCGCGCCTTCGCGATAATGTAAGCCTTTGGCCGTTTCCATTGTCTCAATCCCGGTGCGGAGTGTCCCTGAGTTAGGCACGACAGCGGCACTGCCGCCGTCACCCAACCACAGCGCATTTATCGTGCCTTTCTTTGATCGGAAAGTGGCCTTGGCTTACCCCTAGAGCGCACTACGGTGCTCTGCCACCACGTTTCACGAATCGGCCATAACAAGCGATGGCGTTTTCCAGTTTGTTCCTTCCGGCTATCCATTTATCGCTGCATCTGCTAACCTTTCGGTGTGAACGACCGAGCCCGACCTCAACGACTTTTCCGTTACTTCCCGGAAAAAGCATCCGATTTTTTCTCTGCGAGGAAACTCTGGTTTTCCGCGCTCAAGGACTACAATGACCCTTTTGACACCCTTCCTCGATTCGACATCATGCAGGAAAGCCAAAGGAAGCACGCGATCATGAGGGAGTTTGCCTTTCTACCCTCCGGCGTGGAACCCAACTGGCAGACCTTTCGCAAGACTAAGGAGCGCGAGTCTTCTGATTTCCTTGCCGAGGGGTGCGAGGTGCTAGCCCAAGAGTGCCGAGAATGGGCGAGCAAGCACCTCAGGTTGGTTTGTTTTTCGGAACAGGTGACCGAACTCCTAATGTGGGCCCACTATGCGTCTTCGCACAGAGGGTTCGTGATCGAGTTCGACCCAAAGCATGCGCTGTTCGCGTCGGATGAGTTCAGAAAGGTCGATTACGTGCTCGCGGACGAGAGGCCGACCGTCGAGGACGTCGAGGACCAAAGCCAGGAAGACTTCCGCAAGATGTTGTGCAGGAAAAGCCGTGACTGGGATTACGAGGCGGAGTGGCGGCTCGTGAAACTGGCCAACTCTCTGGATGTCGGGAGGCGGCGCGACGGCTTAGAGATGAGCTGCTTAGAACTTCCAAGTGGTTCCGTCAGGGCCTTGTATCTAGGGTGGCAACTTCCAAGAGATAAGGGCGATGAACTCCTTCAATCAATTGAGAAGGACGAGTGGCACCGCGTGAAAAGGTTCATCATGCGCCCCGATAAAGCCAAGTACGCCATCGAGCCAATCCCCTGGGACCAGTGGAGAGCTCGACCAGATACGTTCCGCAAGGAATGTGACCGGCTGACGATGGCGGACGCGGAGCCTGAGGAGTCGGAATGACACTTGGTTTCGTGAAAGGGTCACGGAATTCGGATTACCTTCATGCCTCCACCTCTCCATAGTTCCTGTCATAGACCTGCTCCAAGCGACGCTTCAGCCGCTCCAGTTCCGGCGACCCGTCACGCTTCACCCGGCCAATGGCCTGTGTCACTCTGGATTCGCCTCCCACGATTTTTTTGCCCTGATGCGGAGAAGGAGCAGGGCATTACAGATTGAAACGCAACTGGGCGTGCTGGGACCAGGCCGCTGGTGAAAGGGATTTCGGCCAGCCAAAGCTCACCGGCTTTGGGCATCGTCGTAAAGCCCCTCGTCTTCCGGGGTGTAGCTGTTCAGAAAGGCGCTGTGATCGCGAAAGACCAGCGGCGCGGGTTTGGCTTGCTGTCCCGACACTTCGCCACGCCGGGCCATCCAGGCTGAGAGTTTCTCGAAATCCTCCGCCGGGAGTCGCTCAATGACGCGCTCGATTTCTTCGATCTTGCTCACTGCGCCAACTTAGTCCGGCCGGCAGCGGAGGGCAAGAGGCGAAGCTCCGCAAAGCCGGACCCTACGCAGCCCTTTTCGAGCCTGCCAGGGGAGCCGCCTCCTAACCGGATTTGGATTGCCGGCGTCGTTCAAACCCCTTCCACCCCGTTCCGCCTCGACCCCCCCGGGCTGGGAGTGCATGGACCGTATGGAGCACTTCCGGCAGCACCCGGATGAATTCACGACGTGGGAAGCCGCTAAGGGGCGGATTCTGGGTTCGCGGCCATGAGCTGGTGAAGGGGATTTTGACCCAGGGCTATGGTAGGAAGCCCCGTAGAGGCTTTTGTGACATACGTAGGTGACCAACGTCCCGGAGTGGGGCCGCCGGCCAGCCAGGGCGGGCGTAGCGCGTTGGCAAGGCCATGCGTTGGTGAGTGTGGATCGTGGGGGGGCTTTGGCGCGCCGCCCACTGTGGCCACGAACAGATACGGCACAGCAAGGACTCCTTTGTTAGGCCATCCAATTCCGCTCGCGGTTTTCCTGGCTGGCAAGGACCGCATTGGCGAAAGCGACGTTTTCGGCTGCCTGGAAGTCGAACATGCCCACAAGGATGAAATCCGCGCCACTTGCAAAGGCATATTTGAACCCCGTTGTGGGATGGATGGCTCCGGCCGCCAGCACCTTGTAAGCGATCCATGGCCGTTCCAGCTCGGACATGAACCGGATCGTCTCCTCGGGATTCTTGCACCAATAGTTGTCGATGCCGTAGTTTTCGATGACGTCCTTGTCCTGGCCCGGCTGGCGTTTAGACCAGTAATTCGTGCTATGAAGCGTCTTGACATAGAAGTCAGGCGCAATGCCCGCCTTTTCCACCGTCGCTACCGTCCGCAATTCGTGTCCGCCAACGCCGGCAATGATCTTCTGGTCTTTAATGAGCGTCACCAATTCCCCGATCAAGCCCACCTTGCCGTCCCGCGTCCACTCGTCCCCGCAGTTGCCCACCAGGAACGCCCCCACGGCACCGTCGTCCACGACCTGTTTGACCGCGGTCTTGAATTCACTGGGTTTGGGGCTGATCTGGGCCAGGTATTGGATGCGCCCGCCCTGGCTCCGGTATTTCCGATAGACCTCGAGCGCATGCTGGTCCTCGGGATTGAAGATCATCGTGTCAACCCCATGCTTCTCGCAGAGGGACCAGGTCGCCATAATCTTCTCGTCAGTGAAGTAGTGCTTCAGCAGGTTGGAGACATAGATCAGGTCGCGGCTGTGGGCAAACCCGCTGATCAGGTTGCCCCCGCAGATCAGGCGGCTCATCTTGACCTTGCCAATGGCGCCGCGCCAGCGAGGGCACAAGGCAGCCGGTTCCGGCGGCTGAAGCCCGGGTTCAGCGGGCGCAGCCTGTAACAGACGGTGCTCCTCCACGCTCATCACGAAAGGCGCGGCTAGCGACGCGGCCAGGGACTTCTTTAGAAAGCTTCGGCGGGCAAGTGTTTCATTCATAAACGTAGAGCTCTTCGACTTTGCTCACCGGGCCAAGCTAGTCCGACGGGCAGCGGAGGGCAAGAGGCAAAGCTCCGCAAAGCCGAGCATACGCAGCCCTTAAGGTGGCGCGGGGAGCGAGCGCGGGCTGCGGAGCGCGGAGAGAGGAGTGCCGCTGGTTCAGCGCAGCGGAAAATGGAAGAGTGGGGTACTGCTGGACGATTTCCTCGGCGGTGGCGCCGTGCTCGAACGCATAGGCGACGGTGTCCAGCGTTACGCGAGTCCCGGCCACGCGGATGACTCCATCGGCGTCTGAACGCAGCGGAATAGGCTGGCCCTGCTCGATGGCCAAGCTCATGGGGCAAACCTACCTGTGTCAGGTAAACCTGACAAGGTGGTTCTGCAGGTGGTTCTGCGGGGGTGTCTTCCGGCTGTATCACCTTAACGCTGGCGGTGCGGACTTCACATGGGGCGCTGCCGTATCGGGACGCAGTTAGCCCGGCGGTGCTCGCTCGTCCGAAAAACCCAAACTTTCTGCAACCTTCCCGGATGAATTCTTAAGAACACAAGTGAAGACAGGCATTATGAAATACCTTTCCGATGGGAAACTGTTGGCAGCAAAGAAGCCGTTCCTCTGGGCGGAGTCGGAAGGAGTATTTCGCCATGTGCCGGGTCTTTGTTGTGCCGGGAAGTCCGGTTTCCTTAACAGACTGATTAAACCAACGAACGAATACCTATGAAAATAATGGTTCCTTACTCTCTGGCCGTCGCGGCGCTGACCGCTGGCCTCGGCTTCAATGTTCTCGCCGGCCTTTCAACGGGCCAGGTGGATTTTGGCAAATTCACCCCACCGGGCGACGGCGGCCAGTTCGTGGAAGTCCAGATCAAGAGCAACCTGCTGTCGCTCGCCGCCCAACTGATCGAGAAACAGCAACCGGACGTGGCCAAGCTGTTGCGCAGCGTGCAACTCGTTCACGTGAACGTCGTCGGGCTTACCGACGAGAACCGCGCCGAGGTGACGAAACGTGTCCGGCAGATCCGCCAGGATCTCGCCCCCCAGGGCTGGGAACAAACCGTGACG
The DNA here is from genome assembly GCA_003152225.1 of Limisphaerales bacterium. Taxonomy (GTDB): domain Bacteria; phylum Verrucomicrobiota; class Verrucomicrobiia; order Limisphaerales; family UBA8199; genus PALSA-1440. Next base: position 17,146 of record PLZQ01000231.1, on the reverse strand, counting down.
GTGCAGGACAAGAACGGCGAGGACGTTGGCATTTACACCAAAACGCGTGGCGGAGAGGCACTGGCGGGTTTGGTCATCACGGTGATCGACCCGAAGGGGCAAGCCGTGCTGATCAACATTGTCGGCGACATCCGGCCCGAACAGGTGGCGGTCCTGGGCGAGAAGCTGGACCTCAAACCGCTCAAAGACGTCGGTGCCGCCCTGAAAGATGCGGCTCCGGGGAAATGAGGGGGGCTGGGGGCGCCGGTGCTCGACCTGGCCGGCGCGGCCCCTTCATGAACTCAATCCAGACCGTCCATGAATCCGTCTTCCCACCTGCCGAGAATGCGCCCATCGGCCCGGCGACTCTGGCTCTGGGGCCTTCTGGTCACGCCTTTGCTGCTGATTGGCCTGCTGGGCGCGGGCGTGGCCAGTTGCTTCCGCCTGGGCGCCGACGCCCGCGCCGTGCGCAATGAATTGATCAAATCCAGCGGCGTCGAATGGCGGCAACAGATCGCCCTCAACGCCGGCTGGCTCACGTTGGGCGCCGTCCGGGCCGGGTTGTCTTGTGTGCGGCTGGACCCCGCGGCTCGCGCCGCTCTTCAGTCCATCCACGGCGCAGGGGTAGGTATTTATCAATTGCCGGCGGGAACGCCGCCGCCGAACCGTGCTGCCATGCTGGTGACCGCCGATTCGGCCATGACCGCCCGAGGCTGGGAGCGCGTGGTCGGGGTGATCGACGCCCGGGATCTGGTCGCGGTGTATTTCCCCAAAAAGGTTTCCGTGCACCGCCTGAAATGCTGCGTGCTGGTCTTTGACGGAAAGGAAATGGTGCTGGTTTCCGCCCAAGGCAACCCGGAACCGCTCCTCGAATACGCGCTCGCTCAACCCGGGCTTGGCGACCGAACTGGGTGGTTGGCCCAACGGTGAGTGACGAAACTACTCCGAAGACATGGGAGCGCACAAGCCGAGCGCGGCCCGCAAAACCGCGGGCCTGAATACCGTGGACGCTGTCATCCGAATGTAGTTTGGGTGCGTCCTGGTTGCCCTTGAGATCGATTTGTAACCTGGAAAACCTGGCAGGGGGCACAAACCTACCCTTGGCCCTCAAGGGCGCCTCCTGGAGGCGCCAGGCTCGAATTTGGGGTGGTTTATGTCCTGAAGGACCTCGGTGTTGGATCTTCGTTGTTCACCGTGCTTTGGTTTGCCGTTCTTTCCGCTGGAGATCGCGCAGGGGCCGATAGCCGATGAGCGTGATCTTCTGCTCGGCCATCAGGCGCTTCATTTCCTCATCATGGGTAAAGACCTCGAACTCCTGGGAGCGCGTTGGCCAGGAGCCTGTAATCGCTTTCAATTCGTCATTGGCAAGCCCGGCATGGATATACAGCTCGGTGACGCCGGGTTTGAGGTTCCGCACGATCCCGAGCCAGAAGTTTCTTACGTCGTTCTTCTCGTCCTTCAGCTCGTCATAGACAAAGTAGTCGGAGAAGAGAATCCCTTTGGCTGCGAACCCGTCTCGCATTTCCGGATGGCCCAGCCGAGCCAGGGTCTCCTGCGAGGCCATGCGGAGCGGCAGATCAAACTCGACGGCCAATTGGAGATAGGCCTTCACGTACTCCGGGCTTAGTTGCAGCGTGCCCATATGCGAATCGAGGTGGGTGACATCGACGCCGGCTGCCAGTGCGCGCTTGATTTGCGCCCGCCCCTCAATGAGCGCCTGCTCGGGTGAGGCATGGGCGTAAACCTCCAGAACCCCGCGCCACAGATAGCCCTCCGGATCAATAAGACCGGGGACCTGTTCGCGCGGCGCGACGGGGCCCCAGCGGTATTTGCCCCACTCCGAGGTGTGGCAGAGGTGTATCCCGAAGTCCTTATCCGGATGGCCTTTGGCATAAGCCGCGATCTCCGGGAACCACGGGCAAGGCACCATGATGGTCGAGCAGCGCATGAACCCCTTTTCCAGACATTCGATTGTAGCGAGATTGGCTGCATGACACATCCCGGCGTCGTCGCCATTAACGATTAGGAGCTTGTCGGTTGGTTTGTAGCCGAGGCGCTCGGCCAGCGAGGCTGGCTGGGCGGCGTTCGAGCAAGCAGCAGCAAGGAGCGTTGCTGCGGACAGGGATACGAGTTTGGCTGGTAGCATTCTTGCAGATTGCACACTTGACCCTAGTAGCAGGGACGATTCAGTGCAACCTGATTTCGATTCTCTTCAACAAGCTGCCCAAAGAGCTGGGTCTTGGATCCCTGGGGTCGGCCTTCAAGAGTTGACCAGCACCAGGGCGTGCTCAGTTGCTGTTGGAAAGCCATTGCCCAAACGGCCCGCATTGGCAAACATGCGGTCATGTTCCAGGCTACGCCGCAACCACCTCGGACCTTGAGCGAGCAGGCATCGGCTACGATGACGAGGCGCGCCAGTATCCGGCTCATGGCAAGCGCTTCTTTGGCGGCTGGTTTTTTCCCCTGGAGTTACCGGGGAACGACCAAGGCCCGCGAGTATCACGTTTCCCTGAGCCCGCAGGCGATTTTGGAGGACCCGGAGTTCCCCGCGACGCTGAAAGGAGCGGGCGTATCCTGTGTCTGGCTTGCGGGATTCTTCTATGGGCACTGGCCCTGGCCCCTGGCCTCGCTGCAAACGGCGCGTGATCGGCTGGAACGGGCCGGACTCGAGACGCGCGTGGTGAACGTACCGTTGGGGCACCCGGGCGATTCGCTCGGGTCCAAGGATGGCTCTTTCCCACTCACGCCCCCTTCCCGCTGGCGACTCGGCACCACGTTGGACGGCAAGACTTACGCTGGCACCTCCCTGCATGCACCCGCGACGGAAGAAAACGTGGCGGCTCTGCGGAACCTCCGAAAATCAGGCTTTACCCAGGTGTTCCTAGACGATGATTTCCGTCTCGCCCGCGGCCCTGGACAAATCGGGGGCTGCTTCTGCGAGGAGCACAGGAGCCGGTTTCTGCACCGCGCCGGCTTCCCGCCCGCGCGCTGGCCGGAATTGCTGGATGACGTGAGGTCACGCCGAATGACGCCGCTGCTTCGGGCGTGGGTTGAGTTCACCTGCGACGAACTCACCAGCTCATTCCAGGCGCAGCGCCGAGCCGCCGGTGGCCGGCTGGGCATCATGGTCATGTATTTCGGTGCGGAGAAGGCAGGCATCCGCTTGCAGGATTACCGGGGAGACTGCTTTCGAGTGGGCGAATTGATGTTTGATGACGCTGGCTTCAGTCCTCTCAAAGGCAAGACCGACGAGATGTTTAGTGTTTTATTTCATCGGCGGTTCGCGACTCCAGAACTGGCCTACAGCGAAACCACGGCTTACCCGTCCGACCGGCTGTCAGCCGCCAACCTGGGCGCCAAACTGGTCATCTCCACACTGGCTGATGTCCGGCACACGATGTTCATGAGCGGCGTCACCCCGTTTCCGAAGACGCATTGGACAACGCTCGGGCCGCTGATGAAACGACAGGCCGATTTCCACCGCGTGCTAGCCGGGCACAAGTTGCACGGTCCCTTCAAGCATTACTGGGGCGAAGCCAGCCGGTTTTGCGGAGATGACCGTCCCTTCAGCCTGTTCCTCGCGGCGGGCATCCCGTTCGAGGTAACCGACCGCCCGGCCCGGGATGGCTGGACCTTTCTTTCGGAGGCGGATGCCAAAGCGGCGGCAACTGGCCAGCTCAGTTCTCCAGGAACTCAATTCGTCTCTCACCTGGCGCCGTCGAACAATTCTGCCATCGAGTCGTGCGAGGAATCCCTGAACGCTCTCTTTGCCTACAAGCGCCGCCTGGATGGCAAAACTCCGTTTGTCGAAAACGCCGAACCGGCCATCCTGGGTTGGTATCCCTCGGCGCACGCCGCTCTTCTGTGGAATCCAACCGCCGAGCGCAGAACCTTAATCGTGCGCTATGGAGGCCAAACCCGGGAGGTTACTATCGAGGGCCTGGACAGTGCACTGCTGCGGGACCTGGTCCTGAAATGAACTGATCCTCTTGTTATTGCCTTGCGCGAAGGTTGATCTGCCGAAGGGCTTTGTCGAAAGCCACCGCGTCCAAGTATTCCGCGTCCTGGTCATCCAACACCGCGTCCAAAACTGCCGGGGTGGCGGGTGAAATCGCCAGCCAGCGACTCAGAGCATCAAGATCACTGCCGGAGTGGATGGGCGCGCGCGCATCCCAGATTTTGCCGACGGCATCCCGGCGAGAGGTCGCGATCAACCACAAACCAAGTTGGTCCTTCAATCGGGCTGTGATCTCAGGGGAAGGCGGTTGGCGTTCCAGGAGTGCGGTGCTCAGCGCCAGTTTGAGATCTGGCGCGCCGATGCGATCGAGCAACTCCAACGCCTCAGCCAAATTCCAGGGTGGCTTCCCGAAACCGACACGGAGATGAAGCGTAACGCCGCGCGCGGCGGCCTGGCTTGCGAGCGCTTTGAGTGTGGTGACGAACGACGCGCGAGTCTGCTCGGCGGTGAAATTGTTCTCCGGCTGACGATGGAGGGAGAAGACCAGGTCCCTCGCGCCAAGGGTTTCCATCTTGGCCAGCAGATCGTTAACGGCAGTCATGCTGGCCGCGTAGTCGGCGGGCAGGTTGTCGATAAGCCGTAGCGTCGGGTATAGATTCACGCCGGAACTCAAGTCCACGACGACACGCACGCCTTGGCGCTTGAGCCAGCCAGTTTCCTTTTCCAGCGCCGCCTTCTCGCGCTCGTGGAGATAACGCCAGTCCACACACACGCCGTCGAAGTGCTCGAAGAAGGTGGGGCGCGAAAGAATCTCCTCTTTGATCGAAGTTAAGCGACGCAACGTCAGCCAGCGGCCATGTGGACGCGGCGGCGTTGCGACGTGCGGGATTTCATCGACGCCAGTCTCCTGCACTTTCAAGGAAAAGATCCGGACGTCACCACCAGCAATGCTGTTGCTGCTGTTTTGCCCCAGACCGGAAGATGCGATGGTCAGCGGCGTATAGCCGACCGCGCCGCGTTCGGAAACATCGATGGGGAGTTCGCGGAGCGACTCGATCTTCCCGCAAAGTGATTCGAGCCGGAACGATTGCTCGCGCCAGGTATTGTTCGCAATGCCGATCAGGAATTCGCCGACGCGCTGGCGACAGGTGATAAGGCTCAGCCCTTCGCCCTGCACTGCAAACAGTTGCGCTGAGCGCAGGATGGTTTCGAGTCCCTGCCGCGCGTCGGCGTCTAGCGTGTAGGGTTTCGGCAAGGGCTTGTCGGTCTCGCTGCGCAACGACGGAGTTGGCAGTGGTTCGAGTTTGACTCCAAACTGGCTCGCGAAGAGCGTCACCCGGCCTTTGCCGCAATGAATGGAAGCGTTGGCGGTAACATTGCTGCACCCCGCAAGTCCGCCGGGAAGCTTCGCGAGGTTGCCAGCGGTGATGACGACGTGACCGCCACCCTCGGCATAAGCCTGGAGCTTGTCGCGCAGCTCGCGTCCGCCGCCGAGTTCGCCTGCAGCGATTACGACCGCGTATCGGTCGAGCGCCCAGGTCGGTGCATCGCTCAGCACGCAGTCAGCGATGTCGCCGAAAGGCGTAGGCGCAATGAAGCCGGATTCGTCGTGGAAGTAGGATGAATTCTGGTAGCCCGGATACAGCAGATCGAGAACCGCGTCGGTGAAGTAGTCGCCGGCCTCGTAGGGCCGGTTGCCCCAGACTCGATAGACATCACCGGAGTAGAGATGACGCGGAAACGACCAGCCGGAGTAAAAGTCCAGCAGCAGCGCCACCGGCGTATGCACGACGCCCGGTTGGCCGTTTTCCTTCACCCAGCGTTGCGCGGATTGCTGGATGTGGCCGATGGGCGAAAGCTGGTCGCCATCGAACCAGCCGTTCTCGAAACCGACGGCGACGCAGTTGTAGAGAATGTGCGAGTAAAGAAGCCGTTTCAAGAGGCTCAAGCTCGTGCCATTGGTGGGACTGTGCGTATCGCCGCCGGTGCCGCCCGCCGAGCCGTAGGTCTTGTAGCCCCAGCGGTTGAAGATCGAAGCGTTGCCGAACCATGGCACTCCGTATTGCTTTCCCGCGCCGCGGATAAAGGCGTAGTAAACCTGACTGTTCGGCAGCGCCTGCGCCGTCTCCGCGCCAATGAGCGTGTAAGTGCCTTCTTTGAGAAAGTAGTGGCCGAAGTTAAGCGAGACGAGCGCGGCATGTTTGTGGCCAAGGTCGTCCCCCATCCGCTGGAAGTGACGCTGGAAATTCAGGTACTGCTCTAAGCGGCTGGCCGAAGCCGGCGTCATCTGGTTCGCGTAGCCGCCGATGTAACGCCCATCCTGCTCGCCGATGTCCGTGCCCAGCCAGCGCTCGCCGAGTTTCGATTCCAGCGCGATGAAAGCGCTCGCGGGTGGGGTGAATTGGGTCCAGTAGCCGCCCGGGCCGGACCCGGGCACATAGCCCCAAATGTCGAATAGGTAAAGATCGCGGCGCTTGATCTCGTCCGCGAGGTCACTCAGGTTCGTGGCAAAGAGCGTTGAGTAGGAGGGCCAGATAACGTTCCCGAGTTCATGCGTGCGCGTGAACTTCTCGATCTCTTCGGCGAAGCCAACCAACTGGTCGTCCTTCGTTCCGAACCCGCGCAGGCAAGTGAACTGGGTGCGGTTCTTGAAGGTCTCCCATGTCGGCGGCTTCACCGCGCGCCGGTCATAATCGGGATGCTCACGCGGTTCCAGGAGATGACTGTAAACGCGGTGCGTATTCGTAGCCGTTGGCACTGGTGCACTCGGCTCTTGTGCCGCCCGCCCGGGTGTCGCTTGCAGCCCCGCAATGATGGTCAAGATGATGCAACCCGCCCGGACCCTTGCCGCTGATTTCATGTCGCCGGCCAATCTACCACAACACTGTGGCTATTGGGATATGTCTATCGGTTGAGAGTTTCAGGTGTAGTGGCGGCTGGTGTGGGTCCCTCGTCGGTGGCAATACGCGCGAAGTCCATAGGCTTGCGGAACCACGATGTGCGCCATGCGCCGTAGAGCACCCCGAGCGACAACCAGACCAATCCAGCCATCTTTGCCGTGCTGCCGAGGCTCAGCCAAAGATACAGGCATACCACGAATCCCAGCAACGGCACGAGCAGGCTGCCAACTTGTTTGCGTTCAGCCCGCAGGTAATAGCGCACGAAAGATGAAACGTTCACGCCCATAAAAGCGATTAGCGCGCCGAAATTGAGCATCTCCGCGCCCAGGTCGTAGGTGAGCGCGAAGGCTCCGATTAAGGTCACGGCGCCCACCAGGATGATATTGTTGCTGGGAACATGAGTGCGCGGATTCACTGCGGCAAAGAACTTGCGGGGGATCGCATTATCGCGGCCCATGCCGTACAGCAACCGGCCCGCACCCAGTTGAGCGCCGAATCCGGAGCCGATACTCGCGATCAGCAGCGCCAGGTTGACCGTATGATACAGCCACAGCCCGCCGGCTCGCCCGGCCACGTCGGCAAAAGCCGTTTCCAGCTTGGGGAAGGTGGTCTCGGGCCAGACCAACTGTGCCGCATACACTTGGATCGACGCGAGCACGCCCGTCAAGAGGCAGACCAGCACCGTTGCCAGCAGGATGTTCCGGCGCGGATTATGCACCTCCTCGGACAACGTCGAGATGCCGTCGAACCCAATGTAGGTCAGCACGGCCAGCGCTGCCCCGCCAGACATTGTGCGGAATGAGAAGGTGCGCGGATCATAAAACGGCTGGCTCCACCCGGCCACTCCTCCTGGCGGGTGCAGCCAGAGATAACGAACCGCTGCGCCAAGGAAAAGCAAGATGACCACGCCCAACCCGCCTGCAATCACGGCGTTGGTCCGGACGCTTGCCTCGATTCCCCGAAGGTTCATGCCGGTGAAAAGTAGTGCGAAGAGAATCGCATAGACCCAGAACGGCAGCGGCAGGATATTTCGCGCCGCCTCGCTACACCAGATCACGCAAATGATCGGATTCATGACGTAATCGAAGATCATGCCCCAGCCGACAAGGTAGCCGGGGGCAGGATGGATTTCCCGGCTGACGTAGGCGTAAGCGGAACCGGCGCTGGGATAGGCGTTGGCCATGCGGCCGTAGCCAACGGCGGTAAACAGCATCGCCACCATGCCGATCAGGATAATCGTAACCACATGGCCTTGGGCCTTCACCGCCGCCGCCCCGAACAGCGGCATGGGAGCCGTGGGCTGGATTAGAATAATCCCGTAAAGGATAAGTGCCGGGAGCCCCAGGACCCGCTTCAGACTCGGCCCGGGCCCATTGGGTGGTTGGTTTGATGGCATACTGCCGCTCGAATGATCCTGCTATTCGTGCGCTTTCCCTTCAGCCTCGGCCTTCAAGCGCTGCCGCTCGGCGGCCTTGGCGAAGGGATAGTAAACCGCCATAGCAATGACAATTGAGATGGCACCCCAGACGGCGGCTCGCCAGTCTCCGCCGGAAACCAGGTAATGCCCTATGATAGGCGGCGTGGTCCAGGGCACGTTCACGAACGGTTTGTGGATGACACCCCATTGCATGAGCAAGAACGTGCTGGTCGTCAGGATCAGCGCGTTGAGGATATACGGGATCATGAAGATGGGATTGAGCACGATGGGGAAGCCGAAGAAGATCGGTTCGTTGATTTGGAAGATCTGGGTCGGCAGGGACAGGCGGCTGACTTTCCGATAGCCCGGCTCCTTGGAGTTCCACATGACGAGCGCCAGGGCGATGGTTGCGCCGGTGCCGCCAACGTTGACGAAGGCGGTGAAGAAACCGTAGGCAGTCACATACGGCAACGGCTGGCCGGCGGTCATCGCCTCCACGTTCGCGGCCAGGTATTGCAGGAAGATCGGAGCAACGATGGCATCCATGGCGTTGTCGCCATTGATGCCGACGGACCAGAGCAATGTGACCAGGAAGGCATACACCAGGATCCCGGGCAGCGTGTTCAGGGCGAAGACCACGGGCTTAAACGCGGTCTGCACGAGGTGGTCGATGTCCACCCCGAGCACGAAGCGAATCACCCAGAACACCACCACCAGAAAGAACAGCGGGCTGAGGGACAAGAAGGACTCGTACACCACCGACGGCACATTCTCGGGCAGCTTGATGACAATGTTCTTGTCCGTGAAAAACTTCTGCACCCGAACACAAACCAGGGCGATAAGGACCGCGGTGAACAGCCCCTTCGAGCCGAGGCTGTCCATCGAGAACGCTATGTCATCCGGCTTGGCTCCCAGCTTGAGCTGGATCATCAGGAAGACCACGGTGGCAATCGTGGCGCTGACAATGGCCTCCTGCTTCAACTGCTTGCCCAGGTCATAGCCGATGGCGAAGCACACAAACACCGAGAGCAGGCCGAAGGTGGCGGTGACCGGGACCTGCAAAAGCTGGAGGTAGGGCGCGATGATCTTGTCCCAGCCAGTCACCGGCAGGAAGGCGACGATGATGAACAGCCCCCCAATGATCGTAAGCGGCACCACCGATACCATCCCGGCGCGGATAGCGGACAGGTAGGTATTCTCGCTCAGCACCGTCAAGGCCGGCACGATGCGTTTGTTCAGGAATCCGGTTGCCTGGTTCACGTGGTCTCCCGCCTTCAGAGGCACTTGCCCATGTAGATGCAGCCGTCCTTGCCCTCGCCGACGCGGAGCAACTCCTTGAAACCCAGCCGCTGATAGAAACCAAACGCGGGGGTGTTCATCATGCTTACGCCCAGGTGCGCGCCCGGGCTTCCGCGCCGCCGCAAGGTATCCATGACCTGCTCGATCATGCGCCGGCCAAAGCCGCGGCCCTGTGCGCGTTCCAGCAGATCAATGTGCAGGTGGGACGGGTAGGCCTCGTATGGCTCCGGCATCGTGTAATCGGGGTTGTGATACCAGTGATAGACGGTGTGCACCCGCGTCCATTGGTTCGGGTCGCCTTGCGGCGCGGGGAACTGCTTGCACAAATCAGGCCGCCACTCCTTCTCGTAGCGGGCATAAAAGGCACGCGAATCAAATGCTCCCAGCGCGTACCCACAGACACCTTGGCCGTCTTCCAGGATGAGACTCAGCTCGGGTTCGTAGGCGAGGTAGGGGCCGACAAAGATCCGGCCCAACGCGTCCGGGTCGTCGCGGTAAAACGGCTCGCCGTCCTTGCCGAAGTCGCCGGTCTTCAGACAGACATGGTAAGCGCCCGCCTGGTCGTCAGGCCGGGCAGGCCGAATGCAGCAATCGTTCATAGTATAGCCGGCATAGGAGGTTTGGCTTTCCGGGCAGTTCGCGTGCTCTCATCTTGGTGAGCGGGTTCAAAGGTTCCGTCGGGTTGNNCGGCGTTCGCAGCACCGCCCCTGGACTTGAATTCGACATAATGCTCCAGCAGGTCCAGCTCCTCACGGAGTTCCCAGATGCGGCGGCTGAGCGCGTAGAACAAGGGGCGGTGGCGAAGCTCGGTCATGCGAACACAGAACTCCCTCAAACGGGCGGCTTGTTGGCGGAAGACTGAGACATCTTCTCCCCAGTGCGCCGGATTCCTGGCGAGCAAGCTCCGGGTGCGTTCAAACAGCCCCTCGGCCTCCGGCCCTTCCTCATGTGGCAGGTAATAGCAATCGCCGAAGAGCGTCAGGTCCTCCAACGTCACCGGCTGGCCAATGGTCGCGAAGTGCGCCAGCCATTCCCGCATCGCAGAGAGGTAGGCCTGGCGGGGGTCCCATTTGCCCGCGCAGCGCACAAACGCCCCCAGTGTGCGGAGCGGCACGTAATTCAAGGGAAACTCGTTGTTCGGATTGCTAAGCAAACCGCTCACTTCGCTTCGCAATTCCGGGAGCCGTCCGGCATAAGGGCCGCAATAAAAGCGGCGACCGTCGTAGTCGTTGGCATGCAGGTTGTCCCAGATGAGCGGCTTCCGGCGCAGAATGTTCTGGAGTTCCCGGACGTGAGCTACCGTGATCTCCCGTGAGATGATCTCCGGTCCGGTCCAGAACACGTCGATCTCCGGCAATAGTTCGCGACCGATGGTGGACAGGTAACCCTCGCCGCCCAGGTTGCTGTCCGCCATCCGCCCGCAATACGGCGTGGGACAGAAAAGAAAGCGCGCGGCGGGACTGCGTTCCCGCGTCCAGCGGAACAGGGCATTCGCCACAGAGCACTGGGCTGAAGCAAACGAGCGATGAACCTTCAGGTCCTCGGCCACAATATGGTCCGGAATATCATCGAAGAGCAGGGCGAAGTGCCGGCATCCCAGCCCCAGCATTTGCTCAAAGCGCATCTTGAGTCGGACCACCTCAGCGTCGTCGCTGTAGCGGATGTCCAATCCGGGACTGAGCGCGTAAATGAACCGGAGGCGGCGTTGCTGACAGACACGGATCACTTCGCCAAGCGTGAGCGCCTCCTGGGCCGAGTAAAGCTCGCGCCAGATCGCCCTATGCTTTAAGTCATCTTTGGGAGCGTAGAGGTATGCGTTGAGTCCCCAGGCGGACATCCAATCGAACAATTCAGCCCGCTCGACCAGCGACCAAGGCTGTCCGTAGAAGCCTTCGATCACGCCCGCCAGGAATTCTGCGGTTTCTTGGGTCGGCATGCGTTAGTCTGTGCTTGCGCTCACAATAGTACAGCCCTGCTGGTAAAACGTGTTCAAAATCGTCCAATAGACAATATCGTTAGACCCTTGCCGACCTAGCTGCGGCCAGGCGAATTGCGGCCCGCAGACTGCAATAGAATCAAACCGGCCTGTGGCAACCGTCAGCGCGGGGGTCTTGTTCGTCGGGCACCAGCTCAAACAGCTTCGCCATCTCACTGGGAATTCCGCGCGGGCGCCCGCTGGCGACATCAACCAGCACCCAATCCGTTTCCCCCTGGGCGAGGACCTTTTGATCTGCAACCCGAATGAATCTGTATCGGCGAAGCGACCGCACCTTTCGGAAGTTGGCTACCCAAGTTGAAACGGTGATGGCCTCGCCAGCAAAAGCCGGGCTGAGATATTCAATGCGGTGCATCCGGGCGACCCACGTCGCGCCGATCTTCTCCGTCATCCGGGTGCAGCCCGTGGCCGCGGAATGTTGAATGGCCGCATCCTGCATCCACTGCACATAGGCGACATTGTTCACATGCCGGTTCCGATCCACCACCTCGACGGGCACGATTATTTCAAAGCGATAGACCGGTTCCATGTGGCGTTTAGTTGGAAACGTTGTGCTTTACCCCGGCTGCGTTCCGTTAACACGCCCGCGTCCTCCTTCGCACTCGGTGGCGAACTGCGGACCGAGCTATTCGTCGAGCCCCTTTCCGGAATAGCGTCGGCGAAACCCCAGTGTAGCGTGCGAAAACCGTGCTGAAATACTGCCCGCTGCTGAATCCGGTGGCCGAGGCGATTTCGGTCACAGAGCGGTCGGTCTGCTTGAGTTGTTCTTGCGCGCGTTCCACCCGCAGCCGCTGCAGGTAATCGTTGGGAGTGAGACCGGTCTGCGCCTTGAAAATGTCGAACATGCGCGCCCGGCTGAAACCCACGTATCGCACCAGGTCGTCCATTTTGACCGGCTCGCACAAGTGCTGCCGGAGATAGGCAATCGCGGCGGCGACGAATAGCTCGGGCTCAGCCGGCGGGACCAGTATCTGGCGCATCGCTTCGACGAGGACCGCGCAGATCAACGCCCGCAGCGCTATCCCGGCCTCCGCGCGACGAGGGTTGGCCGGGTAGTTGCCCGTCTCGTCCAATAACCGCCGCACCAGCCAGCGCAACGCCGGGTTAAACGGATGCGCTTTTTGGCTGGCGTTGGTCAGCGCCTTTCGCAAGCGGCCCAGGTCCGCACTGGTGAAGGTGGTGTTTTTCCAACCACTCCGTCGCGAGAACTTGAACGCCAAACCGCAAATAGTGGAAGGCGAACGCACGTCATGAAGTCCGCGATGAACCAGGCTGGGCGGGACCACGAGAAAATGACCGCCGCGCAGATTCACCGCTTGCGAACCCGCGAACTCGTAGGTCGTAGCACCGTCGAGCAAAAAGAGCAGCTCAAAGCCCTCATGCGAGTGCCACGTGACGCGGCTGGCGAAGTGGCTGCGGACCCGGCTGACGTGGATGAGCATCTGCAGCTCGATCTGGTTCCCAAACACGTAAACAGATTTCTCGTTCATACCAGCAGCACGTCGTGGGCGGCATACTGCGCGGGACGTTCACAATTGTCCAGCGTCACTCGCTACCTGCTCGGCGACTATTAGACGGCGGCTGGCCGCCTGGCGACCAGTTGGTGTTATCCAAGAGCTCGATGCCGGGCTTGGAAAAGCGGATGCGCCGGGCTTTGTAGAGCGTGCCAAGTGCTTGTTTGAACGCCTTCTTGCTGGCGCCAAAGGCCTGGCGAATTGCCGCGGGCGGGCTGTCGTCGTCAAGGGCCAACCTACCGCCGTTGCGCTGGAGGGTCTCGACGATTCGCAGGGCCAGCGGCGCCACGCGTCGGTAACCGGCTTGATCAAGGCTCAAATCAATCTTGCCGTCGGGCCGCTGCGCGCGCACAAAGCCCTTCCATTTCTGGCCGATGGCCACCGGGACAGAAATTCCCTCGTGGTAAAGCAAACCAGGGTGCTTGCCTTCAACCAGAGCCTTGTAGCCCAAGGGGGTTTTGTCGGTGATGACAAACTCCACCTGCTGGCCCGTCCGGTAGTTAGGCGGCTCAAGTGCTGAGTCCCGATTCAGTTTCATGGAGGCGACAATTCGCTGCGTCTTTTCGTCCAAATAGACTCTCACTACCACGTCCTGGCCCACTTGCACTGGGCCCGTCTGCTCTCTGAAGGGCAACAACAAATCCTTGGCCAGCCCCCAGTCTAAAAATGCGCCGATCTGGCGGTTGACGCTGATCACTTTCAAGGTGGCAACCTCCCCAACCGTGGCGCGCGGGGTTTCGGTGGTGACCACCAGCCGGTCCTCCGAATCCCGGTAAACGAATACTTCGAGCCGGTCGCCCATAGCGGCCCCCCGGGGCACATAGCGGTTGGGCAGAAGGATCTCCCCGTGCTCGCCGCCGTCCAGGTAAAGGCCTGAAGTCGAGCTGCGGAGAATCGTCAGAGTGTTGCGTTTGCCAATGGTGGCCATGACCTACAGCTTACGCCAAAGCCCCACTCCTACGAAGTCCGAAGTTGGGGATGCCACTTTTGCCGGTCGGGCAACCTGCACTCAGGCGGTCAGCGAGTTCGCGGTTTACCCGCCCGCCATACTCGCAAGGAAAAACCACGCCCGTTCTCGAACGGTTCGACGGTCGCAGTGATTTCAAGGACCGGATACCGCACGGTCGCCAACCCGTAGCATTTATAGGTTTGCGCGAAAAGCTCCGTCTCAACCATGCCCGTCCAGTCCGCCAGCGTCAGGAACTTCATCGGTTCGCCGGTGATCTGGTGATGAGTCCGTTGCTCGACCACCAGGCCGCAGGTCACCACCGTCTCTCCGACGTGCTCGCCTAACCGTGCGACCGGACAATAGGTGTCCCAAGCCACGTCGGCGAACAGTTCGAGTGGGTGCCCACTCACGGCATAGCCGAATAGCTCCGTCTCGGCTTCGAGCCGCTCGCGCCGCGTCGGCTCGCGCAATAGCACGCCGGGGAACCGTTCAAGTGAGGGCGGCGGCAACAGCCAGCCTTGCCCGGCCTCCCGGTGGCTTCCGAACGTCCGATGCAAATACTGAGCCTCCCAGAATTGTTGCGTCCGCGTCTGCCCGAATTCATCAAAGCCTCCTGCTCGGATCATCGCCTCCATTTCCTCCGGCAGCGGCTTCACTCGCCGATGAAAATCGGCCAGGGAGTCAAACACGCCGCGCGCGCGTTCGGCGAGCAGCCGCTTGATCGTGCGATCCGTGAGCGCTTTGGTGCGGGTCAGCGGAACACGGATGGCCGTAACGGCAGGCATCCTGCCTGCCGCTACTACTGTGAACTGCGGTCCCGGGTCGTTGACTGTCGGCGGTAGGAATTTCAGGCCGAGGCGGTGGCTTTCGAGCACATAGACGAGCGGATCGTAGAAACCCTTGCCGTTGGTCAACACGGCGGCCATGAACTCCGCCGGATAATTGAGTTTCAGCCACGCGGACTGATACGCTTCAATGCCGTAAGCCGTCGAGTGAGCCTTGCAGAAGGCGTAGCCCGCAAAACCAGCCACCAGCCCCCAAACCTCGGCAATCTTTTCGTCGTCGTGTCCGCGCGCCTTAGCTGACGCGAAGAACTCCTCCCGAATCTCCTCTATGACGGCACGCTTCTGTTTGTTCAATGCCCGGCGCAACACGTCCGCGCGTCCGGGTGGCAGTCCGGCGAACGCTTCGCAGATTTGCAGAATGTGTTCCTCATAGACCACCAATCCGAACGTGTCGCGCAATACGGGTTCAAGCGATGGATGCGGATAGGTGATCGGTTCGAGCCCCTGGTAGCGGCGCGTGAAGGCGAGCTTCTTGCCTTCGTTGGCCGCGCCGGGCCGGATTACGCTAACGATGGCAATCAGCGTGTCAATATCGCGCACGTTGCATTGGCGGCAGAGGCCCGTCATCGCAGGGCTTTCAATGTGATGCACGGCCCGCGCCCCGCCGCTGCCGATCATTTCCCACACCTGCGGATCTTGCCACGGTTCAAGCGCGCCCAGGTCCACCGTGACCCCACGCTGCGCCAGCGACGCTTTCACATCGCGCATGGCCGCCAGCCCGCCTTGCGCGAGCACATCAATCTTCACCAGGCCGATGACTTCCACGGCATCCATGTCGAAGTGCGTGGTGGGGTAGCCCTTGTTGGAAATGAAGGTCGGCGTCAGCTCATGCATGGGCTGGCGTGACAGCACGACCCCGCATGGGTGCATCTTCGGATTCCGCGGAAAGCCGTCGAGGAACTCCGCCACGTCGATCGCGGTCTTGAACGGTTCCTCATTCAAGGGCAGGTCACGGTTTTCGGGGCTAGCTGCGAGCAGTTCGCGCAACTTGGCTCCGCCACTCGGGGTATGTTCGTCCGGCACCCAGCCGCCGCCGAAGCTCCACGGGAAATGCTCGGTGAACCGGCGCACTTCGCGTTCCGCCACGCCCAATACCTTGGCCACGTCCGCGAAGGCGCTCCGGCCCTGGAAAGTCGAGAACCCGCCAACCACCGCGCAATGCTCGCGCTTGTATTTGGCAAAGATCAAATCCACCACGTCGTCTTTGCGGTCGTGGGGGAAATCCACATCAATGTCCGGCAGCTTGTTCAAGGCCATGCGCTCCTGATTCAGAAAGCGCCGAAAGTAGAGGCCAAAGCGGACGGGGCAGACATCGGAAATGCCCAGGCAATAGCACACGAGCGAATCCGCCGCGCTGCCGCGGGTGATCCACTCGATGCCGTGCGCGCGGCAATCCTGAAGGATTCTCCACACCACGAGAAAGTATTCTTCGTACCCGACGGCGGTAATGATGCGCAGTTCCTGTTCGACTTGAGGGCGCATGGCAGCCGCGCGCTCGCGGTAGCGCCGCTGCAGCCCGTCAAACACGAGCTGGTGGAGAAATGCGCGCGGCGTTGAGCCGTCCGGCGGGTCGAACGCGGGGAACTGCGGTTTGCCGAAGGGTATTTTAAAATCGCAGCGGTCGGCGAGTTCCAGCGAGTTCCTCAACCATTCAGGATGCTCCTGGCACGCCTCGGCCATTTCCGCCGGAGTGCGGAAATGGAGACGTCCGTCCATTCGCTTCTCCGGGTGCACTTCCCGCAGCAAGGTCAACGTGCGGATGGATTGCACGATATTATACTTCATACGGTCGCCCGGCAGCGCGTAATGAATCGCCGGACAGGCAACCACCGGGAAGCGGTTCACCGGTTGCTTCGTCGCCATCTGGTAGAACCGGCCTGGAAACAGTTCCGCAATGCTCGCGTCGGGACTGACCGCAATCAACCCTTCCGTAAAAGGCTCCAGCGTTTTAGTGGTGGTCGGCCGTCGTTGCTGCGTGGCTACCGCGCCCTCCTCATTTTGGGCTCCAATCTCCGCCTTCTGCGAGAGCAGCCGATTCAAGTTGTGGTAGCCGCGCGCGGATTCGACGTAGAGCAACAAGGGGTGGTCGTTCACCCGCAGTTCTGTTCCGAAAATCGGCTTGATACCCGCGTGTTGAGCCGCTTGGGCGAACTCCACTGCACCGTGCAAATTGCCGATGTCAGTCAAGGCAATGGCCGGGAGCCCGTGTTGCTTGCCGCAGTGGACGATGGCAGCAGGGGAAAGTGTCGAATCGAGAAAGGTGTAGTAGCTGCGCACGCGCAACGGAAC
>PLZQ01000352.1 GCA_003152225.1 Limisphaerales bacterium | reverse complement strand
GTTCAAGTCCTGTCGCGGGCACCACCTCGAAGACTCAACCAAGGACGGTAGTTGCTCTCAGCGTGCGGCTTCGCATTCCTCGACCTTCACCTCGTAGAAATCGTCCGTGATTAGCCCCTCTTCGAACAGGAGCTTGAGCTGCCGCAGGCGTCCGGCGACCTGCTGCTTGGTGAATTTGGGCTTGTTTGACGCGGGGTCGGCTGAGGCGATTGCCGGCTTGGGCTCAACCTCAGTTGGCGGACGAATACGCGGGACACGCTTGGGCGGCGGTTGGTAGCTCGGGTCAAAGACAGACACCTTGAGCTCGGTCGCGGGAACGAGGTGCCGCCACAAGAAGGCCTGCATCCGGTCCTCTGCTGGCATTGCTTCGTGCGTGGCGTTCTGCTCCCCGATGCTCGCGGTGCCCACTACCGTAAGGTTGACGGGTTCCTGGTTCGTGACCAGGCTGGTCTTCAGCGTGAGCCGCACCATGGCTTGGGTTCCCGAAATGGAGATGGGAGCGGCTGAGAATCCGGCGGGCGGATTCGTCAGGCTCAGCTTGATGGGACCGGCGAAACCGTCTTTGCGGATGACATAGACGCCGAGAGGAGCGGTACTCTTGCTGCGCAAGCCGACGCTCGAAGGCACCACACGCAACGCGAAATCGGGTTGCGGGGCGCTGAGGCGCAAACGGTAGCCATATTCCTCACCGCCAGCCCGCGCGGCATCGCCGAGGTGAACGTAGTAGGTTCCGTCCGCCGGCAGCTTCGCCATGAAATAGGAATCCGCGTCGTGCGTGTTGACTCCGGCAGCCAGGTCGGCATGGTCATCGTTGAACGCCAGCAGCTTGCCCGTCGCGTCGGTAAGCTTGAGCACCGAATCGAGCGGAGAATCCAGCCGGCGCGCACAGATTTCCGCGACGACGGTTTCGTTCGACCTGCCCGTGAACTTGAACACGTCCTCATCGCCCGGCCGATCTATACGCCCGTTGATGATGATGGGCAGCTTCACCTTCTGCGCCCGCGCCAGCGTGTTGTTGGGTTCCTGGTCGGAGGTTTCCGGGAGCGCGTCCAGGGCGAAAGGCAGAGGGTTGGAAACGAATCCCTTCCTGCTCGAAGTGAGCCGATAGACTCCGGGCTCCGCGTTGGTTTCAGGCGGCGTCAACGCAGCCTCCGCCAGGTTCCAACCTTTCACTTTGACTGACGGCAAAGCGCCCGCCCGGCCGCCCAACGGGAAGATGCTCGTCACAAAAGGAACCTCCCCGATGGTGATGCGATAGACGAAGTCCTCGCGCCCGCGATAGATGGCGTCGTAGATCGCCAACACGTAGTCGCCGTCACTGGGCACCTGGTAGAGGATAGTCGGATCGGGCTTGAACCGGTAATCGTCGTCATACGCCACTTCCTTCCCCTTGGCATCGTAAAGCACCAGCACAGGCTGGAACCAGCCCGGCACAGCGTCGGCGATATATGGGATTAGCGACCGCGCCTGGGTAGTGATGACGAGCCTTTGATCCTTACGCGCGGCGAAGCGATAGCGGTTGAGTTCCCCGGAAGCGATCTGGCCATTGACCGTGCAGGGTAGGGTAATGCGGTCCTCCACTTCGGTGGCGGGCCGTTTGCGCAAGGCGAGTTCCTCTTTGCCGAGCACCTGCAACGGGGCGGTGATCATGGCTTTTCGGCAGACTTCGGGCAATTGGCCGACGTGGAACACCAGCGGGTTGGACAACCCGCGCGGGGTCCCCAGTCGCAGCTCCCGGTCCCCGGGTTGAGCATCCGGAGCGATCTTGACCTCGACGTAGGCGATGCTGGCGAGCGCAACGCTGGCAGGCCGGTTGACGTATTCGGCGACCCGCTTCTCGATCCTGGCGATCAGCTTCAGCGTGGGTTCATTTGTGCCTCCCGGCTTCGCCGCCCCATTTTCCGTGTTCGTCCCCGAAGTCATCATGGGATTCTCCGACGCCATCATCGGGGTCCCCGAGTTCATCATCGTCGAGGCCACCTCCGGCTTCCCACTTTTCAACTCCTTCAGTTGCTCATTCAAAAGGGTGGTTTCCTGGGGGTTGAGCGGACGGTCATACTCGAGCACCCGGGCGGTCACGCCCGCGCCGGTAACGAAGACCTGGCCCACGCCGTCCAGGCCCTGACCACCCAGTTTGATCTGGAAGGTAGTGCCATGCTGGCCGCCGGCGGGATAGACGAAACCAATATACGGCCGCACCTGCGCCCAAGCAGCGGGCGCGACCGCCAGCCAGCCGACCGCTCCCAGAACCGCAAGCCAGTTGACTCTGTGCATAGAATCGGGGCGCTCCACGGCTTACTACATGATCTCAGTCAGGAGCCCGGCGGACTTCACGCCTTCCGAGGCGGCGGGCAACACGTATGCATCGAGGCCCATGGGATGAGGCAGCTTGGCGTTCGAGTCAATCCCCGCCAGATGATAGATGCTGCCGAGCAGATCGACGGGATAGACGGGCCGGTCCTTGACCTCTTCGGCCTTGGCATCGGAAGAACCGACCACTTGCCCGCCCTTGAATCCGCCGCCGGCCACCAGGACGCTGAAGACGTTGCCATAATGATTGCGTCCGCCATTCCAGGGTGGTTGCCAGTCGATCTTGGGCGTGCGGCCGAACTCGCCGCTGCACCAAACCAACGTGCTGTCCAGCAGGCCGTGCTCGTGCAGGTCCTGCAGGAGCATGGCCAGTCCCTGATCCAATTGCGGGCATTGCCGGCCCATCGTCTGGAAGTGGTCTTTGTGCGTGTCCCAGCCTCCGGGGTAATTGATGACGATATAGGGAACTCCGGCTTCCACCATGCGCCGCGCAGCGAGACAGTCCTGGCCGAAGGTGCGGCGGCCATAGCGGTCCCGTAGCTCTGCTTTCTCTTTGGAGAGATCGAATACCTGGCGGCCCTCACCCAGGATGAGGTCATACGCCTGTTTGCGGGCCTCTTCCGCAACTGCAACTTGTGGGCTGGCGGCCATGGTATTGCCCATCGTGTTCAGGCTGGTGAGCAACGCGCGCCGCTTGTTCTGCCGGTCGTCGGTGATGCCCCGGGCGACCACCCCTTCCACCTCGAAGCGGGCCGCGTTAGGGTCGCCGCCGGTGGCAAACGGCTTTAGCCGCGGCCCGAGGAAACCCTCTTCCGAGAACCGTCCCTGGGGCTGGGTCAGCACCACGTAAGGCGGAATCAGACCTTTGTAATCCGGACTCCGAAAGAGCGCAAAGACGGCGCCGACGCTCGGGTAGGCCAGGCGCTCGCCGGGCATGTGCGCGGTTTGCATCAGGTAGGCCGCAGTCTCATGGCCGTTGTTGCGGTGCGTCATGCTGCGGATGAGCGAGTATTTGTCGGCTTGCTTGGCCAGGTTGGGGAACCACTCGCTGACCATGATCCCGTCCACGTTGGTGGGGAGTGGCTTCTTCATCGGGCCGTTGTAATCGTAGCCGGCATCCGGCTTGGGGTCCCAGGTATCGTTGTGCGACATGCCGCCCCACAGGAAGATTTGGATGACCGACCTGGCCTTGCCCTTGCCCGGCGCCGTGGCTGGGGTGCTGGCCGGCTGTGTGCTGGCTCCGAACACCCGGCTGCCACCGAACAACAACCCGGCCGCGCTGAACAACCCGACGCGCATGACTTCGCGCCGGGACAGCGGCAGGCTCAAGCTCATGCAAAGGGCATCCGCAGTCGGCGACTGACCATCAGACTGACGCGCTTGGCTCATAGTTTGGCTTTCGTTTGGATGGGAGCGGCTAGTGGCGATACATGAATTCAGTGCTGTTGATCAAACTCCAGGTAATGTCCAGCCAGTCCTCGCGCGTCTTCGTGCGCACCCCCGACTTGCCAGGCTCGCCATACTCCGCCAGCGTCTTCACTTCGTCGGGGGTAGGAAACCGCGAGAGGATGGCGAGGTAAAGCTCCTCCACGATATCAGCTTGCTTACGGCTGGGATCGAAGATGGCTTTGAGCTTCGTGCTCTGTTCCAGCTTGCGCTGGATATGGCTGGAATTGAGCAAGTGCAGGCATTGCGCGGGCATCACCTTATTGTTGCGTTCGTTTTCCATGCCCGTGGCCCGGGCTGAACGCCCGAACAAGGCCAGAAACGGGCTGGTAATGCTGCCATCCGCCAGTGCAATGGCCGGCTGATCGGCGGGGATGTAGGTGAACGGCTCCGGGATGGCGCTGGTGTAAAGGTCCGAGGCGCCCGTGACCTTGTTAATCGCATCAATCAACACTTCCGCATCCAAACGCCGCAGCGCATAACTCCCGAAGTTGGTCTCCGCCTGTGAGACATTGGACCGCGGCACCGAGGAGAACTGATACGTCTGTGAATTCAGGATGAGCCGGTAAAGGCGCTTAAGATCGTAGTGGCTCGCGATCAACTCCTTCTCCAGATGCGCCTCCAGTGCGGGATTGCCTGGCGGGTTATCAGCGCGAATATCGTCCGGTTCGTGGATGATGCCCCGCCCCAGCAGCCAGGACCAGACGCGGTTGGCTATGTTGCGCGTGAACCAGGGATTCTCCGGGGTGATCAGCCAATCGGCGAAGACCTCCCGCGGGTCGCGGTCCGGGGGCAGCTTGATCTGCTTGCCATTCGGGAAGGTGGCCACTTGCGGCGCGGTGCTGGTCGGAGGCAAGGTCGCCGCCGCCGGGTTAGTGCTGGTGAGTTGGGCGCTGGAATTGAGGGGGTCCCAGAAGACGTGTTCCTCCTTCCACTCCTGCGTGGGCTTGTAGCCGATCTGCGCGAAGAAGGCCGCCATGCCCGCCAATTGGTTCGTCGGCCACTTGTCCGCCCGCGCGCCCATAAACGTCAAGGCCACCGCGGTGGCGATGCTCTCCGGGATTCGGTCCTGGATGGCGCGGTAGAAATTGGCCGGGCCGACGCGGAAATTGCTCCCGCTCGAAGTAAGCATCTCCCGGGCGAACTTGTCATAGGGCTTGTTCGCTGCGATGGAGGCGTGAACGTAGCGGTGGTAGGCCTGGGCGGCATTCGGCCACAGATTGACCGGGAATTCGGCCTTGATGCGCAGAATGTCGCCCCATTTCATGGCCCAATAGTCGGCGAATTCATCCCGCTCCAGGAGACGATCGATCAGCCGATGGCGTTTATTCTTCGTGTCCGGGTCGGCGATGAATTCCCGCGCTTTCTGGGCGGTAGGCAGCGTGCCGATGACATCGAGATAGACGCGCCGGACAAACACGGCGTCCGAGCAGAGGGCGGGCTGGATGCCCAGCGGCGACAACCTGGCCATGACGAGCTTGTCGATCTGTCCCTCGGGGGTCACCGCACCCGCGCATTCGTAAATGCCCGGATCTGGTGCGGCGGCTGCGGCCGCCACCGCCGCGAAGACAACCAGCAGCATCAACGATCTCTTCAACATGGCCTACGGTCCGAGTATATCGGACTTACGCAGAGCAGATCAAGCGCGCGCGGACAAGACTTCGGCGATACATTGCACTACGTACTTGGCTTGGGTCTCGCTGAGTTCCGGGTAAATGGGCAGCGCCAGAGTCTCCGTAGCCGCGCTTTCGCTCTCGGGAAACGCCCCCGCCCGATACCCCAGGTAGGAGAAGCATTCTTGAAGGTGCAAGGGCACGGGATAGTAGATTTCCGTGCCCACGCCCTTTTCCCGAAGCGCGGCTCTCAATGCGTCCCGGTGGGCAACGCGAATCACGTATTGGTTGAAGATGTGCCGATCCGTCACGATCCTGGGCAACACCAGGCTCGGCGAACCGGCCTTGCTCGCGCTGGGTTGGGCGCCCTCTGCGATAGGCAGGCCCGTCTCGGCGAAGAGGCGATTGTATCGGCTGGCGTTATGCTGGCGGGCGGATGTCCAGGCGTCCAGATGCCGCAGCTTGGCCAGGACCACGGCGGCCTGGAGCGAGTCGAGGCGGAAATTGCCTCCTATGACCTGGTGGTAATACTTGGGCTGTGAACCATGCGCGCGCAGCCGTATGAGCTTCTCGGCCCGCCGCGCATCTCCGGTCACCACCATGCCGCCGTCGCCCGCGGCCCCAAGGTTCTTTGACGGGAAAAAGGAAAAGCAGCCATACTGGCCAATGGAGCCCGCCCGCCGGCCCTTGTGCTCGGCGCCAATCGCCTGGGCGGCGTCTTCGATCACCACAAGTTGGTGTTTCTCCGCGACCCGCATTACGGCGTCCATATCGGCCATCTGGCCGTAAAGGTGGACCGGGATGATGGCGCGCGTGTGCGGGGTTATCTTCGCCTCGATTTGCGCCGGGTCGAGGTTGTAACTGGCCGGGTCGATGTCCACGAAGACCGGCTTGGCGCCGACGCGCGCAATCGAGCCCGCGGTGGCAAAAAAGGTGTAGGGCGTGGTGATCACCTCGTCGCCCGGGCCAATCCCCTCCGCCATCAGGCAAACCAGCAGCGCATCCGTTCCAGAAGAGACCCCAACCCCGTAAGCGCAGCCTGAGTATTGTGCAATCGCCTGTTCGCACTTCTGTACCGGCGGCCCCAGGATGAATTGCTGAGATTCCATCACTTCGGCAACCGAGGCGTCGATTTCAGCCTTAATTGCCATATACTGTGCCTTGAGGTCGAGCAGCGGGACTTTCATGCGTTCAGTGAATAAAACGGGCCTGGCAAGGGGTAGCGTGATGTCGTACTGGCCTTGCTCAGATTCGCGGGGGCATTATAGTTTGTCGGGGAGGAAGGGCAAGCCAAAGGTGGTGGGCCAGCACCGCTTGCCGCGGCCCGGCCAATCTGAGGTGGCTTTAGGGAAGCTTTGTGGGAGCCTTGGGGTGGCTTTGGTACCGCATTAGGGTAGCATTGGGGTCGCAATCGGTTGCCTATCAACACGCTTTGAGGTGGCTTTGAGGTCGCATTGGGTGGCTTCATTCGGCCATTCTTCATTCTGCATTCTTCATTCTGCCCTCGCCTCAGGGTGGCTTGGCGTGGCGGTGCCTGGGGATTGCAAATGGCCGATGGCAAATAGCCAATTGCGCGGCCCGTCGCCCTTTTTGGTTTCAGCTTTCAGCCTTTCAGCTTCTGCCAGGGTGTGGCCTTGGTTGCCTGGCGCGGTGCCCCGCCCCTATTGCTGCTTTCTACTTTGTGCTTTCTGCTTTTGCCCGGCGTTGGCTTGTCCGGGCCATTCGATGTTGGATGTTGGATGTTCGATGTTGGATGTTCCGTGTCCCCCATAAGCATCCCAAATACAACCTCCCTCTCCCGCCGCCCTCGGGCTGGTCTGGGGGCACCCTGGTACCACCCTGGACATACCCTAGTACCATAGATCCCCTTCCGGACCTCCTTTTTGATCAGGCACGCTTATGCAAATCGATTTCATCCGGCTTTTCGGTCGCGCAGCCGTATTGGGGATTGGATGTTGGAAGTTGGATGTTGGGTGTTGGATGTTCGGTCTTCCTCGCTCGCCGTTCGCGATTCGCAGTTGGCCTTCGGTGTCCGCCACCAACCGGATGTGCTTGAATTGCAGGCATTTACGGCGTGTTCACTAGGTGTTGGATAGGTACCCATTAGGTGTTGTATAGGGAACCACTAGGTACTGTATAGGTACCGGATAGCTGCTCGCTAGAGATACGCCGGGGATACGCCAGGTACCCTATAGGGAACCGCCGTGCCGGCGCCGAGTGTCCCGGCTGGTTCTCGGAACTGTGCCATCCTGGCACACGNNTCTTAGTTGTTCAACTGCGGAACTCGGTGCGCCGTCGCCAGGTAGCTCAGAAACGTGCGCACATCCTCGCCGGTCGCCGACTCCACCGGCCGCTCGCCGAGGAAGTGGGCGAACCGCCACGCCCAACCCCGATAGGTCTGTTCCGTCCGCCATGACAAATGCCGCACCCGGAGCTTCTCCACCAATCGCCGCTCCCAAGGCGTCTGGCCCAGGTCGGCCCGGCCCAGGGTTGGAACCCCCGTTAGCACCTCGCCCGGGGGACACCGGCGGCAGCGGAACAGCCAGTTGAGCGCCTGCTCCAGGCGCTGCAGCTCGACATACTCCCGCGCCAGGGCCACCGTCAACTGCGCTGGGGCACCAGCCCCACTGCCAGGAGTTTGGCTGGCCCCGCGCTTGAGGCAGAACTGCTCGAAGGCCGCCAATGTCTGCTGGTAGCTCTCCCGCAGACCGGGGGTGAGCAAGTGATCCTTCTCGAGCCAGTTCCGCCAACTGGCGAACTCGCCCTGTCCTGTTCCTTGACTTATTTGGTTCCCTGAGAGCATACCCGCAAAGCTTAACTGGGTTAGTCTTTCTCACTGCGGAAGGCAAGCTAAACAGCATTGCAAATAATCCTTGATTCGTTCAGGCCTGCGGCGGTAAAGTGGCCTCCATGAAGGATCGAATGGAGTTGACGTTTGCTCGGCCGGTTAGGGTGAACTAATACTGTTAGGTGTCTTTCGTCTCGACACGATAAACCCGGTTATCGCCGCAATAAGAACCAAAAACGAATAATGAATGGTTCCTCGACGTTTGTAATGG
>PLZQ01000170.1 GCA_003152225.1 Limisphaerales bacterium | reverse complement strand
TACAGAACGACGTTTACACCAGCCATGTCTGAGGGGTGCCGGACATCGGAGGCAAACGGCAAACCTCGAACATCCAACACCGAACATCAAACTTCCAACATCCAATCCCAAATCCGACTGCGCGACCGAAAAGCCGGATGAAACGGACTTGAATAAGCGTGCCTGATCAAAAATGACGTCCGGAAGGGGGTCTATGGTACCAGGGTATGTCCAGGGTGGTACCAGGGTGCCCCCAGAGCACCCCGAGGGAGGTGGGAGAGGGGAGTTCTATTCGATATGCTTATGGTGAACACCGGACCGAAGCCGGAGATAGCCGCGAAAAAGCACAGAAGACGCCTGACAAGGCAATCCTCTCAGCCCTTTTGAGTCTTCTGCGCCTCTTTGCGGCAGTTTTGCAATTGGCTCTCGAACCTCCCGTCATCCGTAGCGGTACTGCGAAGGGTGGATGAACTGCGAACCTCGAAAAGCCGGCCAAAGCCACCTCAATCCTGGTTTGCGGCAAGCGGCGCGTTGGCTCGGTGTGCGGCGACGAGAACTGTACTATGCTCGGGAGCATTCAAGTCCGGGGATTGGCCGGCGTGCTTCTGCATTGGGTTGCGTGGGCTTGCGGAGCTTGCGCCCAAAAGAAAACCCCGGGCAGTAAGTCCCAGCCCGGGGTTGTGGGAACAGCCGATTATGCGGTCGGCCCTTCAGCTAGGGGGCGCTACTTGCAATACGGACACTACCCGGCGCTGCGGGTCGCTGGCATATAGTCAACTGGAAAACGCTGGTGGCGGTGGCCGTCCCGTCGCTGACGGTGACGGTGATGTTGGCCACGCCGGTCTGCCCGGCTGCGGGCGTGACCGTCACGGTACGGCTGCTGCCGGCGCCGCCGAATATGATCCCGGCGGTTTGCACCAGAGTCGCATTGTCTGAACTGCCGGAAAGCGTCAGGCTTGAAGCAGAGGTCTCCGCATCGTTGATGGTGAACGGGATGGCCGCCGTCGCCGAGTCCGCGGCAATCAGCCGGTTGGTGATGCCGGAGATGGTCGGCGGTTGGTTGACCTGGTTGACAGTGACGGTGAAGGTGCGGGAGACGACGTTGTTGCTGGCGCCGCCGTCGTTGACAGTAACGGTGACCGTGGCGGAGCCGTAAGCGGACGCAACGGGCGTGAACTTAATCGAGCCGGTGGCGCTGGGGCTGGTGTAGCTGACCGTGGGAGTGGGGATCAGCCCAGTATTGCTGGAAGAGGCGATGACCGTAAGGGTCTGGGTCTCGTTGGTGGCACCGGAGGAGATGCCGGAGAGGCTGACGGTCTGGAGGCCCGCATTCTCGTTGATGGCGAGGTTGGCTAGGGCGGCAAGCGTCGGCGGCTGGTTGACCGGGTTGATGGTGACCGTGAAGGTGCGCGAGACGATGTTATTGCTGGTGCCGCCGTCGTTGACAGTAGCGGTGATCGTGGCGGTGCCGAACGCCAAGGCGACCGGGGTGAACTTGATCGAGCCTGTGGTATTGGGGCTGGTGTAGGTGACGGTGGGCGTCGGGATCAGACCCGTGTTGCTGGAGGAGGCCGTGACGGTGAGTGTCTGGGACTCGTTGGTGGCGCCGGAGGTGATGCCGGAGAGGTTGACGGTTTGCTGGGCGGCGCCCTCGTTGATCGTGAAGTTGGCCAGTGCGTTGAGAGTGGGCGGCTGGTTGGTCAGCTTGACGGGGATTAGGGCGGAAACCTCGGTGGAATAGTCGCTTTCCAACCCATTGGTATCGACCGCCGTGGCGGCGAAATAGTAAGTGCAACCCTCGATCAGGTTGGAGACGGACGCAGTGGTAGCAGTGCCGACGGACACGACGTTGGTGTACGTGGCGCTGGCGCCACCATAATAAAGGTTGTAGTTGGCGATGACGTTCGTGCCGGAGCTTGGGTCCCAGACCAGCGTAACCGTGCCGGTTGCCCGGACCGCCAAAGGTGTTAAGGCGAGAAGACTGCCCAGAAGGATAGCCACGAGAGCCGGGCGATGCGACCGCTCAAAAAGTACTGCAAACAACATACAATGCCTCGGACTTCGCATAAGCACTGCCAGCCGGCCCAAGGGTTTTCTTTAGGGCTCGGAGGCCGGATACGGGGTGCGGTGATCGCTGAAGTGTCTCGTATGCCAATGCCAAGCCAAACCTGCGCGTTTACGGGCTTTAATCCAACGACCTGGCGCATTGTTCCGAACCAGATTATCTTGGAACGCTTCTAACTGGTCTCCCGGCGCGTGCGCTCGATTGCAGCTTTTCCAGACAGCCTGTCCTGGAAAAGAGTAGGCGCACAGCCAGCCCGAAAGAAAGGTCGCTGGGCCGCTTCCCAACGCAACCGCACCCCAGCACTCGCGCCTGGAGCCGATGCGGCCAGGCGGCTACCGTGATGAGCCGTATTAGGCCCGGTCAAATCGTGCCAAGTGAAGTGGATACCCTTCCCCTGCGGCGTACACTATGATAGGTTACGACTGTAAGGTCGGAGTGTTGGAATGGTAGCGTGCAAGCTGAGCCGGATAACCGCAAACGACTATGAACACACAATATGATTTGGAGCGATGCCGGACGTTCATAAACGCCCATTTGCAATCAGTAGGCAAGGCAGCTACGACCGCCCAGAGTGAGGTGCCCTGGCGCGTCGTGACGATTTCCCGCCAGACCGGTTCGGGCGCGCATAGCGTGGCCGAGAAACTGGCGACCCTCCTGCAGGCCCATGCCCCCAAGGACGCCTGCCCGTGGACGGTCTTTGACCGTAACCTGGTGGCGAAGGTCCTGGAGGACCACAACCTGCCCCAGCGCCTGGCCCAGTTCATGCCCGAGGACCGTATTTCCGAGATCGCCGACGCGATGGATGAGCTGTTCGGCTTGCATCCTCCCTCCTGGACCCTGGTGCGCCAGACTTCCGACACGATCCTGCGCCTGGCAGAGCTGGGCAATGTAATCCTTATCGGTCGCGGCGCCAACGTGCTCACCCGCAGACTGGATTACGCGTTTCATGTCCGGCTGGTTGGCTCGGTGGAGAAGCGCGTCAAGTATATCCAGGAACTGCAGCATCTGAGCAAAGAAGCCGCGTTGAAGCTCATTCACCGCGAAGATCGCGGGCGGAGGCGCTATTTGCAGCAGTATTTTGACACCAATCTTGATGACCCGCTGCTCTACCACCTCGTCATTAACACCGACCTGGTCCCCCACGACGAGGCGGCCCGAATCATCGCTGATGCCGTGCTCAAACGCGTCTGATCATCAGCCCCATACTGCCAGAACTGGAGGAGCAGTAGAGGAACAATCGAGGAACAATCGAGAGTGTATCCCATGCTCTTGGCCAGTAGTTGGCTAGCTGAAGGCTATCAGCCTGCCAGGCGGTTTATTCCAAGGACGTATTTCGAGTAACGGGCGAGCCGGAACGGAAGCGTATTCGTCACCTGCGGGGCCGCTTCAGCTTCGGCGAGGCCATACTTCAGTTCGATCACTATCGGTTCAATGGGCGGCCCGAAAGAAACGCCCATACCCTGGGCTTGTCGCGCCGCGGCGAATTGGAGACCCGAGTCCACGGTCAAACGAAAACGGCCATCGGCGCTCTGGAAGTAGTGGCGCTGGTAACG
>PLZQ01000109.1 GCA_003152225.1 Limisphaerales bacterium | reverse complement strand
TAACATAAGCGGCATGGAGAGGAACATCACAAATCCCCGTGTCGCCACACACTCAACTCGAACCATGCCGCTCCTGACGGAGCTTGGATGGCGTTTTGGGGCTCGTGTTCTATAAACACGGCGCTCCTAACGGAGCTGTCCCAAAGCCCAATTCCGCCTAAAACAGCGAAGAATCTACATCGGTTACACAAGTTACGAGGTTTCAATAAGTTACGCGGCTTCACCGGTTTTTGGGCTATTTTCGATGGAGTGCGACAAGGCGAGCGTCTATTAGAAATGGCCTGTTTATGGTGGAAACCAGCCTCAACCGAAACAAGGGCTCTAAGCAGCGTCATTGAACGGGACACCCGGAAAACGAAGCCTGGATTCTTCCAGTTGCCTGGCACGAAATGCTCGGCTTCCTAGCTGCCGACCCGGTCCCCGAGCGGACAGGCAAGCACGCACCGGGCACCGACAAACGCAAGAAAAACAAATACCCGTGACTCGACTGGCCACGCCACAGGATCGAAGTTCATCTCAAACGCAAGGTACGTCGACGGACAGCTCTGCTCCGGAGCCTTGGACTAATGAAAGCGCAATTCGCCCGCATGCATCATGGATCATAGCCTAGTAAGCGAGCAAGAGAGCGCCGCCCAGGGTCGCACGGCTCCGCAATAGGTCTCCCTCTTTCCCAACCGGGCGGTCCGAATCGGCCAGCCGTCCATTTGGCAAAATCGTAAGCGTTCCGGTGTCACGCCGAGCCAGGCGCGCGAGTCGCCTCCGCTATGAATCTCTGAAATGACCCGTGGCTCTCTTCCATCGCTCGATTCAACACAACCATCTGCCGACCAAGCCTAAAATGGCGTTGCGATCCCCCCCCTCTGTTTTCCATTTCAGCAAGAATCCCCGCTCGCAGTAATTCGGGAATCACCTCGCCAATAAACCGATTGGCTACGCCTCCAAGCTTCGCATGTATGACCCCTTCGCTCATGTGGGTGCTCCGCATGAAGCAACGAAGCAACTTGTCAAACTGAACGAGGGCGTCATCCCGTTCCACACGTGGAGCCGGATCCAAAGGCAATTCAGCTGTTGCTTCGGGGACTGTGAATCCTAGCTGAGTTAGCTGCCGTCGCACGGCTGCGGGTTCGAAGAATGTCAACGCGCGGTCGGTCAGGAATAGAACATCGACCGGGCTTTCTGACAGGGTAACATCATTCAGACGAGTATTACCGAACGTTTCGAGCCTGGTGAAGTGACACCGTTCAAATCGACAGCTCCCAAGTGTGGAATGGTCCAAACCCGTCGGATTGAAGAAACAATTCTCGAAGATAACTCCGTTAAGATTCAGATCCCTGAGCGCGTTCGGCGGGAACGACATGCGACGGAGCACGACCCCTGTTCCATCGGAACCGCTCAGCAGGGCGAGCACCAGAGATGTACAATTTTCCTGCGTGAATGATACTTGACCGTCCATCAGAGCTACCTCGACAAGGTGGTTGACAATCTGCCGCTGTCGCGTTGCTCCAACCCGTTGGATCGTTTGGACCACGGACCGGAAGGTTTGGTTGGGAAGTGTGCCTTTGCGAAGAATGTTCAGCAGATCTGCAGGAGAAGCAGAAGAAGCTGCCGAAGCGAGGCAAACGTTCGCGATTGCTTCTCCCAGGAAAAACTGCCTGAACTCATCGTGGTCAAATTCCACAGCGCCCTGGGCATTGCTTGAGGCCACTAACAGGGCATGCCCCTTGACACGCTCACGAATCTGCGCTGCTACGCCGGGACTCTTGCGGTTGGTTTCGCAAAAATAATCTGTCGTGAATTCCACCGAGTCGGTCTTCAGGAAGTCCACTCGCGACTGCCACATTTCGAGAGCGATGAGTGAAAGCAGGTTGCAATGCTCCTCAACGAGCAGCAGGGGCTGCTTAACCTCGCCCGAGCGGTCAATCCAGACCTCGTTTGCTTCACGCTCCACGATGCTCCGAACGAAGACCGCAAAGAAATCATTCCCCGACGTTTGTAGCTTGGTCAAGACGTCGTCCATCGAGGAACTCCGCTCGGCAATGTCGACCAACCTCCGAACGAGCACAGGCCGAGTGATGAGTGAGTGATCTACGCCGAGACGGCTCACGACGGTGTCGTAGAGAGCCTGAGGGTGAGAGAGGTTTCTTGCTGTGCAATAGGCGAGAAACTGGGGTCTTTTCCATCGGCTGAGGCCCAGTTTTCCAAAGCCCACTAAGTAGCTACTGATGAGATCGCGCAAGCGCGCTTGCGTCTTTAGGTTTTGGAATTCGAAGTATGTCTTTCGCGCGGCGATCACCACCGCCCCGCAGGACTGAAGGGAGCTCACAAGAACTCCCATCGCGGAAAGTGCTTCACCCGACGTATTCTCGACGAACATTTCTTCGAATCCATCGTACGCTGGAATGAGGATTCCAAGGCGTACCAACTCCACAAAGGCATTGTAATACAGGAAGGGGAATCTGTATCGGTTCTGCAGCGCGCCGACCGTAATGTCATCGAAGCGAAGGAAGTGGCGCCCTCCGAGCGGGATTGGGACAAGTAGCCAATCAGAATCGTGGTCCTTGAACCTCTCTGCCTGTCGGCGTGCCATCTCGTTGATGAGGCTCGTTTTTCCCTCGCCGGCGTCGCTGGTGATGTAAAGAACCATCGTCTCCAGTGGGCTTCTTCGGTCCAAGACGTCCAGCGCAGCAGAAAGCGCGTCGGCCACATGGTTGGATTCGTCTCCTGGCTTCTGCTCTAGCGATTCCAGAAGGTCAGCCTCGGGAACCACAAATGGCTTGGTCGCTGGAACCGTCGATATCAAGCGGTCAGCAAGGAGCGGCAACTGGGCTAATCGGGTTAGAATCCACTGGTTGGCCGGCATTTCGCTTCCGCTGTCGACTACGCTGATCTCGCCGCTCCGCTGTTTCAGGGAGACCTCGATTAGTCTTCCGTTGACTTGGATGACGGCCCGATCACGCTCGACAAGGATTTCAGTTTGAGGGTCGGCGAACGTGGTAACGATGCGTTTGAAAGAGTCAATTTGCATAGGTCAAAGCGGAGTTTCAAAAAACGGGGCACCCCCTGGGGGGAAGGCAGCGAGTTGGTGGTAGGTTTTTGGGTGAAGTCGAGCTAGAGGGGTGCCGGCAAGCAATGCAATACGAAGAGCTGGCAATAAATCATCATCGCTGCTCACTACTATGATAAAGTCACATCCAGCCCGGGATGTGTGGATTAGGTCGCATGCGAGCATAGTATCTATCAGCTTTTGCCCCCGACGAAAGAGGACATCGCCGAGCTGAACCGTGCAGCCCTGTTTGGGACACTGTTCAGTCTCGAAGAAGCGTGGGAGGCAAGCAAGGGGGCACTGTGGGTCGGTGCACCCCGATGTTGCTGGATCAACACATTTCAGCGCGCGCGGAGCGGATCTTGGGCGGAACGTGTTAAAAAGGTGGTGCGCGGGCTCGGCTTCCAGGCTGCACGCGAGTTCGGCGCTTACTGCGAGCCTGCCCGAAACTCCCCGCTTGGTGCGGAAGGGAAGAACATTAGGGAAATCCCGCCCGATTTCTACAACTATGGCCTCAGCAAGGGGCGTCAACGTCGTGGCCTCGTACCACCCCCCATAAACCCGGGCTTCACAGCGGCCACTTATTTTTTCTGTTGGGATGGGGGACGCAAGAAGAGCGCGAGTGGCCAAATCGAGTAGTCCCCTCCGCTTCTGATCCGGGTTGAGGTTGTCGTAATCTATGTAAAGCCGAAGGTTCATGAGGCGATAACGGCCTTCCTGCGTGTGATAAAGCCGAAGACGATGTGTTCGTAATCGGTGGCGTCGAGATTGCGGTGCGGTTTGTACCCAGTCATCCAGAGTGCGGCTTTGAACCCTCGGTGTGGTTTGTTTCTAGCATTCGCGCTTTTCGGGCGGTTGCGAGTCTTCAAGAATTCTCAGCCTGCCTAACTTACCAACTTTCAGTTTGCAGGATAGCTGATCAGGATTGAGGTTAAAAGCAAATTGTTGAAGGTTGACAGTCGACGGTTGCGGGCAGAAGTCAGTGGGCGGAAGCGAGCGCGGCCAACTCTTGCCCGCGTTTAACCCGGGGCTGAAACCTCTCTTTGACATCCACTCCAAGGCGAAACTAGATTGGGGGCAGGAAAGGCAAGCAACGAGAATATGAAAGCGACACAAATGCTCCACGACCAGGGGCAGAGCCTCTGGCTCGACAACATCACACGCGAGCTTCTTCGCAGCGGCACGCTCAAGCGTTACATTGATGATCTCTCGGTCACTGGGCTCACCTCGAATCCCACTATTTTCGACCACGCAATCAAGAACAGCACCTCCTACGACGCGGCGATCCGTGACCGGTCGAGCCAAGGAAAGACGGACGAGGCGTTGTTTTTTGAACTGGCGCTGGAAGACCTCAAGCAGGCGGCCGACTTGTTCCGGCCGGTCTATGACCGAACCAATGGCCTGGACGGCCGGGTGTCGCTGGAAGTGTCGCCCCTACTGGCCCACGATACGGCGAGCACGCTGGCCCAGGCCAAGGACTTGTTTGCACTGGCGGCCCGGCCGAATCTGTTCATCAAGATTCCGGGCACGCCGGAGGGATTGCCGGCCATCGAGGAGGCGATCTTTGCTGGTGTACCGATTAACGTGACGCTGCTGTTCTCCCGCGAGCAGTATGTGGCGGCGGCGGAGGCGTTCCTGCGCGGCATCGAACGGCGCATCGCCGCCGGGCTCAACCCGAACGTGGATTCCGTCGGCTCGCTGTTCGTCAGCCGCTGGGACGGCGCGGTAGCGGGGAAAGTGCCCGCGGCGTTGACCAATCAACTGGGCATCGCCATCGCCCGGCGGACTTACGTGGCCTACCGTGAGCTGCTGGCCTCCCCTCGCTGGCAGCGCGCTTGCAACTACGGCGCCCGGCCACAGCGTCTCCTGTGGGCCAGCACCGGGACCAAGGACCCAAAAGCTTCCGACGTGCTGTACGTCGAGGCCTTGGCCGCCCCGTTCACGGTCAACACGATCCCTGAAGCCACTTTGAAGGCCTTTGCCGACCACGGCAAAGCCGGCCCGATCATGGCGGCTGATGGCGGCGATTGCGAGGCCGTGTTGACGGAGTTTGGCAAAGCCGGGATCAACATCGACACCCTCGCCGCACAATTGCAGGAGGACGGCGCCAAATCGTTCGTCAAATCCTGGAACGAGCTGATGGCCGTCATCACGTCGAAGACCCAGGCGCTCAAAATGGCAGCTTGATAACCCTTATGTCAGAACCTATTACCCTCCTAACGCAACGCAAGGCCTGGAAAGCCCTTGCTGCTCACTATCAAACCGCCCGCACCTGGCACCTGCGGGAACTCTTCGGGACCGACCCCAAACGCGGCGAACGGCTGACGGCGGAAGCCGCGGGCCTCTTTCTGGATTACTCCAAGAACCGCGTCACGGACGAAACCCTAAAGCTGCTCGTGGAACTGGCGGCCGAATGCGGTCTGCGCGAGCGCATTGACGCGATGTTCCGCGGGGACAAGATCAATATCACGGAGAACCGCGCCGTGCTGCACGTCGCCCTCCGGGCGCCGAAAGACGCTTCGATCGTCGTGGACGGCAAGAACGTTGTGCCGGAAGTCCATGCCGTGCTGAACAAGATGGCCGACTTCTGCAACCGCGTCCGAAGCGGTGGGTGGAAGGGTTACACCGGCAAGCGTATCCGCAACGTGGTCAACATCGGCATCGGCGGCTCCGACCTTGGGCCGGTCATGGCTTACGAAGCGCTTAAACATTACAGCGAGCGGGCCATGACCTTTCGGTTCGTCTCCAATGTAGATGGGATTGATTTCGTGGAAGCGACCCGTGACCTCTCTCCGGCCGAAACGCTGTTTATCGTGTCGTCCAAGACCTTCACGACCTTGGAGACCATGACCAATGCCCAGAGCGCCCGCAATTGGTTGCTCCGGGGCCTGGGAGGGGACAAGAGCACCGTCGCGAAGCACTTTGTCGCGGTTTCAACCAATGCGCAAAAGGTGTCCGAGTTTGGCATCGACCCCGCCAACATGTTCGGGTTCTGGGATTGGGTGGGCGGGCGGTATTCGATGGATTCGGCCATTGGCCTCTCAACCATGCTGGCCATCGGGCCGGACAATTTCCGGGCGATGCTCGACGGGTTTCGACAGATGGATGAGCATTTCCGCAGCACGCCATTCGAGCGGAACCTGCC
Source organism: Limisphaerales bacterium (assembly GCA_003152225.1). Taxonomy (GTDB): domain Bacteria; phylum Verrucomicrobiota; class Verrucomicrobiia; order Limisphaerales; family UBA8199; genus PALSA-1440. Next base: position 21,743 of record PLZQ01000109.1, on the reverse strand, counting down.
CGTGCTCATGGCCCTGCTAGGCATCTGGTATAACGATTTCTTCGGCGCGCAGACCGTGGCGGTGCTGCCTTACGAGCAATACCTGAAGCGGTTCCCGGCTTACCTGCAGCAATTGACGATGGAGAGCAACGGCAAGCACGTCACGCTCGAGGGAACGCCGGTGGACTACGATACCAGCGCCGTTTATTGGGGCGAGCCGGGTACCAACGGCCAGCACTCGTTCTACCAGTTGATTCATCAGGGGACGCGGCTCATTCCGTGCGACTTTATCGCCTTCGACCAAGCGTTAACGCCGCTAGGGCGTCACCACGACCTGTTGCTGGCAAACGTCTTCGCGCAAAGCGAAGCGCTGGCCTTCGGTATGACGGCGGAACAAGTCAAGGCCGAGGGCGTGCCGGATTGGCTCGTGCCGCACCGGGTGTTCGAAGGCAACCGGCCATCGAATACGATCCTCGCGGAACGGCTCACGCCCGATGTGCTCGGCAAGCTGGTTGCGCTCTACGAGCATATCATCTTCACACAAGGCGCCATCTGGAACATCGACTCGTTCGATCAGTGGGGTGTGCAATTGGGCAAGGTCCTGGCCCAACGTATTGTTCCTGAGCTTGAGAGCAAGACTGCCGTTGAACTCAAACACGACAGCTCAACGAACAACCTGATCCGTCGCTACTTGAAAATGAAGAGGGCGTAGCCCGGCGCCATGGAGATTCAAGTCTTGGAGGACCCTGCTGCAGTCGCCGCCGAGGCGGCCAGGGTCATTGCCGAAGAGGGCAGGGCATCGGTGGCGGCGCGCGGACGGTTCTGCCTGGCGGTCAGCGGCGGCCAAACCCCTTGGCAAATGCTGCGGGCGCTCGCGCGGGAGGATCTCGCCTGGGGAAAGGTGTTTGTGGTGCAGGTGGATGAGCGCGTGGCTCCGCCGGGAACCCCGGAGCGGAACCTCACAGGCTTGCGCGACAGTCTGCTCGCGCACGTTCCGCTTCCCCCGGAGAACGTTTGCCCCATGTCAGTCGATTCCCCCGACCTTGCGGCTGCCGCCAGGCAGTACGCCATCCGCCTTCAGGAGATCGCCGGTGCCCCGCCGGAGCTCGACCTGGTCCACCTGGGTCTCGGCCCCGACGGCCACACGGCCTCGTTGGTGCCGGGGGATCCGGTGCTCGAGGTCAGTGACGCAGACGTTGCGCTTACGCAGCTTTATCAAGGGCGGCGGCGGATGACGTTGACTTACCCGGTGCTTAATCGTGCGCGGCGCATCCTATGGGTGGTAACGGGTGCTGAGAAAGCGGGCATGTTGCCGCGCCTGCGCGACGGCGATGTGGCCATTCCCGCCGGCTTCGTCCGCCGGGATCAGGCGCTGGTGCTCGCCGACCGCGCGGCGGCAGAAAGACTGTAACTCCACTAAGCCGTAACAGTGTTGTTGCAGGAATCCACGTTGGACCGCAGGCACGCCATCGCCGCCTGTGTCTTGCTCGCGGACTGTGAGAAGCTTTGCTGGAGCGGGGCTGCGGCAAGGCATAAAGACAGGGAAATTGAAGACAGGAAAATGAAGCGGAATCCTATTTTCCTGTCTTCAATTTTCCTGTCTGTCTTTCTTGCTCTGTTTCGGCCTTGCTGCGCTGCGTTCCTCGCAGCCCCGACTGCATAGGCACGGATGGAAGGAAAGAATCCGGCTGGGTTTTGGCACCCATTGCGCCGCTGTACCAGACAAACCGAGTAGTGGGCCTACGCCGACGCGAGCCAGCGCCGCAATACTCCTGCGCTGTCCTGAAGCGCCTTGACCAGCGCCGGACGCGTCTTGGACTTCCCGCCGTTGGTCCAGTCAAACTCGATATGCAATGAGACGGGCGCATTGTATTTCAGTTCCCTGAGCAGCTTGAAGTAGCCCGTCGCGGCGATGTCCCCTTCGCCAAACGGTACCCAGCGTCCCGGGCGCTTAACGTCCTTCACGTAGGCGATCTTCAGATGCGATTTGAGCTTCTCGAAATGCTGGCGCCAATCATCCCCATGCACCACCAGCGCGTGGCCGATGTCGAAGGCGACGCCGATCTGCGCCGGGTCGAAGTCCTTTACCAGGTCGAGCAGCTCGGACAGGTCGCCGCCGAGGTAGCTGTGCCCGGCTGGTGAATGATTCTGGACAATGGCGCCGATGCCGATCTGCTTATTCAGTGCGGTCAGGTCTTTGAGCTGTGCCTTTATCTCCCGCACCTGCTTGCCGGCTGACGCGTCAGTCGCTCGAATCACGAATCCCAGACGGTAGAACTGAACGCCGAGCTTCTTCGCGGTGCGCAGGATGTCTTCGGCGCAAGGCGAGGAGACGCTTGTGATCCCGGTGGTCAGCAACGGCAGTTGCAGGCCCCGTTTCCTCAAGGCAGCGGCGTATTGGGGCAACTCGCCGATAACGTGCTCTGGCAGTATCTCGCCGTCGGGACGCACCGGGCAATCAATGCCATCTATCCCCGCCTCAGCGGTCACTGCCGCCGCATCGTCGAAATTCAGCTTGAGCGTCTGATAAACCTTACTGAAGACCACAATGGGCAGCGAGGATTTCTCCTCGGCGAGGACCGGGAGAGCGCTGGCACCACCCAGCGCGGCGGTTGAGGACGCCGCGAGCGCCCTGGCAATGAACTCGCGGCGGGATAGCGTGGTCATCTGCCAAGTGTTCGGTCGCAGATTCCGTCGAGCTACAGTGGGTCAAGCTTCACGTAGTCCAAGCCGAACATGTAGTTCTTGATGGCCTTATCGTTCGCGCCCACGATCTCGACCGTCAGCTTGTGATCGCCAGCCGTCAAATCATGCTCGCCGAAGGTTAGCAGGCCGGTGGGCGTTACGGACTGACGATAGAGGTCAATCGGGTCGCCCAGTTTCTGGCCATCGAGATACAATTGCACGATGCCATAGTCGGGCGCTTTGGTCAGTTGCATGCCCAGCCGGCATTTCCCGGCTTGTTTCACCGGCAAAGCTAGATCCAGCTTATCGCCGGGCTTGGTCCCAATCCACCACAAGTGTGCATCGTTGCTCCATTGGCCCGGAAAGCCGGTCAAATCCTGCTCCGCCGCGTTGCCGCCGGTCTTGCCTAGGATCTTTAGTTTCTCACCCTCAATAACGCCCTTGATCTTGAAGGATTCGACCGGCGTCCAGTAGCCGACGCGCTCGCTCAACGGCGCCGGGCGGTAAGGGTCGTTGCCGCCCGCCGTCAAATACCAATAGGCCACGCCCGCGTAGAGCGTCGGACGATCGTTGCTGTAGTATTTCTCAATGCAGCCCTCAAACGACGTATGGAAAGGCACGTTCTCACTGATTTGCCAACGGTTGACGGACAGGTGGCCCCGGCTGTTCCCGTCGTTGCGTGTCTGGTTGTGAAGCGCGTGCTGGAAAAGCACCGGACTGGACCAGGCGTAACCAAAGTAATCCTCAGATCCCGTGCCGAAGGTGGAAGGGAATTTCTCGCCATCGACGAAGAACTTCTCGTCGCCCTCACCCCACCAGCCGCCGCGTGGATTCCACACGTGCAGCATCACACCGACGAACCGTCCTGCGCCTTCCGTCTTCAGGAATGGCCAGTCAATTGCGCGCTCGGGTTCCCGCGGCAGGAAGGCGTCCCGATGCCACTTGGCGTGAAAGCGCCCCAGTTTCGCGATCGGCTGCGACAACGGCGCATAGGTCACCTCGAAGCTCACGTTACGTTGAATCTTGCCATCGTTGATCAGTTCGACGTGCGCCTCTTGCGCGAAGGGCATGTACCAGTTGCAGTACCACCAGCCATCCTCGCCCACGCCCATCGGCAGCGAGTCGTAGCGATTCACGCCGGGGGCGGTGCCGAAGAAATCACCCAGTGGTGCCCAGATGCTGGGTGCCGTCTCACCGTCCCAGTTGATTTGCAGGGCTAGTTCGCGCAACGTGTCGAGGTCGCCGGGAGCGGGCGGCGGGTTCAGTTTAACGCGTATGCCGGTGATGGCCTGCGGGCCTTTCAGCGTGATGATGGCGGTGGTCTTGCCCGCGGACGCCTTCACTGCTTTGCTCAGCAGCTTCTCACCCGCGCGCTTCACCCCGGCCGCGAAGCTTCGCTGGCTCAGGATAGTATTAGCCTGGTCCAGTGCTCCCAGGTCGGCCGCCGACAGGTCCCGCTTGAAGGTCGACACTTGCGTGCCCTTGGGAAAGGTAGCGTAGGTGAAGTGATAGTAATCGCCCCAGCCCGGGTCGGCGACGATCTTGCACGATTTCTGATAGGGGATGGGTGTGTAATTGTTCCAGCCATTTGCCGGCGTGGTGTGCACGATGGCCGAGCGCGTGAATGGCTCGTTCTTGCGGTTGAAGTAGCCGGTAAACGGCAGATCCACCGCCGGTTCGGTCGCGCCATCCAGGTAGATGCGCACATGCCCTTCCTTGGGCGTGGCGGACCAGGTCCGGAAGATGCAGCCCGGGCCTTCCATTTCGGCCAGGACGAGCTTGTCGCCCTCCTTGCGGATGATGCCGTTCCCGTCGCCGTTGGCATCCCAGCCGACGTATTTGCCGGTTGCGGCGTCGTAGCGGCTCCTGCGGTCGTAACTCGACCACTGGGCGCATTGCTCGCCCGGCGCCGGGGTCGCGGCCAATTGCTCCAGATCAGTCAACCGCTTGACCAGATCGACGTAAGTGATTTCTTGCTCGGCCGCCCAAAGTGGGAGGCAGGCAACCAAAGCCATCAGACCGGTGACGAGTTTCTTCATAATAATCACAAGCAAATACTGTTTGCGGACTTAAACCAAATGACATTCGATGCCGCGCATTCTGCTCCGCAGGTTCGTTCAATGGCCGCCGGTTGCGCCGACACCGTGCAACGACTCGACTCGGCTTAGCTTGGGCCAACCGTAGCCATAGAGGGCAATCAGGGCGAAGCAGATCAGCGGCACGATAAACCCGCGGGACATGTCGTAGTGGTCGGCCACGGCGCCCATTACCTTGGGCAGCAAGGCGCCACCGACGATGCCCATGACGATGTAGGCCGAGGCGCCTTTCGCGCGCGCGCCCAGCCCGAAGATGCCCAGGGCAAAGATGGTCGGGAACATGATGGACATGAAGAAGTAGCTCAGGAAGACGCAAACCACCGACAGCCAGCCCAGCTTGAGGAAGATCAGGGCGCAGAGCCCCACATTCAACACGGCATACAAGCCCACGATCTTGTGCGCGGAGAAGCGCGTCAGCAAGGCGGCGCCGGAAACCCGGCCGAGCAGGAAGCAGAAGAAGCCAAACGATGCCAGCATCGCGGCAAACTGATTGGTGACCGCCACATGTCCGTCCTGATAGGCGAGTTCGTTCGGGTAAGCGTCGGCGAGCAGCAGCCGGTTGAGCCGCGCCTCGTTCCGCGTCTTGGCGTCCTGCGCCAGTAGTCGCTTGCTAGAGTCCTGCAAAGTGATCCCGCTGAACCGCTCCGGGCTGTAGATGTTGGTCTTCAGGATGATGCTGTTGAGGTCCTGCATGATGGCGACGCGGGCGGTGGTCTCGCTGGCGGTGCCCGCCTTGAGATGGGCCATGTGTTGGACCGTGGAAGCCGAGAGCCCCGTGGCGAGGAAGGCGGACAAGGGATCGGCTTTAGCGTCCAGCTTCGCCGCCAGGGACGAAACATCCTTGAAGTCCGAGCTGGCAAAAGCGGTCTTCACCTCAATCCATTTGCTGGTGCGCTCGGTCAGCCACGACGCGGGGAGAGAAGGCGGCTCGGCAGTCATGTAGTTGATCAGAAAGCTGAAGATGCCGCACTGGGCGGCGACGTAGAGGAACTGAGCCAGTGTGGCGCCCGAGAAGTGCTCGTGAGCCCAGATGCTGTGAAGGGTGAGGCGCTTAGTGAACCCGATCAGCCAGATGGCCACGATCACCAGCGCAACGCAGCCCGCTGCAGCCAGTGCCATCAGCAACGCCGTCTCGGAAGTGATGGTGAAGGTCGCCGGGTGGGGCAGGGCAGAGGCAAGGCCCACCAGATGCGGGCCGACGCCCAGAGATCCGAGGGCCAGCCACAGGATCATGCCGAAGACCCCAAACAGCGCCGCCACGTTGCCCAGCAACAGGAGATAGCTGCGCCCGCGGTTTACTTTCCGCGCGGCTGGGGCCGGAGCGGGGTCACCATTGCTGTCACGGTCGTCAAGGTGGTAGTCATCCTCGGCCTTGACGTCAGGGACTGGAGAGAAGAAAAAAATGACGGCCAGAATCAGGACTACTACCGCCACGCCGGCGTAAGGAATCCAAAGCGTGCTTGCGCCCGTGCTGTGGCCCGTGGTGTCTTTGCCGTAGAAGAACACGCTAGCGGCAATCGGGCCAAAAATCCACCCAACACCGTTGCACGACTGGGCCGCGTTGATGCGCGTGGCGGCATAGCGGGGCGGCCCGAGCACGGTGGTATAGGGATTGGCCACCGTTTCCAGGAACGTCAGGCCGGAGGCCACGACGCACACGCCAAGGAGGAAGGCCCAAAAGGCCGCGATCTTCGTGGCCGGGATAAACCAAAACCCACCCACCGCAACCAGCAGCAGCCCGGCGATGATGCCCCCCTTGTAACCGAGTCGCGTCGCCAGCCAGCCTGCCGGCAGCGACATGAGGAAGTAGCCCATCCAGTGGGCGAACTGGACCCAGGCCGATTGGGACAGGCTCAGGTGCAGTTCCTCCTGGAAGTGCTTGTCCATCACGTCAATCATTCCGTTGCAGAACCCCCAGAGGAGGAACAGCGAGCTGACGAGGCAGAAGGTGAAGAGCACGTTCCTGCCGTCCGGCAGGACAAACATGCCTTTCTTGGTGGGCTTTCTGCCGTTCATATCAGCGGTGGCGACCACCCGTTGCTGGTTGTTGTTCATAGTTGCTTAAACTGTTTGGGCTGGAGGTATCTTATCTGCCGCAGGTTTAACCCTGCGACCGTGGCGCGAGATTAGAATGCCGGCGAGTTTCACTGATTCTTGAGGCCAGCCTTGATGTCCGTCAGGGAAACGCCCAGCGTTGCCCGGGCGACGCTATCCAGGGCGGATTCCGGCCCGCTCAAATGGATGGTGCGATGGACGTGCGATAGGCTCTTGCCCGGGGCCAGTGCGGCGGCCGGAGAGGAGGATTCCAGCTCGAAGAAGGGGCCCATGGGTTTGGCCCCGGGCGTCGGCGGACCATCGTTGTAACAGTTGGCCGCGTCGCCGCCGTACGGGTTGTCCTGGAGCTTCCAGAGCGAGTTGACATAATCGGTCACACCGGCGGGCACGTTATACTGCACAATGGTCAGCACCTTATTGTCAGCGTCATAACTGCCTGACACTCCTTTGCTGCGCTTGGGATTGATGCCGATCTTGCTGCGGTACTTGCCGTCCGCGCAGAAGTAGATCACGTCGTCCTTAACCGCCAGGCGGTCCGGCGGCACCTGGCCGAAATAATCGGAGGTCACCTTTACACCGAGCTCGGACTCCGGGCCGGGCTTAATGGGGACCACGATGGTCGCTCCGGGCGACGGCGTGAACATGCCGAGAATCCAAATGGAGAGCAGCCCCGTATCCTTCTTCCACGCCTGCTTGCCGGCGTTGGTGATCTTGTTGTCCGATTCGTAGGCGACTAGACTGACGTCCGCCGAGGGCTTCACCCCCAGTTTCTGCCAGGCCGCCGACACGCTGAGCATGCGCACTTCGCGCTTCACCGCCACCTGGAACTTCGTGCCGGAGTAATTCGTGAGGGCAAATTCGGATGCAAACACTGCCTTGTCTCTGGCTTGGCTCACGACCTTGAAGGGCAGGGTGTCGTAGGCGGCGGGCGTGAACCAGTTCTCAAATTCAAACTTCACCCCTTTGGCGAAGAAGACCGAGAACTGCCCGCCCTCGGGCCCCATCCAGAAACGGTCCTCGCCGCCGAACCCATTCATGTGTGGGAGCAGCTTGCCGGAGGCGATCAGCTCGCGATTGATCCAGCCGAAGCTCAGGCCGGCATCCGCGCCCGCCGTGCTGGTCATGACGCGGCCCTGCCAGGCGGGCGCGACTGCCACCTTGGCCAGGCCTTTTTCATCGCTCAACACAATGAGCTCCGTATGGCTCTTAAGAAAGGCGGCGTCGTCACCAAAGCTGACAGCGCAAGCGCGTTGGGTGAGGGAAGTGGCTGTGTTCATAACCAGAATAGAAGCAACTATGAGATTGCGTTTCATGTACCGGAGCCTACGGATTGACGCAGGGCGCTGTCAAGGGCTCGATTAGATTCCGTGACTGCTTGGGCCGTTGCGTGGCAGAATGCCCGCATCATGAAAGGTGAACGCATGAAGAGACTCTTAGTTGCCTGGATCGTTACGCTGATCTGTATCGGCCCGGTTTGTGCCGGCGACCTGATGCTGTGGTACGACAAACCGGCGAACCCAGGCATGAACGAGGCGTTGCCCATCGGCAACGGCAAATTCGGCGGTTTGGTTTATGCCGGGCCGAAACAGGAACGCGTTGTCCTCAACGAAATCAGCCTGTGGACAGGCGCCGAGATCTCCACCGATGATTACTCGAAAATGGGGTGGTACGAGATGCTCGGCGAACTCTTTGTCAACATCGCACCGGATGTCGCAGCCGGTCCCGTTCAAGACTACCGGCGCTCGCTCGACCTCGCGACGGCCATCCACAAGGTGACCTATCAATCCGGCGCCGTCACCTTCCAGCGCGAGGCGTTTGCGTCGCATCCGGACCAGGTGATGGTGTTGAAGTTCTCGGCGGACCGGCCCGGCGCCTGCACCGGCACGGTGCAGCTCCAGGGTGCGCACAAGGAGATCACGACGGCGGCGGGAACTTCCCTCGCGTTCACCGGAACACTCGAGAACGGCTTGAAATACGAGGCGAAACTGGTGGCCCTCATCGACGGCGGCACACTCCAGGCCGAAGACGGCAAGCTCGAGTTCAAGAACTGCAACAACCTCACTCTGCTGGTCGCGGCGGGCACGGATTACGCACTGGATTACGCCCGCCACTACCGCGGCGAAAACCCGCACGCCGCAATCGAGAAGCGGCTCGCCGCAGCGGCCGCAAAGCAATACGACGACCTGAAAGCGGCGCACGTCGCCGAGTATAAATCGTACTTCAACCGTGTGGCACTGGATGTGGGGGCGACCCCGGCCGACCGCCTCGCGTTGCCAATCGACCGGCGCAAAGTGTTGCACTCCGAAGGCGGCGGAGACCCGGACCTGGAGGAGTTGCTCTTCCAGTATGGCCGCTACCTGATGATCTCCTGCTCCCGGCCAGGCGGGCTGCCGGCCAATTTGCAGGGATTGTGGAATGACAGCAACCGCCCGCCCTGGCACAGCGATTACCACGCAAACATCAACATCCAGATGAACTATTGGCCTGCAGAGCCGGCGAACCTTGCCGAGTGCCACACCCCGTTGTTCGACCTCATCGCCAGCCAGCTCGAACCGTGGCGCAAAGCCACCGCTGAGGAAAAACGCTTCACCACTGCCTCCGGCAAATCACGCGGCTGGGCCGTCCGCACCTCCCACGGCATCAACGGCGACGAGGCCTGGCAGTGGGACGTGACCGCCAACGCGTGGTATTGCCAGCACTTCTGGATGCACTACGCCTTCGGCGGCGATAAGGCCTGGCTCCGGAAAGTCGCCTACCCGGTGATGAAAGAGACCTGCGAATTCTGGGAAGCCCGGCTCAAAGCGCTGCCGGACGGCCGCCTCGTCGTCCCGGACGGCTGGTCCCCCGAACACGGCCCGCAGGAAGACGGAGTGAGCTACAGCCAGCAAATCGTTTGGGACCTGTTCAATAACTATGTGGCCGCCAGCGAAGCGCTCGGCACGGACGCTGCCTACCGCACGAACATCGCCGCCCTGCGGGACAAACTTCTCGGCCCGAAGATCGGCAAGTGGGGCCAGCTCCAGGAATGGATGATCGACCGCGACGACCCGAACGATCATCACCGCCACACCTCGCACTTGTTTGCTGTGTTTCCCGGCAACTGGATCAGCACCGCCCGGACCCCCGAATTCGCGGCCGCCGCAAAGAAATCTTTGATCGCCCGCGGCGAAGCTGCGGATTCCGACGTCCGCGAGTGGTCGCTGGCGTGGCGCTGCGCGCTCTACGCCCGGCTCCATGACGGCGAAAGCGCACACCGGATGCTTCAGAGCCTGCTCGCCGACCGCAACACGTGCCTGAACCTGTTTGGCCTCCACCCGCCGATGCAAATGGACGGCAACTTCGGCATCACCGCCGGCGTCTGCGAGATGTTGCTGCAATCGCACGAGAAGGAACTCAACCTGTTGCCCGCCTTGCCGAAATGTTGGCTGGCTGGCGACGTCAAAGGACTCCGCGCCCGCGGTGGTTTCGAGGTGGACATCGCGTGGAAGGATGGGCAACTGACCCAGGCTACGATCCACTCCAAGCTTGGCGGCCCCTGCCGGCTGCGTTCCGGCGCGACCACTGCCAGCCTCGCGACCCAGCCGGGCGGCAGTTACTCGCTCAACGCCACGTTGCGGTGAGCCCACAAACTTCCCTGAAGCCGCCTAAGCTCTTTGAGGTCCGCGGCGGTCGTGGAATGCAGCCCGACCTGCCAGCGTGCAAAGCACCAACCTTTTACGCTTTTGCCTCTGAACGCGCGTCAGTAATTGTGCACCTGATAGACCTGCTCCTCAGTCCCAAACGCGAATAAGGCCGGGTAGCGTAATTGCGGCACCCATTCCACGTGGCCGTCACAGAAGATAACATTCCCACCGTCTGCTCCATGATTGTCGATGGAATCCGGATAGTCATTGTTGGATACGTTGCCAGCGGGATAGGCGACTGCATCGTCGCCGTCATACATGAGCCACATAGACGAGGGAGAGGCTTTTTGCCCACGCAGATTAAAGCTGAGGACTTTATTCTTCACGAAATAAGTTAGATTGTTCTGGTAAAAGTAGCCTGCGGTTACGTCTTGGGTCTTCCGGATGTTGGGCTTCCACGAGGCGGTGGCTGCTGTTGAATTGTTGCCATTGATAAAGCCCGAGACTTCATAGCTGGTGCCGCGCCCGGTCTTGCTTCCCGCGTCATAAGCTGCCCCATCCTGCGCAATGTCTTGAAGATCTGGAATATAAGTCGAATTGTCATGCAACCTTTGAGCGTAGGTCTTGCCGGTATCATTGCGCCGGGTTTGGACGTAACCGCTCACGGGCTGAGGGTTATTGGAAATGCTGTGGTGGGTCGCGGGGCAAATGAACGATTTCAGGTTGGAGACATACTGCGGGTACAGCCAATTCAGATCATCATCACCGAAATTGCAAACACCTGTAAGTGCGTGACTGTCGTCCTCATCCGCGTAAACCTGGCTGCCGATGCCCATCTGCCTTTCATTGTTGAGGCAGGCGATCCGCTGCGCGCGCATCTTGGCCCGGGTGAGCGCGGGGAGCAGCAATGCGGCCAGGATGCCGATGATGGCAATCACCACAAGCAGCTCAATCAGGGTGAAGCCTATGCGTGGCTGCCAGCGGGGCTTTACGGCGGATGAGTTCATGCGGTCTGTTCAGGTAATCGTTCGTGTTAGTCCGGCAGATTGGAGATTCTATAATAGGACCGAGGTGAACTGGCAATCCCTCATTCCCTTGCGAGACGAGTACAGGACTGCATCAAGTTCTCTATTCCAACCCCAGTTTCGGCTCGGCCGCTGGTGCCGGCAGCACGGCTTCAGGCGGGGCGGCCGTAAGTTGGCGCAGCCAGTCGTCAGTCATGAGCAGCACCTTCTTGACGCTGAGGCCCTCATGGATGGCCGGGTATTTCTGCAGATTCGTTCTCGCTAGCTTGAACAGCGCCACCGCCGGCCCAGGCCGCTGCTTCTGCCAATGGACAAAGGCGCCGGCCAGTTGGATGAGCCCTTTGTAGAAGGAGCCATTGGGGCCCTGCCGCTGGGGCAGCCACAGTGCCTCTAACACCTCGTGCGCCTCGAAGTACCGTTGTTGGTTAAAACACTCGAAGAATCCCAGATAATGCGGGTCGTAATGTCGCTCGCTCATACTGGCTGGCCGTCCGTCACGGTTTGATGTCCACGGTGGCATTCTGGAGGCGGCGCTCGGCTGCACGCAATGCCCGTTTTTCACCTTCCGCAACCCGGCGGCATCAGCTAGAACATGGCCCCGTTATGCGCAAGCTCCTACAACCTGTTCTGGCAGTGGCGCTGGGGCTTGCCGTCGGACTGGGTGTAACTTGGGCGGCGGGGGAAAACCCGTGGCACGTGTTCATTATCCTGGGCAAGGGAGCGTTTGGCTCGGGCTATGACTTCGGCATGACGTTGTTTTACGCCACCCCGCTCATCTTTACGGGCCTGTCGGTGGCGGTCGCATTCCATGCGGGCCTGTTCAATATTGGTGCTGAAGGGCAGCTCGTGCTCGGCGCCCTGGCGGCGGCGGTGGTGGGAGCCGTCTGGCCCGGCCTGTGGACGCCGCTGGCTCCGGTCCTGGCCGGACTGGCCGCCCTCCTGGCGGGAGCGCTGTGGGGGGCAATCCCCGGCTGGCTCCGCGCCCGGCGGGGCAGCCACGAAGTCATCAACACCATCATGCTTAATTTCGTGGCCGCCGGCCTGGCGAGCTACGTCGCCCTTTACGTGCTCAAGAATCCGGACTCGCAGAACCCGGAGACGCGGCCTATCGGCCCGGGCTACCTGATCCACAAGTTCGCGATGTTCGGCGGCGCGCCCGTAAGCCTCGCCCTGCCGCTGGCGCTCGGGGTGGCGGCCCTGGTCTGGGTGCTCCTGTGGCGAACGGTGCTGGGCTTCGAGATTCGAGCCGTCGGCCAGAGCGAGTCGGCCGCGCGAGCCGCTGGCATCGATCCGGGCCGGATCAGGATCATTGCGATGTGCCTGGCGGGCGGATTGGCCGGGCTGGTCGGGGTAGGGGAGGTCCTGGGGAACGCGGGCAAGTTCAGGGTGGGCTTTTCACCGGAATACGGATTCATCGGCATCGCGGTGGCATTGCTGGGCCGGACCCAGCCGGCTGGGGTGGTCGCAGCGGCGCTGCTCTTTGGCGCGTTGCATAAAGGGGCGGCGGCCTTGGACCTCGAAACCGAGCGAGTAACCCAGGAATTATCGCTGGTGCTCCAGGCGCTGATTATTTTGTCGGTGTCTGCCGACGGACTCTGGAGTTGGTTGAAGAGGCGCGAGCCGAAAGTGGCTAGCGTAAAGGGGTAACTGGGTTGCATAAGTTACATGTGTTACATGAGTTGCATGGGTTGCGTGAGGGGAGCGAGCGGCTGCTCAGGCCGTGAAGGGATGGGAGAATGATTCGGCAACTGCTTGAATCCACGCTGCGGGTTTCGACGCCGCTGATCTTTGCCGCGCTCGGCGGCATGTTCAGCGAACGCTCGGGTGTGATCAACATTGCGCTCGAAGGCATGATGCTGATTGGCGCGTTCGGCGCTGCGGTAAGCACCTATGCCACGCATTCGCCCTGGTTGGGATCAGCGGGCGGGATTGCCGCAGGTGTTCTCCTGGCCGGCGTTTACGGGTTGTTCGTGATTTGGCTGCGCGCCAATCAGATTGTGGCGGGCACGGCGATTAACATGCTGGCGCTGGGCTTGACCCCGTTCCTGTGCAAAGTCCTCTACGATGTCACCGGCCAGACACCGGCCATCCCGATCGCCGAGCGGTTTCAATCGGCGCCACTCTACCTGAGCTGGATCATGGTGGGAGTATGCTGGCTCTGGCTGAAGCAGACGCGAGGAGGGCTTTGGGTGAGCTTTGCCGGGGAGCATCCCGAAGCGCTGGATGCAGCGGGCATCCGGGTCAATCGCGTGCGCTGGGCGGCGGTGCTAATCAGCGGCGCGCTGGCGGGGATGGGAGGCGCGTCGCTCTCCATATTCCTGTCCTCATCCTTCTCGCGCAACATGACTGCCGGCCGCGGCTTCATGGCACTGGCAGCGCTCATCTTTGGCAAATGGAAGCCGGTGCCGACCGCCTTCGCCTGCCTGTTGTTTGGTTTTGCGGAAGCCGTGCAGATTCGGCTTCAAGGGGTGAGCTTGTGGGGTGGGAAACCCATCCCGGTGCAATTCATACAGATCCTGCCGTACGTGGTCACGATCCTGGTGCTGGCCGGCTTTGTGGGCCGCTCGCGCGCGCCCAAGGCCTTGGGCACTGTGTTCCGTCGGGCCTAGCGGAACCTGGCCGGACAACATCTGATCCCCTCAGCAGTTAGTTGAGGCTCTGGGCGTGTCCGCGCGGTTCACGCAATCGTATTCTGGCATTTCTTCAGAGCGCTGTTACCATAAACGGCAAATGGACCTGGAACTCTTCGAGCAGATGGATGCCCCGGCGCTGCGCAAATACATCGAGTTCTTCCTCCGCCATTATCGGGTCATGGACGCCTTTTGGTTCCTCTTTCTGACTGAGAAATACGGACAGGCGGAGGCGGAGAAGATCAATGAGCAGGTCTGGGGTCGCGTCGGGGGCATGGCCGCCAAGGATATCGCGGCCCGGTTCGACATCCAGCAGAAGGGGCTGCCAGGGTTCGTCCAGGTCTTGCAGTATTATCCCTGGACCATCCTCATCGGTTACCAGATAGAGGAACGGGCGGATGAGGTGATACTCTCGGTGCCCGTCTGCCCCGTGCAGGAGGCGCGGCTCAAGCGGGGCTTAAAGGAATACGCCTGCCGAGCCATGCACGAGGCGGAGTTCGTGAGCTTCGCCCGGGCCATTGATCCCCGCATCCACGTTGAGTGCCGCTTCGCCCCGCCCGGTCCGCACCCGGCCGACATGCACTGCCAATGGCGTTTCTATTGCGAGGGATGACGGTGGCGAGTATTGCTTTTGTCGTAACCTTGGGTGGGATTTCCGTAATAGTAGTGGTGGATGGCCATCTGTCCCGGCTGATCGGCAAGTAACGACCCGCAGGTGGCCCTGGCGAGAAGATTGATTGATATGAAACTAATTGCGCTGAAACCAACCGTATTCCTTTTGCTGGCGAGCGCCGCCGTCGCCCTGGCTTCGACGGAAGAAAAGCTCGACAAGCGCTTCCCCGTCCAGCCTGGTGGCACCATCGTGGTCGAGGTGGACTTCGGCTCCGTCGATGTCAGCACCAACGCCACCAGCGAAGTCGTTGTGGATGTCTGGCGCAAGATCGGCCGGCGGAAGAAGGCCGACGAGGAGGCATTCCTGCGCGACAATCCCGTCGAGTTCACCCAGGAGGGCAATACGGTGACGATTCGGTCCCACGGCAAACCCAAGTGGGCCTGGTCCTTGAGCGGGCGGAATCAAAACGAAGCCAAATACACCATCAGCGTGCCAGCGCAGTTCAACGCCCGGGCCCGGTCGGGCGGAGGTGGCATCCACGTGGTTGACCTTACGGGCGACGTGAAGGCACAAACTGGCGGAGGGGGACTGAGTTTCGCGCGCCTGCACGGTTCGCTCAACGGTGAAACAGGTGGCGGGGGCATCAACGCCGGAGATTGCGAAGGCAGCCTCAGCTTCCGCTCGGGCGGCGGCGGCATCGAAGTCAACGGCGGCTCCGGCTCTCTCGACGGCGCCACGGGAGGCGGGTCGGTAAACGTTCGGCAGTTTCAGGGGCTGGCGCAGGTCACCACTGGCGGCGGCAGTGTAAGAATCGAGAAGGTGGACGGCGCGGTTGAAGCCTCGACCGGCGGCGGCTCCATCAGCGCCGTGCTGCCATCGGAATTGTCCGGCACCGTGAAGCTCTCGACCGGCGGCGGCAGCATCAGCGTGAGCGTGCCCGGAACGGCGGCGTTTAGCCTGGATGCGAGGACCTCGGGGGGGCGCGTGAGCACCGATCTGCCGGTAACTGTGGTGGGGATGGAGAAGGGCCACCTGGAAGGCCCGGTCAACGGTGGCGGCAAATCCGTCCAACTGCGCAGCGGCGGCGGGAGCATCCACCTCAAAAAGCTGTGATCTCCTCCCTGCCGGATTATGGCGAAGTGGAGGGCGTGAAGGGAGATTTCGGGATGGTGATGGCATCGCCCGGTTTCAGCTTATTGAAGTCCACCTGTGGGTTGGCCGCCTTGATCGCGCTGACCGGTAGGCCATACATCATCGCGATGGTGGCCGCGCTGTCACCCGGGCCGAGAACATATACCCTCTTCGGCGGAGGGGGCGTCGGGGCGGGCGATGGTTCCGGCGGCAAGTCTCCGCCCTTGGCGATGGTATTGGCCTGAAGCTGTTCCAGCTCGAGCCGCTTCAACTCGATGCTCTTCTGGTCGGCGGTGAGATTCGTGTCGCCCCGTATGCGGCTCTGTTCGGCCAGCGCCGCCAGGTTAATGGCGTAAAAGGTCCCGGCGGCCTCGGGCGTGCCGGCCTCGTCCGCTGCTGCCACGGCATCCCGGTAAACCGGGTCATGGAGCAAGCGATACTCCTCGTAACGCTTGGCGCCCAGCGCAACCTTGATCGCGTTTTCGCGCTGGTCCTCCAGCGCCTTGATCGCTGCGAGGCTGCCCGGATCTTTGGCATCCGCCAGCGACTGGATTCGCTGGTCCACGGCGTCCGTGGCTCGGAACACGGCGCGGAACTCATCGCGCGTCGCGTCGAAGAAGTGGAGCTGGCCGAACTCGGTGCGCAGATCATTGGCGTTCTGCGAGTAGCGCAACAGGAACTCCTCGAGTTCCGGCGGACTGAGCAAACGCGCCAGGCTGTCCCGGGTTTGCTGTCGCAGTTTGGCCAGATCAGCCGGGTCGGGTTCCTTCCCGGCGCTACGCTGCGCGTCCAGGTAGGCCTGCATGCGGTCCTGCGAGCGCAGGCTGACATCCTCGATCGCCTGCTTCGTCTCAACGGACAGCGCCCCCAGTACGGGGCCGTCGAGGACCACCCCCGGCCGGGATGGCCGTGGAATGCTCACCAGATCCGCCGACTCCCAATTGGTCCCCAGCAGCCGCGTCAGCAGGGCGTGCCGTTCCTCTTCCAGTTCACGAGCCTTCTCGGCGGCGGCGCGGACGACATTGGTGTCCGGCTCGCTGCGCCACCATTGCTGCTCCGCTGTGGTCAACTCAGTGGCCCGTCTCCGCGAGAAGAGTTGGTTCACGTCCGCAATGATGATGTCGTGAATCGTCTGCTCCGGGCAGCCGACGCCGCGCAGGTTGGCGATGTAAGTGGAATAATCGGCGGATTCGATCTGCTGCCAGGTGAAGAGCTGCCGNNCAAAGCCACGCGGCGGCCAATACGATATTGACGCCGAGCGACACCAAAGCAATTACCCGCCAGCGCATATGTCTATTTATCCGCAAATCGCCGCCACAGCAAATTGAAAAACGCAGCCGGGCAAAAGTTGCGCTGCGCCCGAACTGTTCCCCACCCGGGTGCGCGCGACTGGGCAGGGCCTTTGCCACAACACGGGGCGCATCCTCGCTGCCGTTGGTGCTTTGACGCAAGGGCAGTTGGTTTCGGCCTATTCGGGCAGTTACGCCCGGGCTGGCGCCACGGTTACCCTGGTTTACCTGGCAGGGCTTGCCCTCGTCTGGCTGGCGCCGGAGACCAAAGACCAGCCCTTGCCCGAATGAGGATCGAATAAGCTTAAGCTTGGACTCGGGGCCGGCTCCCGCTATTTTCCTCGCCCATGAAACAGAAAGCCTACGCCCGCGCAGGCGTTGATATTGACCTCGGCAACAAGGTGAAGTCGGCTTTGCCCCGCATGCTCCGGGCGACGCACCGGCCCGAGGTGCTCGGCAAAGTCGGCGGCTTCGGCGGCCTCTTTGCGTTGGATGTCCGCAAATACCGGCAGCCCGTCCTTGTATCCAGCGTCGATGGCGTCGGCACCAAGCTCAAGCTCGCCTTCGCCATGGACCGCCACGACACCATCGGGCAGGACCTGGTCAATCATTGCGTAAACGACATCGCGGTGCTCGGCGCCGAGCCGCTCTTCTTCCTCGATTACCTTGGCACCGGGCGGCTGGAGCCGCGCGTATTCAAGGACATCATCAGCGGGTTCGCCAAGGCATGCGCGGAGAACCATTGCGCGCTCATCGGCGGCGAGACCGCCCAAATGCCCGGGTTCTACCAGCCAGGCGAATACGACGTGAGCGGGACCATCGTCGGCGTGGTCGAGAAATCCCAAATGCTGGACGGCCAGGCCGTTCGGGCGGGTGACGCGGTGATCGGTTTGGCGTCCAGCGGGCTGCACACCAACGGCTACTCGCTGGCCCGCAAGATCTTCTTTGAGCAGATGGGGCTGAAGCCGAGGACCTACGTGCCTGAGCTGCGCAATACGATCGGGCAGGAGTTGCTCAAGGTGCATGTCAGCTACGGGCCGCTAGTGCAGAAGTTGCTGAAGAAGTTCAACGCAGGACCGGCATCCCGGCTATCCCGAAAGCCCGGCAGCAAGCTATCGTCGAAGGACGGGCGCCCCGCCTGCCCCACTATCAAAGCCCTCGCCCACATTACCGGCGGTGGCTTCGTAGATAATATCCCCCGTGTGCTGCCCAAAGGCTGCGACGTCGTCATCCGCAAAGGCACGTGGGACGTGCTGCCGATCTTCAAACTCATCCAGGCCAAGGGCGGCGTCCCAGAGGACGAGTTGTATCAGGTCTTCAACATGGGCATCGGCATGGTCGTCATTGTGGCCGCAGACAAAGCCGACGCAGTCCTTAGGAGCATCCGCGCACAAAAGCAGCAGGCCTGGCTGATCGGCCAGGTGACGAAGGGCAGGGGAGAAGCTCGGGTGGTTTGAGGACCCGAGCTCGGGGAGCCGCGTTTGGCTGTTACTACTTCGCCGGCTTCTGCGCGGCGGCGTTGGTCAACTTCTCCAAGTCTTCGGGCTTGATGACCTCGATCTTCGCGCCCTTCTTGAGTTCCTCGGCTGAGGGCACGCGGATGATGTCGCTGGTGAGCGGCTGAGCGGGCGGCGGTGCGGGCGGGGGCGCCTCGATGCCCACCAACTCCATCTCGAAGATCAATGTCGTGCCCGGTTCGATGGTCGGCCCGTACCCATTGTCGCCATAAGCGAGGCTGGATGGCAGATAGAGTTCCCATTTCGAGCCCACCTTCATCCGCTCCAAGGCCTCGGTCCACCCCCGGACCACTCGCGTGACTTGGAACTTTGCCGGCTGGTTGCCGCGCTTGGTCGAGCTGTCAAACTCCTTGCCGTTGATCAAGGTGCCCTTGTAATTGACGGAGACGGTCTCGTTGGTCTTGGGGATGGCCCCCGTGCCTTCGGTGATGACCTTGTATTGCATCTCCGCGGTCGTTCCGTCGGCCAGCTTGACCTCAACGGTCTTGATCCCCTCCTTCTTCTTGTTCTCGGCCAGGAAGGCTGCACCCTCCGTGCGGTTCTTCTCGGCGGACTTGTGGCGTTCCTCATCGCGCTTGGCCATCGCTTCCTTGCGGTAGTTGCCAATGGCTTCCTGGATCTGCTGATCGGTCAGTTTGGACGTGCCGCCGGTCACGGCGTCCTTCATGGCCGCGTGCAGGACATCCAGATCCAGTTCCACTCCGCCGCGCTTGAGGTTCCGCCCGATGTCCGTGCCGATGGCGTAGCTCATGTTTTCCTTCATCTCCTTCGGGGAGAGCTTCGGCGCATTGGTGGCCGAATTCACCACGACCGGCTTCTCCTGGGCTGCCGCCGGGTATTGCAGAAGCCCCATCCCGAACCCAAAAATAAGAGCGAGTTTCAATCCTGTCTTCATTGTTAATCTGTATGGTTGTTTGTTCAGCGCAGTTTCGTTTACACGAACGCCGTCAAATGTCCAGCAGGAATATTAGCAAATTGTAACGTTTTAGTGGAGCCGGGTGGGGCGCGTCACTCCGTGCGCGCCGTCGTACCCCGCGGTTGCCCGGCGCGCACGGAGTGACGCGCCCCACCACGGTAACTGATCGATTGCTGCAAATTGCTTTTGCCCCCGGGGCATTTCCTGATTCAATCCCGCCCATGAGAATACTCGTCATCGGCTCGGGCGGGCGCGAGCACGCGCTAGTTTGGAAACTGGCGCAGTCGCCCCACGTCACCCAGATGTGGTGCGCGCCCGGCAACGCCGGCATCGCCGGCGAACGCCTGGCGAAGAACGGCGCGCCCGTCCAATGCGTCAAGCTCGGCGCGGAGGACTTGCCTGGGCTCCTCACCTTTGCCCAGGAGCAGCACGCCGAACTCACGGTCGTCGGGCCGGACAACCCGCTGGCGCTGGGCATCGTGGATCTGTGGCAGAAGGACGGGCGGCGCATCTGGGGCCCGAACCAGAAAGCGGCCCAGTTTGAAGCCTCCAAAGTCTTCTCCCAGCGCTTCATGGAGAAATACGGCATCCCGACCGCGCGCGCCGGCACCTTCGCCGAATTCCCCGCCGCTTCTCGGTTTGCCGCCTCGCTCGGCGGGCGGTGCGCCGTCAAAGCGGACGGCCTGGCGCTGGGCAAAGGCGTCCTGATCTGCCACGACATGGCGCAGGCCGACCGTGCGATCGAGGAGGTCCTCGTCAAAGGCGCCTTCGGCAAGGCGGGCGCGAGCATCGTCATCCAGGAACTGCTGGAGGGCATGGAAATCTCCCTCCACGCCCTCTGTGACGGCCAGACCGCCAAGCTGTTCCCGACGGCCCAGGACCACAAACGCGCCCTGGACGGCGACCTCGGCCTGAACACCGGCGGCATGGGCGCCTATTCGCCGGCACCTTTCCTGAGCGAGGCGGAGCTGGCGGCGGTCGGCGACAGCATCCTGACCCCCTGGCTGCGCGGCTGCGCCGCCGAGGGCATTGATTTCCATGGCATCCTGTACCCGGGCGTCATGCTCACCCGGACCGGGCCGAAGGTGCTCGAGTTCAACGCGCGTTTCGGTGACCCCGAGACCCAAGCCTATCTGACCCGGCTGGAGAACGACCTCGTCGAACTCCTGACCGCGAGCATAGACGGCACCCTCGGGGACCTGGCGCTGAAGTGGAATCCCATGCCGTCGGTTTGCGTGGTAATGGCGTCGGCGGGTTATCCCGGCAGCTACGCCAAGGGCAAACCGATCCTTGAACTGGACAAAGCGGCCCGCCTGCCGAACACCAAGGTGTTCCATGCCGGCACAGCCAATGCCGGGGAGCAAGTTGTGACCGCTGGAGGCCGGGTCCTGGGCGTTACGGCTTGGGGGAAAGACCTTCGCACGGCCCGTGACGCGGCCTACGCGGCGGTGGACATCATTCGCTTCGAGGGCGTCCAATTCCGCCGCGACATCGCCGCCAAGGCGCTAGCCGTGGCTGTGGGGAAGGCCGAAGTCAGAATGTAGAATGCAGCAGCCCGGCAAGTGGTTTTGGTCACGCATCACGTCCACCCTCCGCAGTATCGCTACGGAGGACGGGCTACGGAGGACAGGCATCACGCATCACTCCCGGCTTTGGCCGCATTTCTGCTTTCTACTTTCTGCTTTGTCTTGGTTGGTTTCAGCATTTCAGCTTTCAGCATTTCAGCTTTTGCCAAGGTTCCCCGTAAGATACCGGACCGGTTGCCTACCGCTTCCCAACCACTACGCCTGCGGGTGGCTGGTGGGGCGCTTCGGCCAAGAAAGCCGATAGATAGTGGGAATTGCGGGGAAAAGGCAGAAGGAAGTCCACCCTCCGCAGTACTGCTACGGAGGACGGGAAGGCAGAATGAAGAAAAAAGAAGGGGGCATGGAGAAATCGGAGGCAAAAGGGCAAAGCTCAACTGGCCCTCGCGGGAGCGAAGGCGCCTAGAATATGTGGCGGGCGGTGGTCAGGGAGGCTGGCCGGCCATGCACTCCTCGGGGCGGTCCTGCCAATCAGCAACGAACTGGTTAGCGCGGAGGAACAGGACGGGGCCGACGGGCGGCTGATCGAACCGGGTGGTGTCGAAGACGTTGGGAACGGCCGGTCGAGAGCACGACTCATATCCCGGGGGAAGGTCAACCT
>PLZQ01000516.1:26172-58004 GCA_003152225.1 Limisphaerales bacterium | reverse complement strand
AAGATCTGAATGACGCCCTTCGCGTCAGTGGCGATGCTCGAGAAGTTGGCGCTGTTGAAAATCGCGCTCTGCAAGGCCCCGGTTTTAAGCAAGGCCTCCTGGCGTCGGACTTCGGTGACGACCTCCACCGTGCCGGGGTCGCCGTCGAGAATAGCTTTTTGCTCCATATCCAGTGCTTTCTCCTCTATCCCAAACTTTTTATCCGGTTTCCGGAGATGCCTATAAGACATTGGCTCTAAACGCTACCGGGGTAGAGGAGAAGGGGGTTGTTGGTAGTGTTCATTTTTCGCCAGTATCGAGAGTTATAGCCCGCCGGTCTTGGGGTCAAGCCCCAAAGTACATCAATTCGGGTCCCGGGCGCAGGACTGATTTCTTCTAAGAGCCTATTTGAAAAAGACCATTGAGACCCGCGGCGGCAGGTTTGGAGTCCCGCCTTTAGGCGGTTTCCGCGCCGCACCGCTTAAAGGCCGAACTTCAAACCGAATTTTCAAACAGGCTCTAACCCGAATATTTCGCATCCCCAAACGCCGCGTGAGGGCACCCGGCCTACTAAAAGGGGCAGTCCCGGAAAACATACTTGAGGTTGGCAAGCTGGTAAGTTGGGTCCAGGGCTAACGCCGAACTGATAGGAATTTGGTTTTTCGCGCGCCCGCTTGTACTTGACGCTGCGCGGGTGAAGGTGAATTGCTTTTCGCCCTCATTCATTCCGGCTCCATCCTGCCAGAGCTGGTGGAGGGCGTTAACAGGCACGCTTTGCCGGTTTTCTGGCGGTTTTGCCCCATCGCCAAGACCGTAGGCGGGCGGCAGCGGCCGAGCGGCCAGGCAATGCGCGAGGAGCAGCGCGATTCCGGGGCAAACCGGGCCGGAGAAGGCCAGTGCCGGGCAGAAGCCCGCCTTCAAACCGGCCTGGAAAACAACGGTTCTCATCAACCTGGATTCCGCAGTTGAACAACAAAGTCACGAAGACGCAAAGGTTGGAAACGAAGGAATTCATGGCTTTCACCAAAGCTGGAAGCGTTCACCTGGCGGGTGAACCCCAACCACCCCTCGAACTGAGCAAGATTCTTTGGACAAACGCAGAAGGCGGACAGAATCATGGCGCGACAGAATCATCCGTGGCAAAATCATGCATTCCCGTCATGGGCCTTCCAGCGATTATTCTATCTTGGCTCTGCATGATTCTGTCACGCCATGATTCTGTCTTCCTCCAACTTGGATAAGCTTGCCTGCTTAAAAATGGGGCTCGGTGGGTGGTCTATGGTACCAGGGTGTGTCCAGGGTATGTCCAGGGTGCCCCCAGACCAGCCCGAGGGAGGCGGGAGAGGGCGGTTGTATTTGGAACGCTTATGGAAAACACTGAACCTTGAACCTTGAACCTCGAACCTTGAACCTTGAACAGCGGGACAAAGCCACCCGAGGCGAATGCAGAAGGAAGAATGCAGAATGCAGAAGTACCGTTCAAAGCCACATCATGCGACATCAAAGCCACCACAAAGCGTGTTGATAGCCAATTGATAGGCACCCCAATGCGACCCTAAAGTTACCCCAAAGCCACCCTAAAGCCGAAGGAGGCTTGCGGGGCGGCGCTGATGGGCGGCAGAATGAACGCGATGCCGGACCTGATGGAAACGCCCTCAGACGTGATTCTGACACCGCACGGACTGCTGCTCGTGGAGAATGCCCCGCCGCCTTCGCCGTGGCTGGAGGTCGAGACCGGGCGGCGGGTGGCGGCGGCGTTTGCGGAATCGGCGGCGCGCGGGCTGTTGCACCTGGGCACGCGGGAACTCAATGCGGCCTTGCCCCCGGCGGGCGCGTGGTGGCGCGAACTGGCCCGGCGCTTCCTGACGCAGCTTTGCCATACGGCGGGCCTGGAACAGGCGCAGGAACTGGCAGCGCTCCCGCCACCGGCTGAGGCGGACCTCGCGGCGCTGGCCGACACGGCCCCGCCGATGCGCGGCGGCGAGTATTTGAACGCGGAGGTGCTGGCTCGGCTCTGGCGCGGCCTGGACGAACTGGTCTGCGTGGAAATCGCCAAGCACCCTCACGGGGCAGGCGCGTGGCTGAAAGAAAGCCATCCCCTGTGGCGGATGGTGGGGCGGGTGACGTTTCACCTGGCGGAGAATAAGCGGCACCCGACGCATCCCTTTGCCTTCATGGCGAGCTATGCCTCGCGCATTTCCAGTCAATCCCGCGTGCAACACCTGCCGCTGGGCCGCGCCTTGCAGGAGTACGCGGGCGCCGGGAACAAGCCGGCGCTGCTGAACCTGCTTTCTCCGGTCCAAAAGGCCGCCGAGAAGAGCGCGTTCGTCAAGGAGTTGGTGGACAGCAGCCGCATCTTCAAGGCGCTGCCGTGGACGCCAGCCGAAGCTTACCGATTCCTCAAAGACGCGCCCGCCTGCGAGGAGGCGGGAGTAGTTGTGCGGCTGCCGGATTGGTGGAAAGGGGGGCGTCCGCCGCGTCCCCGGGTCAGCGTGCGCGTGGGAGAGAACCGGAGCGCCGGCCTGGGCGCGGACACGCTGCTGGATTTCTCAGTGGAGCGGACGCTGGACGGCGAGCCGTTGACGGAAGCCGAATGGGAGTCGCTGCTCAGCGCGGCCGACGGGCTGGCGCTGGTGCGCGGCAAATGGGTGGAGGTTGATCCTGAGAAGATGCGGGAGGCGCTGGCGCATTGGAAGAAGGTGGAGACGCTGTCGCGGCGTGACGGGGTGACGTTCTTCGAGGGCATGCGGATGATTGCCGGCCTTCAGCCGGGGGCAGCCGGTGCCGAGGACGCGCCGGCGCAGGGAGTCGAGCGTGAATGGTCGGGCATCCAGGCCGGGGAATGGCTGGAGGGTGTGCTGGCGGAGTTGCGCGAGCCGTCGCGCCTGGGCGCCGGGGCGGAGATTCCCGGATTGCAGGCACAACTGCGCCCTTACCAGGCGGTGGGAGTGAACTGGTTATGGTTCCTGGCCCGGTTGGGACTGGGCGGCTGCCTGGCCGACGACATGGGCCTGGGCAAAACGGTGCAGATGCTGGCCATGCTGCTCAAGCGAAAGACCGACACGGCTTCAGCCGACGGCGCGCAAAAGCGCTCCCAGTCCGACAATGCCGAAGCTCGCAGGCTGCCCAGTCTCCTGGTGGTGCCCGCCTCGCTGCTCGCCAACTGGCGGGCGGAAATCGAGCGGTTTACCCCTGCCTTGAGTTTTGTGATCGTCCATCCGTCGGAGGGGGAGGAGCCGAAGGCCTTGCTGAACTCGCCGGCAGCACAGCGCGCGGACCTGGTGATCACGACGTATGGGATGCTGGCGCGGATCGAGGGCCTGCGGCAGCGGGAGTGGAACGTAGCGATTCTGGATGAGGCCCAGGCGATAAAGAATTCTGGGACCCGCCAGGCGCGGGCCGTGAAGGAGCTGAAGGCCCAGGCGCGATTCGCGCTCACCGGCACGCCGGTCGAGAACCGGGCGGGCGACTTGTGGTCTATCTTCGACTTCCTCAATCCCGGCCTGCTCGGGTCGGCGAGCGCCTTCTCGAAGTTCATCCGCGGTCGCGGGGAGGCGGGCCAGCCGGACTTTGGTCCGCTGCGCGCCCTGACGCGGCCCTACATCCTGCGGCGGCTTAAGACAGACAAGCGCGTCATCACCGACCTGCCTGACAAGACCGAGGTGCGGGCGTGGTGCTCGCTCACCAAGGCGCAGGCGGCGCTCTACCAGAAGGCGGTTTCCGAATTAGCCGAGGCGCTGGAAACCGCGGACGGCATCCAGCGGAAGGGTCTGGTTCTGTCGTTCATCATGCGGTTCAAGCAGATCTGCAATCATCCGTCGCAATGGCTGGGCGACGGCGATTACGCGCCGGAAGGCAGCGGCAAGTTCGCCCGCCTGCGCGAGTTGGCGGAGGAGATTGCCGAGCGGCAGGAAAAGGCACTCGTGTTCACCCAGTTTCGGGAGATCACCGACCCGCTGCTGGCGTTNNCCGCCGTTCTTCCTGTTGACGGTGAAGGCGGGTGGCTCGGGGTTGAACCTGACGCAAGCCGCGCACGTCATTCACTTCGACCGCTGGTGGAATCCGGCGGTGGAAAACCAAGCCACCGATCGCGCCTTCCGTATTGGCCAGAAGAAGAATGTGCTGGTCCACAAATTCGTCTGCCGGGGCACGATTGAGGAGCGCATTGACGCGGTCATCGAAGACAAGAAGTCGTTGTCCGCCGAATTGCTGGAAGGCGGAGGCGAGAAATTGCTCACGGAAATGAGCAACAATGAGCTGTTGCGCTTCGTGGCGCTTGATTTGAGCCGCGCAACTGAGGCATAAAGAGGCCGCGCATTATGAGCTGGAACTACTATGGATTTCGACCCTACGTATCGGTGGCTGAGCGCCGCCGCAAAGCGGCTAAGGCCATGGCGAAGTTGGCGAAGAACGGACAGAGCATCCGGCCCGTCCAAATCGAAGGCCGCGCGATTGCCCACTCCTTTTGGGGCAAGGCCTGGTGCGACAACCTGGAATCCTACATGGACTACGCGAACCGCCTGCCGCGCGGCCGGACCTACGTCCGCAACGGATCGGTGGTCCACCTGGACATCCGGTCGGGCGAGATCGAAGCCACAGTCAGCGGGTCGGAGCTTTACAAGGTCAATATCAGCATCGCCCCGGCAGCCAAGGCCAAGTGGAAGCGCCTTTGCCACGAATGCTCGGGCGCGATCGGCTCGCTGGTAGAGCTGCTGCGCGGGCGCTTCTCCGACCACGTGATGGGCATCATCACCCGCAAGGAAACCGGCCTCTTTCCCTCACCCACGGAGATTGAGCTGAAGTGCTCCTGCCCGGATTGGGCGACGATGTGCAAACACGTGGCGGCGGTCCTCTACGGAGTCGGCGCGCGGCTGGACCAAAGCCCGGAGTTGCTGTTCACCTTGCGCTCCGTCAACCACGAGGAATTGATCACACAAGCCGCCACCGCCTCCGACCTGGCAGGTAAGACCACGAGCGCTGGTCCCGAATTGGCCGAGAGCGAGATCGGCGCGGTGTTCGGTATTGAGTTGGACCCCCAGACCGCGACGACTGCGACGCCGGCCCCCGCGCCCGCCAAGGCCCGGCGCAAAGCCAAAAGACCCGCCCCGCGCAAACGCCGCGCAAAGACCAAGCTGCGAAAGGGCCGCGCCGCTACTGGCCGCCGCGCTGCGCCAGGATCAAGTCACGCACCGCCTTCGGGTCCGGGATTGACCTGAGTTCCTCCGCGGCGTCAACGGTGGCCGCGGTGGAGAGCGTCAGAGTGCCTATGCCCACGAGGCGCTGTAAGAAGCTCTGGTCAATGTCAATCGAGCGGATGTCCTTTGGGTTAATATCCTGGTAGCTCTTGGACAGAAGGCCACGTTCCAACGTGACCCGCTGTGGATAGATTCTCAGCACCGTCGCGGCCCGGCGGAAATAGGCGATAATGGGCGGGATGATCAGCCAGAAGAAGAACAGGTACCAGAAGAATCCCCACCAGGAAGGGCGAATCTCCGCCAGCACTTGCGTCTGCGAGGCCGGCAAAGGCGCTCCGGCGGGAGGCGCGGCCTGGGTTTGCGCCTGCTTTTCCGCGATCGGGTATCCGCAGCCAGGGCAGGTCTGCGCTTCGATGGAAACCTGTTTCCCGCATTCCGGACAATTGATGAGAGCCATGATTAGCCAACTCCTTTCATTTGGTTGAGCCGCAGGACTTGATGTCGGCGGCCACTTCGTTTGCGAACGGGCGCAATGCTTCCCGCGTGCAGCAGACCAGCCCGGGAGGCAGTCCGTGGCCGGGCGAGAGCCGCGGTCAGGAAAAGAACACCGGTTTTGCGCATAAGAATCGCCGGCATTCTACACGGGGGACCAGCAAGATAAAGCCCCAAGAATACGATATATTGCTGCAATTGAAGGCATGGCCAGCAGCAAAACGCAGACGCATCTCAAGATGTTAACGCCAGCCGTGCCTTCAATCCCATTCCAGAGAATTGGGTTGCCACCCTGGCGTGTTTCATGCTTTGATCGGCCATTGGGTCGGTGCGGTTGCAGAGAGAGAATCTCCCGTGGGCCTGCGCGCGGATGCTCACAGGCCCGGGGAGCATGTTAACCCCGATACAAATATGGCTAAAGTAAGCAAAAATCCGGCAAGCGGAACACAAGGCAATACCGTCAGCTATGACGCTCCCTACGGCCAGGCCGAACGCGAGAAGGCCGTTTCGGCCAATCCCCGCAGCAACGCCCAGGTCCGCGTGCGTTCGTCCCTTAGCCGGTTCGCCGCCCGCTGGCGAATACTCTCGGACCAACAGCGCGCCACTTGGATCACCTCCGCTCAGGGGGTTCATAGTGAGCCGCGCCTCGGCCAATCCGGGCGCCTTACCGGCTGCCAGCTCTTCATCAAGATCAACTGCACGCTGGCCCTCACAGGCGAGCCTCCAACCGACGTGCCGACCGAGCCGCCCAGCTTCGGCACCAACCCCGTTGGCGCCCTGACCATCACCAACGACGACGGCGAGATCGCCCTCAAGCTCAGTGTCCCCCGCGCCCCGTCGCAATACGTCCTGGTCCTCGGCACCGCCCCTTGCAGCGCGGGCATTGCGGTCCCCCGGCGCTTTGTGATCCTGGGCGCGCTGCCGGCCGCAGTCGCGCGCGTCAGCGACGTCACCGACCTCTACACGGCTCGCTACGGCGTCCCGCCGGTCGGCTCGCGCATCTTCATCCGCACCATCCAGGTGGCCAGCGGCTGGGAGGACTTCTCCAAGGACACCACCGCCGTCGTCCCGAAAGCGTAAGCCGGACTTCCCACTTCGCTCCCCGCGGCGCTCTCCCGTTGCTAGCGCGCTGCTCTGGAGATGCTCTACCATAGATATGGTGTACGGATGGCGTACGTATGGTGTACGCCTAGCGATGGTCCAGGGGAGAAGGCTTGTTGATCTCTTCAGACACCATAGCCAATGGCCAATTGCCCATAGCTGATGGCAGATCTCGAATAGGGTTGGGGGCGACGGCGGCTTGCGGCTAGCGCGGGGCGGACGCGGTGCCCTTGGTCCAGGCACGACCGCGGAGGCCGTCCCACAACAGGTAGAAGAGGAACAGGGTGTTATAGCGCACGTAACGCGAGGCGAGGCGGCGGGGTTCGGAGGCGAGCCGATATACCCAGGTCAAGCCGAGACGCTGCATCCAAGCGGGGGCGTCGGGCTTCATCCCGGCGTTTACATCGAAGGCGAAGCCGACAGTGAGGACAACTCCGCGCCGCAACCGGGGCTTGTAGCGCTTCACCCAGGCTTGCTGCTTGGGCGTGCCGAAGCCGACCCAGATGAAGTCGGGGGACAGGCGGTTGATCTCCTCGATGACCGCTTCGTTGGCGGCGCCATCCATCCGGCCGTCGGGCAGGCACTTGCCATGGAAAGCGCCTACGAAGCGGAGGCCGGGGTTGAGTTTTGTAAAGACGGCGCGGAGTTGGGCGCCGCAGGCTTCCGAGCCGCCGAGCAGGTAATGGGTGGACGCGGCGGGCGCGCTGGTGAGGAATTGGCGCATGAAGGTCGGGCCATAGACGCGGTCGCGGAGGCGCGCCCCGGCCAGGCGCAAGCACCAGATCAGCGGCATGCCGTCCGGCGGGAAGCAATCATAGGCGCTGGTCAGGTCACGGAACCAGGGCTCATGGCGGCGCATGGTAACGATCTGGGTATTGGCGAAGTCCAGGGCGACGCAGGCGCCGGCGCGAGCCCATTGGCGGCATAGTTCGTCCAGCCCGCGATAGTCGGTCAACAGCAGCGGGGTGCCCAGGAGTTTGAGCGCAGTCATTGGTGCCGAGAGTTCAAGGGGAGGTGCGGGCATTCAAGAAAAAACTTCTCAGGCCGGGCGTTTTTAGCTAGATTCGGCTGTTAACTTGCTGAGAGACATAATCGCCGGGCACCTGTCCTGAGCTGCATGAAACTGCTGGTATTCGCTCACACACCACCGCCTCACCATGGCCAGAGCTACATGGTGCAGCTCATGTTGGCGGGTTTCGGCGGAGACCGCCGGCAGCGGGTCCGGCGGGCGGCGGACGGCGGCCCGGAGGCGCGCTTCGGCATCGAGTGCTATCACGTCAACGCCCGGTTGTCCAGGACCCTCGAAGACATCGGCGAAATCCAGAGCATCAAGCTCCTGCGGATTTTCCTGTTCTGCCTGGAAGCCATCTGGTGTCGGTTCCGTTACGGCGTGGACAATTTTTATTACGTTCCCGCGCCGGGCAAACGCGCCGCCCTTTACCGCGACTGGATGGTCATGTTCATCTGCCGTCCTTTTTTCAAACGAATCATCCTGCACTGGCACGCCGCCGGTCTGGCCAAGTGGCTGGAAACCTCAGTCCAAATACGCACCCGCGCGGTGACGTATCACGCTTTCAAGCGGCCGGCGCTGAGCGTGGTTATTTCCAAATACAATGTCGCTGACGCCGAGAAACTCTTTTCCCAGCGCATTTGCCGGGTCAATTACGGCATTCCTGATCCATGCTGCGATTTTGAGAAGACGGTATTGCCACGGCGGAAAGCGCGCTTTGCCGCGCGGGCCAAATTGTTTCGGAACGAGCCGCTCGGCCCGACCGATCTCGAAGGCACCGGCGGCGACCCGCAGATCGTGAGGGTTTTATACCTCGCTCACTTTATGCGTGAAAAGGGGCTGTTTGCCGCCGCGCAGGCAGTGGTTCTGGCCAACCAGATTCTAAGCAGGCGGAAATGCCCTGTCCAAATGAAGCTGTTCGCGGCCGGCACTTTCGTGACCGACGAGGAGAAACTGGAATTCGACGAGCGGCTGAAGAACCCCGAGTTTGCCGGCGCCGTGGCTTGCCTGGGATTTGTCTCCGGCTTGGACAAGGAAAGGGCCTTGCGCGAAGCTGATCTGTATTGTTTTCCCACCCGTTACCCGGCTGAGAATCAGCCGGTGACACTGATCGAGGCGATGGCTTTTGGCCTGCCGATTGTGACCACACGCTGGCGTTCCATACCGGAGATGTTCCCGCCCGGTTATCCCGGCCTCGTGGCCGACCAATCAACGGAGCCCATTGCCGACGCGCTGCTCGCGTTGATGACGGTTGAGATCGGGGAAGAGTTGCGGGGTATCTTTCTCCGCAGCTTTACCCTGGAACGGTATCTGACTGGCCTGGCGGAGGCCTTCGCGCAAGTCGAGGCGCCTCGGCCGGTGACCCTTTCAGCCGCAGCGGCAAGCCCGGCCCCGAGGTAGGCCCGGCGCCCCATTTGACCGCCAGCCTGCAAAATGGCACAGTGCTGCATGTTGAATGCTTTCGGTGCGCCTGGCGGACGGACTTTCCCACTATGAAGCTTAGAAGATTTAACTGGATCATCAGCGACCTTTTGCGCAAAGCGCTGAAGCGGTATTTCGAATGGTCGGCCCGGCTCAAAGGCCAGCGGTTTTACTGCCGGGCGCTGGGGGGCGAGTCGGAATACAACATGACCATCAATTGCGACCTGACGGTCTCGTGCAATTGCCAGGATTACGACGGCTCCGGCCATATCGGCAATCTGAACAAGAACTCATTCAAGGAGGTTTTCTTTGGCCCGGTCGCCCGGCGGTTTCGCGAGGAGCTGGCCAAGGGGAAGCTGCCGATTATGACCTGCACCCGCTGTGGCGATTTGCAGCGAGTGCCGAAATCCCAGTCCCGGGCTGTGACCGGGGTGCCTGGGGGAGTTGGCAGGGCCGCCAGCGAAGCGGAGACCGATCCCGATGGGCAAATCTTCGCCGGTCCCAAGCCCCGGCTGCCTTATCGGGGCATGCTGCTGGAGAACACCGTGCGCTGTAACATTGACTGCATCGGCTGCGACCGCCAGTCCGCAGCCCGCATCCGCACGACGACGCAGATGGACCTGGACAAGCTCTCGCGCATGGCCGACCTGGTGCATGAGCTTGGGCTGGAATCACTGTTTTACTTGAACCTGGGCGAACCGTTTCTTTCCCCGAACATCGGCCAGGAGCTGCCGCTATTGCGCCAGAAGAACCCGGACTGCCGCATCGTGATTTCGACGAATGGCATCATTCTCAACTCGGACACCAAGCGTGAAGCGGCGCTCAGCGCGAGCCACATCTTCTTCTCCATCGCCGGCGTGAGTGACGCGATGCTCAAGAAGTACGAGCATTTCGGCAGCTACGAGAAGGCTTACGCCAACATGAAGGCGCTGGTGGAGTATCGCAACGCCCGGGGGTTGGCGCAGCCGCTGCTCGAGTGGAAATACCTGCTGTTTAACTGGAACGACGACCCGCAAACCATCGCGCAGGCAATCGAACTCGCCAAGGCGGCGGGCGTGGACGCCATTTCATTCTGGCCAACCCACAATCCCTTCTACGGGTATTCCTACCGTTACGCCCTCGGCCGGCTGAACAAAGTTGGCGTCAAGAGCTGGAAGGGGCGCGAGGTCGATCTCCGCCCGGCGGTCAAGCAGGGGCCAGTCACAGCTTCCGGGGTGTGAGGTCCTTCGCCCTGGCGGCAGACTTCACCGAACGATGCTGCCGCCCGGCAGCAAACCACGGCGAGTTTGATGGCTCCGCGCCGCTGGAACAGCGCCGGATGGATATGCGCCGTAGCTGACCGAGAGGTCAGGTGATCTTCCGGGAAAACACGGCAGTTCCGTACTTCGAGTCTTCGCGCACGATTGACTTGAGGGAAAAGTCCTGTCCGGCCAGGAACTGCTCCATTTCGGCAAAGCTCACCTGCCATTTATGCCACTCCACCACGATCGTCCGCACCCGCTTTAGGAAGGCCGTTTCTGTTCGGAACAAATCCATTTCCGATCCTTCGATGTCCACCTTCAGCAGGTCGCAGGGCGCATCGCCGACCAGTTTCCGCCAGCTTTCCTCGACGCTGAGACAAGGCACCTGGACTTGGGTCCAGGTGCAAGCCTGGCGCAAGGCCACGTCCGAGGGGACCGCCGTTGAACACATATTTGCGGCATGGAGGTAGAAAGTGGCCTGTCCATCCTTTCCGGCTGTGCCCACCAGGCCGTGCAACACGTGTACATCGCTCAGGTTATTGGCGGCAACCTGCCACCGGGCGTCTTCGACCGCTTCGGCGTTGGCATCCACCATCAAGCCTTTCACTTGCCGGGTCTTAAACTGGTCGCACAGCCAGCAGGTAAAATAGCCGACGTTGCAACCCAAGTCTGCAAACGTGCGGATGTTTGCCGGCAGGTCTGAAGCCGAGTAAACGTCGTCCGACTCAAACATTTCCGAGGCCAGGGCCAGGCTGTCCAACCTGCGCGCCCGGTAGCGGACACCGCTTTTGGGCAGCGTCCGCACCACCGGAAAGCGGTGCAGCCACCAGTTACCCAGCAAATGCAGGCGCAGGAACTTGATGACCGTACGAACCTTCTTTGACCCGATCAGCCTGAGTATTAGATTACGCATCAAGAGTTATTGGTGCCCGGCAAAGCGGTCTGTTCTTCCGCGATTTGCGCGTCAGTGGGGCAATTGGCCGTTGCTCGGGCTCGTTTTCACCGTTGTCAGACGGTCATAATGCAGGCTGCCGGGCCGGCGTCAAGCCAAAGCCGGCGACAGCCAAGGGCGCGCAGGCTTGTATCAAGCTGGCCGGCGATGCCATCCGCGCCACGCACTTTTGGCTGGACCTGAAAACATCCCCATTTATAGACTGCCGCCGTCTATGCTGACGCCAGCAACATATTGGTTCTGAATGAGGATCCTTCTTTCTGCCTACTCTTGCCGCCCCTGCAAGACTTCGGAACCCGGGATTGCCTGGCGCACGATCAACCATGCTTTGAGTCAGGGGCACGAAGTCTGGGCCGTTATCGAGAAGAGCGAGTACGAGCAGGAAACGCTGGAATACCTGGCCAAGCATCCTATGCCCGGGCTCCATCCGGTTTTCTTCCAATTGCCAGCATTGGTAGTCAAATGGGTCCGCGGGTCCGGAATGTCCCATTCGGTTTATTATCACTTTTGGCAGCACAAGCTGTTGCGGGTGGCGGCGGAGCTTCACCGGCAAGTTGGGTTCGACCTGGCGCACCACATCACCTTTGGCCGGTATTGGTCGCCTTGCGGGGTGAGGAACCTGGGCCTTCCATTCGTCTGGGGGCCGGTGGGTGCGGCGGAAGTGCCGCCGCGTTCCTTTGTGTCCGAGTTGCCGTTGCGCGAGCGGGTCTTTGAATTGATCCGCGACAGCGTTCGGGCGCTGGGCACCAAGGACCGGGCGCTGCGCGACACCGCCCGGGCTGCGACCATCGGCATTGGGGTCACCCGCGAATCCTGTGAGGCGCTGCGGAAGCTGGGGGTCCGGCGGGTGGAGCAGTTGCCACAGGTCGCGCTTTCAGATGAAGACTTGGCCTGCTTTGACCGCTTTCCGCCGCCGCCGGGCGGACCTTTTCGCGCGATCTGCATAGGCCGGCTGCTCCATTGGAAGGGTTTTCATCTGGCGATCCGCGCATTTGGGATCTTTGCCAGGAACAATCCGGAAGCCGAATTATGGATCATCAACGAGGGGCCGTTCCAACGCGAGTTGGAGAAGACGGCGGCGCGGGCGGGGATAGCGTCCCGTGTGCGGTTCTTTGGTCATCTGGCCAGTTACGATGAAGTTCTGGCGAAGCTGGCCCAGTCCCATGTGCTAATGCATCCAGCATTGCACGAGGCTTTTGGCAACGTCTGCCTGGAGGCGCTGGCGGCGGGGCGGCCGGTGATTTGCCTCGACATTGGCGGACCGGCTTCACAGGTGACGCCGGAGACTGGTTTCGCCGCCCCGGCCACCAACCCGGCGGAAGCGGTGGCAGCGATGGCTTCCTTTCTGGCCAAGATCGCCGGGAACCGGGCGCTGCTGGCCAGCATGTCCGTCGCGGCCCGGGTCCATGTGCGAGAGAGATTTACCATGCGCGTCCTTGGCTCCGTCATGAATTCTCTTTACCAGCAGGCCGCCGCGTTGCCCGCGCCACCGGCACCGCGGACGATTGCGGATTAGCAATTCGTGCCGCCTGCGCCACGCCTGGCGCAGCATGGTTAGCACCGCTGGATTCTATGTGTTCTGGCCGGCGGAGATAGGCTGCGCGGTGGACGGCGACGCGGCAATTCGTCCCAACAGCAACACACGGAGCACCGGAATTCGACCTAGCCAGCCGCCAGCCCAGTAACTGATGAGGCACAGAATTCCCGCCAGCACCGGCGCGGCCAGCCAGGAGAACCACGGCGAGCCTTTCACGGGGTGAACGAAGGCCGCCAAGATTTCCACGAGAAAGGGCTGAAGGATGTAAATGTCGAGGCTCCGCCGGCCCCAGTTGGAGAGCAGCGGCGATTTCGCCCGCCGGTAAACCCAGAACAGCAGCAGCACGAACATCGCGGAGTCCACCACGCCCGCAAAATACCGCAGGGCGATGTTGGGCAGATTGGCCGGCGCCGGCCACATCCGGGTTGTGTAGACATAGGTGTCCGTGGTCCACAGCAAGTAGCAGTCGATGCCGGCCGCAACAATGGCCGTGACCAGAAACGGCGATGGTGCGGCGGGAAGACGGATCTGATCGCCCTTGGCTAACGCATAGCCCAGGCAGAAAAACGGGAACGTGTACTTGATCAGATAAATGCAAGCACCTTCCGGCGCATAGAGAAACGCCGCCGCCGCAAGCGCAAAGTACTCCAACCGGTCAAGGCGGTATGTTTTCAACGCGGAAACGACGACCGTGGCAACAAACACCGCCCACAGAAACCAGTAGCCGGGCCTAAACTGCACCAGAAAGAGGCGAAATGCGTGCCAGCCCTCGGTTACCGTTCCCGCATTCAAAAGGAAGATCGCAAGTTTGACCAGCAGGTAAACTACCGGCCAGCAGACGGCAGGAACGATGACCTGGCGGGCTCTTCTCCAGGCGCAGGGAACCAGGCCGGTTTTGGCAATCGCGCGGAAGGACACATAGCCGCTCACCGCCATGAACAGTGGCATGTGGAATGTGTAGATCGCCTTGAACAAGGGGTCAAAGTAGCAGCAGGCATCGCCCTGGCAGCCTACATATTGGATCAAGTGCCCGCAGACCACCAAAAAGATCAGCGCCCCTTTCAGGTAGTCGGCGAAGTCGTTGCGGGTGACGGTTGGTGCGGGCACGGTGGCCGATGACAATACTAATTCTTTCTATCAGCAGGCTCCCGGCTCGCGGACGCCACCAGCGCGGCGGGCGGTGGGTGGTTAGCCACGGGTGACGAATGGGTCGGGCGGCTCTCCAGCACTCTCTGATAGAATTCCTGGAAACACGCCCCCGCCGTCTCAAAAGAACAGGTCTGCAAAACCCACTGGCGGCCCAGCTCACTCAGGGACCGCCGCAGTTGGCGATTCTCGATCAACTGTTGCATCGCCCGGGCCAGCGCGGCTGCGTTGAGCGGGCTGGCCAGCGCCGCACCGCGCTCGACCGCCTCCGGCGCAATACTGACCCCCGTGGACAGGATGGTTGGCAAGCCGAATCCAATGGCTTCGGCTTGAGCCAGGCTGCACGCTTCCCAACGTGAGGGTGAGACAAAGGCATCCGCCATTCTCAGCGCGCTCCACTTGGCCTCGCCGATTTGGGAGTCCAGGAAGCGCACGCGCTCGCCGCAACCCAGTTGGCTGGCGAGTTGTTCCAGGATTTGGCGTCCTCCGGCCCAATCGGGCCCCACTAGAACCAGGTAGGCATTGGCTTGGGTGGCGATCCTGGCAAACGCCTTAACCACCAAATCCAAGCCCTTATGTTCGACATGGAGCCGTCCCAGGTAGGCAAAGACAAATGCGTCCGCCGGGATGCTCAACTCCTGGCGGGACCGGGGGCGAACCGAGGCTGGGTCGGGAACCCGCACCAGGTTGTGATGCACGAGCAGCGGTCCGCGCCAGGTGGGCAGGAGATACCGGGCCCGGTCGGCTTCTCGTTGAGTCAAGAAGTGAAGACCGCCAGCGTCCCGAATGAACCGGCTGACCAGGTTCAAGTAGATGAATTTCTTCAGCCCGTGGGTGAACCCGTGATAAAGCAACTGGCCATGAGAGGTAAACACGTAGGGTATCCCCGCCTGCTTGAGCTTCCGCGCCAACTGGTTCGTCCGGGAGGCGATGCCATG
This sequence comes from Limisphaerales bacterium, assembly GCA_003152225.1. Taxonomy (GTDB): domain Bacteria; phylum Verrucomicrobiota; class Verrucomicrobiia; order Limisphaerales; family UBA8199; genus PALSA-1440. The sequence continues at coordinate 42,992 of PLZQ01000516.1, read as the reverse complement.
GAAATGAAAAATCGCGCCTCGGCCCTCCGCCCTGGCCGCCAGGGCAGTTGAAGCAAAGTCCGCCGCCCCGAAGTCCACCTCGCGGATGGGCAGATGCTCGATTCGCTGGCACTGCGCCGCCGGGATGTTATGGTCCACCGGGGAAATGCCCTTCACGTCCATCCCATGGTTTTGTTGGCTCTCCATGATCGCGAGGATTGCATTGCAGGGCCCACAGGACAAGCGCGCGCTGTCCGGAAAGACATGGACCACACGGAAACCGCCGTTTGCTGTCATACGCGCGCGCAGTCTGGTTGGCCTGCGCTGGCCGCGCAAGGCGAAATCGGTGCCTGCGGCCCGTGCCCGACCGCAGGTGCCGAGGGGGCAGAGGCGACCATGCTGCAGCGGCAAGTTGCGGAGCCAGTTTGGATAATTTCGGCGATTCTCATGCGCCGGGCCCACCTGATTAAGCGATAGGTTCTGCCACGGTAATGGAGTTCTTGCACAGGCAGGGGCGGAATACACCGGCCATTAGCTGCGCGAACCACATTGTATACGCCAGCGCTTTGCGACCCAACGAGCCTTTGTAGTAGGCCAGGTTTTCCGCGACGAAATGATAGCTGACCGGATGGTAGCCGCACTTGCGCAACAGCACGCTCATGGTGGTTGGGGTGAACAGGCATGTATGATCGGTATTGTCCTGTTCATGTCCCATCAGGCAGTTCTCCAGAAAGTAAAGAATGTTGTTGGCGTTCGGACAGGTTAATACCAGCTTCCCTTGGGGGGGCCAGATGGCGTTTGGCGCAGTCGAGAAGTTTCCCTGGACAGGCGAGGTGTTCAATGATTTCACCGGCGACAATGAGATCGAATTGGTCGCCGAGGTTGAAATCCATCGCATCAGCACACACCACGTTAAAGCCTTCACTCCGCAACGTCTCGACCTGATCCTTCTCATAATCCAGTCCCACCAGATAAGCCGCCTTCGCACGAAGAATGCCGTGCAGCCAATACTTGGCCTGGCGTGTGGAGAGCGTATGGTTGACACAACCAATATCCAGGACCCGCTTGCCTGCGGCAAGTTCGGCAACGAATGTGGACCGGCGTAACAGCATAACAATCAGGTGTTAATGGGGCTGCGCCGGCGGCGAACTTGATCTTCCGCCAGACTTTGCCGCCTCATCCTAATTGGCCGGCTGGCAGAGGCAACGCAAAACGGCGCAAAACGGCGACAGGATAGGTTGCTGGAACAGAGCCTATGGAGGCAATGATAACCCTCCGCACTGGGTCCCTCGAAATCCCTTTTCGCCATGCCCTGACGCGAGAATGTGGGCCTGAGGCAGTGGGACCACGCGGTAAAAGCGATGCGGTTGGGTCAAGGCGGAACTATCGAGATACACCTGTGAGGGGTTGGTCAGGGTTACGTCCAGGACCGTGGTCCCGGCGCGGGCGGTCCTTGCTACCAGTGGACGCGCAAGGTCCAAGCCAAGACCGTCTCCGTGACGTTATCCCAACAACAGTATGAGGCGTTTAAGGAGGCGATTGAAAACTGGCGTGACGCGAAGCAGATCCTGGAGCGCATGCAAACGCTCAGCCGCCAGATCATCTTCCAAACTCTGCCCAATCCTCCCCGACGTAAACGATGGAGCAAGAGTGTTTTAGGCACTATCTAAGGGCCATTCAGGATTGTTCTTGTTCTTGTTTGTTAGAGAAATCGCAAACATTGTCGGTTCAACAGCCCAATGAGGCAGTTAGCGGCCAGTCATAATCCCGCGAGGGTCGGCTGGGCCACGGTAGCCGGCGCCCGGGAGAAGAAACTTGCCGCGCGCCGTTGGATGTCCTCGAGGGATGTGGCCCGGGCCAAGTCCACGTTGAATTGGTGGCCGAACTTGAAATTGGCGGCGAAGTAGCGTGTAAACATCTGCAGCCGCCGCAACGCCAACGCCGGCGCGAAGTCCTCGGTCAGGTGGTGGCACATCCTGCCCCATATCGCTGCCAAGTCCACACTCCCGGGCTGGTCCCAGTGGGCGAAGATCCAGGGCCGGACCACCGCCATGCGGCCCAGCATGACCGCGCTCACCGACGCGAAGTGTTCCGTCTGCGCCTGCGGAGTGTCAGGGCCGCTCAGGTCGCCGTTGGCGATCAGCGGCAGCCGCGTCAAAGAGGCCGCCCAGGGGAACAACTCGTGGCGGGCCCGGCGTTTGAATCTCTCCTCGAAGAACCGCGGGTGCAGAACCACCGCGTCCGCTCCAGCCTCCTCCAGCACCCGCAACCGTTCCGCAAACCGCGGCCGCCATTCCGGGCGTTCACGGCCCAGCCGGATTTTTGCGGTGAGCACATGCGGCCAGAGTCTGCGCACTTGGCGGAAAACCGCCCGCAGGGAGTCCACGTCCTCAAACAAAGCGCTGCCGGCGGAGCACGCGAGCGCCGACCTCGAGCCGCAGGCCAGGTTCAAGGCTGCCGCGATAACGGCGTTGCTCGCCCGGACTTATGGCGAGGAGCACGCCAAGTTCCTGGTGGACGCCGCTACGCAGGAGAAGTGGGACGCCATCGAGGCTGCCACCAGGCTCTTGCGGCGCGCGCTGATTCTCCGGCAACTGACGCGCCATCCCTGGCGCACGACTGGATCCCTGCTGGCGGATGCCCGGCGATTTGTCGGGCGCTGGCTCCGGCCGCCGGGCGTGACGGTCGTGCTGTGCGGGGCCGATGGCAGCGGCAAATCCACCGCCGCCCGCGCGGTGATTGACGGACTGGAAGGCACGTTCCCGGCGCAGAAGGTGCGTCATTTCCACTGGAAGCCGCCGATCTTTTCCGCCAAGCGGCAAGCGGCGCGGCAGCCGACGACCGACCCGCACAGCCAGCCTCCGCGCAATCCCGCCATTTCGCTCTGCTACTTTGGCGTGCACTGGCTTGAATTCATGCTCGGCTCGCACCTGCGGCTTCGGCCAGTCACGTTCCGGGGCGGGCTGGTCCTCATCGACCGCTATTACTACGACTTCTTTGTGGACCAGCGGCGCTACCGTCTGTCGGTGCCACCTTTCGTCGTCCGCCTCGGGCATTTCTTCCTGAAGAAGCCCGATTTGGTGGTGCTGCTCGATGCGCCGGCGGAAGTGCTGCAAGCCCGGAAGCAGGAAGTCCCCCTCGCGGAAACGGAACGCCAACGCCAGGCCTACCTCGCGCTGGTCAAGGGGCTACGCAATGGCCGCGTCGTGGATGCCACCCAACCGCCGGAGAAGGTCGGCGCCGACATCAGCGGCGCGATCCTGACTTTCATGGCGGAGCGGACGGCCAAACGCCGGCGCGCCCGGAGCTGATATGCCGACGCCCCACAGCTTTTGGGAAGACTTGTTTGCCGCACCCGAGGGATCGGGGCAGGGCATTCGAGTTGAGATGTCGCTGCTGAAGAAGCGGGGGCAGCCCTTGCTGCTGCTGCCCCGCCAGGCGCGTGCCGCGGCGGCCACCATGGACCTTTACCCGGCACAGACTGGCCGCGCGCGCGCAGCCCGGATGCTCTTGCGCTGCCTGCTCCGGGCATCGCTGCCGTTGGCGACCGGGCGAATCGCACTGGCAATTTCACCCCGGGACCCCTTCGTCGGATTCCTGGCGTCCTTGGCGGGCGGGCGGGAAGGGGAGCTGCCGACGCTGGGCATATTCGCCGGCAACCCAGCTAGCGATGGCCAACGGTTCCTGCTGCTCGTCTTCAACTCCCGCCAAAGCCCCGTCGCCGTGGTGAAAGCCGGCTTGAGCCAGCGGGCCCGCGCCTTGATCCAGCAGGAACAAACCTTCCTGGCGGCCGGCTCCGGCGGATCGGTCGCGGTGCCGAAGCTGAAGGCGCAATTCGAGTCCCCGCGCCTGCGCGCGCTGGCCCTCGATTTCTTCCCGGGCGATTCACCACGCCCGCGNNTCCGATACCCCGGACTGGCGACGGCTGCAAAAGGCGGCGCCGCGAGACGGCTTGTTCGCAGCTCTCGCCCGGCAACTCGGCGGGCGCAAGCTCCATCCGGCCATTCAGCACGGGGACTTCGTGCCCTGGAATATCAAGGTCTCGCCGGCCGGCGCCTGGACCGTGCTCGACTGGGAGCGTGGCGAACTGGCCGGTCTTCCCGGCTGGGACTGGTTCCACTACCTCATCCAAAACGGCATACTCGTCGGTCACCTGCCCGCGCCGGTCCTGATCCAGCACGTCGAGACCCTGCTCGATTCACCGCCATTCAAGCAGTATGCGGCGCTTGCGGGCATCCAGGGATGCGAGCGCGAACTAGTGCTGGCCTACCTGCTGCACATCGTCGAAGTCATCAAACCCTCGGAAGGCCTGGCCGCCACAGCGGAATTGCTGAAAGCCCTCTCGACCCGCTGGCGGCCATCCTGAGCCATAACAATTCAATACAACCACAGATGGACGCAGATGAACACAGATGAGGACTGCTCAATACTCCGCTTTCTCATGGTGGGAATCCCTTCACCGAACGGTGACCCAAAGCCAAGTGAAGCAAGACCGGAGTTCTGCCCTCAGAATCTGTGTCTATCTGTGTACATCTGTGGTTTTCTTCTGCATCAATACGGCTGAGCGGCGGCGGCTTTGGGGTGGCTTTGAGGTAGCCTTGGGGGAGCCTTGGGGGAGCCTTGGGGTGGCTTTAGGGTCGCATTGGGGAGGCTTTGGGGTGGCTTTAGGGTCGCAATCGGTTGCCTATCAACACGCTTTGAGGTGGCTTTGGGGTCGCATTGGGGTGGCTTCGAGTGGCTTTGCGCAGCTCCCTTTCCGGTTTCAGCTTTCAGCATTTCAGCTTTTGCCAGAGTGTGGCTTTGGGGTGGCTTTGATGTCGCATTGGGTGGCTTTGCCCGGCTTTTCGAGGTTCGAAGTTCAAGGTTCAGGGTTCAAGGTTCGGGTCCCCTCAGATACGCGTGCTTTTCACTCATTCGCCGCATGTTCACTAGGAGTTCACTAGGAGTTGTATAGGTGTTGTATAGGGAACCACTAGGTACCCTATAGGGAATGGCTAGGGGATCACTAGCTGTGCGCCAGAGATACGCCAGGTACACACTAGCGAGGCGGGGCCTCAGGCCAGAACCCCGACACGGATTTCACGGATGCTCACTGATTCGTGCTAATTCGTGCAATTCGTGTCTTCTGGAGACTGGACCAGATTACAACAAGTGTCGAAGTTCAAGGATTCCAGCAGGATCACATTCCGAGGCCCGGCAGAGGCGGGAGGCGCTCCCGGGAACCTGAAAGTTATCTACGGCGAGTGTCCGGCGAGTCTCCCGTGTGTCTCCCGGGCTCCCCTGATCGGTTTGGCCTGAGCAATTGAGGCTCCAAGTGTGTGTCCCAATAGTGGAAACTTCGCTCCCGCACAACTCGAAATGCCGGCATGCATCGTTGCCAGCAGTGGACTAACCCAAGCTAGCTGCGTGCAGAGGACTGCCCGGCCTGTCGAGCTTGATGCTGCCCTGCTCCCCACGCTTCAAGATGGCATCGTTGTTGCAATTGCCGCCCAAACCTCTCCCAAGCCAAACGGCTTGTACCTAGCCTTGATGTGGCTTTGGGTGGTTTTGTCATCTTGGGAAACAGCCCGTTGGGGCCACGAAAGGCACGAATTACACGAATTGGCACAGATTTCCCCCAACTGAGGTGCCCGCCGGATGGGTGAGCAGTGTTCTTCTCGTAAGCCCTTCAGTTTTAGTGTATTTGGTGTATTTCGTGGTTTGACCTGCCGTTCTCGGGCCAGTGGATCGCCGCGCCGACCCACCCAGGAAGCCCGAAGAGTCTCAACGCCAACCTGCATCGTTGGCGCAGGCCAAGTGGAAACGATCGCAAATGGGCGCAGGCTGTAGGCTGGCCCCTCTTTGGCTTTCAAATTGTTCCTCCATAGCCCTCGACCCCAAAAGAGCAGATGCAGCACCTGCGGCTCAAGCAAAGATATAAAGCCGAACCTCCGGATTGAGCCGGAGCCGCCTCACAGCCCCTTGGCTGTCCCCGCCGAATGTCACTCATCGCCGATAGACTTATTTCCGACAAGGGAATGCAATAGCGTCATGCCAAAGCGCGACCCAGTTCTAGCGGCCTTCGGCCAGAACGTGCGGAAGCGACGCGAAGCGCGCCACTTCACGCAGGAGGTTCTAGCCGAGCGTGCCGAACTTGACCGGATCTACATCAGCGACATTGAGCGCGGCATGCGAAACCCTGGCGTGAAGAACGTTGCACGCCTGGCCAAAGCACTCGGCATCAGCCCGGCAAAACTTATGGAGGGTGTCGGTACATGAGCGGAGGGCGGCCACCACTGACCTGCATCGACTTGTTCTGTGGCTGTGGGGGATTCAGCCTCGGCATGCAGCGCGCCGGGTTCGCCGTCCTCGCCGCAATTGACTTTAACGCGGAGGCTATTGCCACATTCGACCGGAATTTTCCTGATGTCCCATTCATCCTCCACAAAGACCTGACCACATTCGGCCCGGAAAAGCTCGCCGAACTAATCTGGCCTGGTTCTTCTGCCAGGCTCGGTGTGGACGTGATCGTCGGCGGGCCGCCCTGCCAAGGCTTCAGCAAGGTCCGGCGGGTGGACGGCGCCAACAGCGGCCCGCGTCTCATCGCTGACCCACGCCGGCACCTTTACCGCGAGTTTCTCCGCTACGTCGGCTTCTTTCAGCCGCGCATTTTTGTCATGGAGAATGTCCTCGGCCTTCGGAGTGCCGTCGGGGGCGCATACTTCACTGCCGTTCAAAAGGAGGCGCGCGCTTTGGGCCGTGCCCAGGGCCGCCCCGGCTACCGCGTCCATAGCCAAGTGGAAGACGCCTGGGAACTCGGGGTCCCCCAGAAACGCCATCGCCAGCTCATCATCGGCGTCCGCAGCGACCTGCCTGGATATTTTCTGCCCGAGCTACAGCACGCCCCCCACGCTGTGCCACGCCCCTGTCTTTGGGACGCAATCGGTGACCTGCCCATCCTCCGTGCTGGAAGCGGTGAGCAGGAACGCGACTACGACCTTATTCGTCGCGTCGAGCATGTCGAGCACCAGGAGGGTTCCGCCCTTCGCTATCTCTGCAATGTGCTGGAAATCGACCGAGCCAAGAAACTCACGAGTCACGTCGCTCGCCACCACTCGGAGCGCGACCTGCGCGACTTTGCACGACTCAGAGAGGGTGAAACTTCCGCCACCGCCATGCGCGTACGGGGCGTCGAGTTTGAGTTCCCATACGACAAGTCCAGTTTCAAAGACCGATACACTTGGCAGGGTCGCTGGCACCCGTGCAGCACCATTGTCGCTCACCTGAGCAAGGATGACTTGATGTTCATCCACCCAACACAGAACCGCTCCCTGACAGCCCGCGAGGCCGCGCGCATCCAGAGCTTCCCCGATTGGTTCCGCTTCTCACAATCTCGCACCCAGGCGTACCGCCTCATCGGCAACGCCGTGCCCCCGCTGGTCGCGGAAGGAATTGAACCCCCCGTCTTCAACTGAGGCAAAGCTATGTGGACAATCACAATCGACCAAATTGATGCTGGCAAGAAGGTTGGCACGTCCAGTTGCAACTTCGACGAAACCAAAATCGCAGAGATCAAACACCGCTTCCGTCTGCTTGATGACGATGGTGAAATCTATTACGAAGGACTGTCGGACAACTGCGATTCGCAACGCGCCTTCGCGCCGTTGGATGATTTCGGGCGTGGCTACGCAGGCTGCACGGAAATCCACTACTTGACGGATGGTGCTTGGCGTCAACTCTAAAGCAATGGCAGGCCACAGCGTTTCAAGTAGTCCGCAGTCGCATCAAACCAGCTCGCTGGCCTCGTTGGGTCGGTCATGTCTCCTGAAGGAATCCAAATCACCAATCCCTCGCGAGCACGCGTGAGAAGCACCCGATAGCTGTTGAGCAAATAGCGCCGGTCAACCTCCTTGCCGACGTCACCCCAACGGCTGCCGCTGAAACTGCGGAACGACCATCCGCCTGCGGGATGGTCAAACGTGAAATCGCCACCCCAGCAGACACCAACCCAGTCGAGTTCCAAGCCCTGGCACTCGAATTCGGATGCAGCGACTTCGAGCTGATTGGATGAGCGGATATCAGGCGGCAGGTCCAGAAACCAATGAACATAGAGGTCGCGGTTACCTTGCCTAAATCCCGATGACAGCTCCAAGCCATGCGGGCGCAAACGGAGGGCACCGGAGCTTGCAACCAGCCCGCAGCGGCGGAGCCCGCGTGTGTGTTCCCGCAGCCACGCACGCGCGGTGGCGAGCGAGCGTGTGAGCGCGATTGGAAATTCCTGAACGTCGCCGATGATGCTCGTGGCTGTTTCGGCATTGCCATTCAACACGGCATCCACCCATTCCGTTACCCGCTGCGCTCGAAACGAACGAAGGCAGACATCCAGATGAAGCGCTGACTCGGGCTGGATCGATAAGGCTCCTCTGTCTCCGTCGTCAAAAAGGCGGTGCCCGGCCACGCTCGTATCTCCGCTCAGGGCTTTGGGTGACACAGCCACTCGCCAGTGCGGGAATCTTGTGCGCAGCGTCCGTCCCCACTCAGCAAGCCCGGCTTCGCCATTGTGGATCTCTTGGCCGCCTCCAACCAAGGCAACCAATACGGCCCAATCCGCATGCCTGTCCATAATTGAGAGCATGGTCTCAGGCTCGGAGATGTTCTGGCCCGTCTTCTTCTCGTTTTGAGCAGTATTCCACGCACGCTGGGCTTCATCGAAGAGGACGACGTGCTCAAACGGCGGCTTGTCAGGTTTGTCCGTTGCCTCACGAACGAATGAATGGACGTTTTGGATGAAGGTGCTGACCGTTCGTTCGCCTCCATCGGCGTGCTTGCGACGTTTGAAGTCTCGCGCGATGGCTGCGGAAACAATCTTTACAAGCGGGCCGTTGCCAGAAAGGAAAACCGGCGATGGTCGCCCGTCCTGTCGCAGTGTCGGATTATGCACGACATTGAGTCCAGCCAGGGTCTTGCCCGCGCCAGGGACGCCTGTTACGAAGCAGGCTACTTTCAATCGTTCACGTTGCGCCTGCTCTATGATTGCGATGAGCTTGTCGGAAGTGAGAGTAAGGTTGATTGCGCCAGCGTGTGAGTGCGCAATTTCCCGCACGTTGTGTCCAGCGTAGAGAGCCTCCGCAGCTTCCACGATGGTGGGGACGGGCCGATAGGCTGACAAATCCCACGCAGCGCCCCCGATGATCGAATTCTTGGGATCACTCTCCGCCCTAACTGCAACCGCAATTTGCGACGCGAGGTCAGATGCGTTTGCGAGCCAGATGGGGCGAACGGCGTCAATCCAATCCGCAGGAGCAACAGTCGGCGGTTCTGCGATTGCCTTAGCGGAGACAGCAAATGGAATGATACGGCGACCGTGGCTCTGCTCATGGAAATCTCGCAAATCGAGCGCGTAGTCTTCTACTTGCTGCTCTGTCTGGCGACGGTGGCGTTGCTCCTTGGTTTTGAACTCAAGGCAGCAAATTATGTCGGCTGCGAGGAGTACGGCGTCAATGCGCCCGCGACGCCTGGGAATTGGGTATTCGAGAAGCAATGTCCAATGCGCCCTCGCATTGTCGTCTTCCACAAGCAAGCCTGCTGCTGTCTTTAGCATCCCAATTTCAGCCTGCCACGCCTTGGTCTGCCTGTGCTTTAACTCCGCGAACCCGCTTTCTCCACTTGCGGCAGTTAGCAAGCCGAGAATCCGCTTCGGGTCATCTACACGGAATTCGGCGAGGGTAGCGCGATAATAAGCCGGCATGGCTCACCCTTCCGCGCCGAGCAGCCATTCTGGCGTAACAGCAAGCGCCTTGGCTAAAGCCTTCACCTCGTAGTCGAGGACGCATCGCACTCCGATCTCGATTTTGGATATTCCTGCTCGGTCAATGGCGATACCGAGTTTGGCGAGTTGACCAGAAAGCTCGTCCTGAGTGAGCGATGGTTTGCGGCGCAAGCGCGCTTCTTTTACCCGAGCGCCAACAATGTTCATGCTTTCTTGGCCCATTAATTGCGAAACAGGCTACCAGAAGAGCCAAGAAGTCGTGTTCTAGTCGGGAACACACTGGTATTACGAGCGTGCCCGCGGCTCCTACGCGGACGACAAGGCAAGGGAAGGCACCCCGGCGCGAATTCGCGCATGGGTACAGGACAATCCCCCGGAGCGTAAGTTTACCAAGACCGATCTGGCAAAGTATGAGCAAACCTGGTTCGGTCTCCCCTACCTGGTGTGCCGGGGCGCTGAAAAGAACTTCATCGCCTTCGCCGAGCGACTTGAAGACGACGGCGAGCCTGAAGTGAACGAGAATTGCTACAAGCAAATCATAGCCAAGGCGGTTCTTTTCCGAGCAGCGGAAAAGCTCTTCTCAGCTCTTGGCCTGGAAGACTACCGCGCAAACACGGTCGCTTACGTCTTGGCGTGGTTGGCAACGCGGTCTGAACATCGGATAAACCTCAGCCGCATCTGGGACGAACAGAAGGTTCCCGCTGCGACCCAGGAAGCAATCAAGATCGTGTGTCAAACCGCCTACCAGCATCTCACGCAAACGGCTGGGAACGTCGGCGAGTGGTCGAAGAAGGGCGAGTGCTGAGACAGCTTCTCCCAACAGGCTATCGCACTTGATCCGGCATGGGAAAGCGAATGGGCGGAAACATCCTTTCTCGGCACCACAACTTCGTTGGATGCTGCTGCTGAGACGTGGGAGCGCGTCCGCCACCACTTCATCAACGACCTTCGCACCTTGGGGGAACTGGAGGCGCTGACCGGGCGGGGGTGGCTTGCAGCACGGCGCAAGGACGAAGCCCGGGTTTTCGCCAGTCGGTCCTGGCAGCAATTGCGCGGTGCAGGCGGGCGGAGGCTCAAGAACGTGCGAGATCTTGTAGAACTGTTCGCCGCCGCAGCACCGCCGCCAGCGGGGGCCGTTTCGAGCCAGCCCTGAAGAAGAGCCCGAGCCATCGCGCCAGCATTCAAACCAGGGCTTTCTGCAGACGCTTTTGAACACGGTCCAAACTCTTTGGATTCGCCGTCTCACACTCCCAGATAACGACGACCCTCCAACCGAGCCTGACCAATGCGCGGCGATTTAGCCGGTCCCGCGCCGCATTCCCCTCCAGCTTCTTCACCCAGAACTTCCGATTATTGGTCGGCGTCGTGCAATTCTTGCAGCCGCGGTGTCTGTGCCAGAAACATCCGTGCACAAGAACCACAATCCTATGCCGCGCCAGAACAATGTCCGGTCGCCCTGGCAGGCCTTTCCCGTGCAGCCGGAACCGGTAGCCCATCCGGTGCAACAGCGATCTAACAACCATTTCAGGCTTGGTGTCCTTTCCCCGAATCCGGCTCATGTTCCAGCTTCGGCGCTCTTTGGTCAGCCGGTCTCGCATACAAATGTGTTTCCTGTGTTACTCCTTGGGAGCCGGCTCGATCTTTCCGGCCAGGACTGTCTGGATTGGCTTGATGCGGTTCGTTTTTGCCATGTCCGGTATATCCCACATTTCTGTCTTGTCAGGAAGCTGGAATACCTGGCCGCGCTGCGTTGACACTAGTCTAAAGTCCAAGGTTCAAAGTCCAAAGTCGGGGAGCGGAGTGGGGTGGGGCCGGAGGCTGGCAGGGATGCTCGGAGGCACAGGGCGCGGCTAATACCGGCAGAGGGCTGCCGCAGTCCAAGACGCTGCGCGTGTTCGGGAGCATCGGAGGGGGCGGCAGTCCCGCATTGGTGGGGGATGCGGGCCGGGCGATCTTTTTCGCTGTCGTGCTTGCAAATAGCGCGCTTGGCGCTATAGTTTGCACGATTCCGGGCGTTAACACAAACGATAATCCGCAGAGCCTCAAAATCTGCAAGGCACACCATGAATAGAAAACAAAGTGTTTCCCTCGTCTCCGTCTCCGCGCTGGCAGCCGGAATGGCCCAAGGCGCCGTCACTTACTCCGGCTTGATCAATACCACCTTGCCCAAAGGCTCCGGCGCGACCATTCAATTTGATTTGAACGGTGACGGCATGGATGATTTTACAGTCGGGTTCAACAGTTCAAATTCCAACAAGCCGTACATCGCGGGAACTCCTGACAGTGTCCCCGGCTCCACCGTGCTGGCCCAAATGGCATCCGACGGATGGTACGGGTTGCCGGTCACACCGTTCGGCACCATGATTGATTCCAGTTACCTTGCGCCGGTGCCCGACACCGCTCCTGGTAACGCTGGGGCCTACCTCAATCAAGACAACCAAGGCGACGTTGACCCGAAGTATCCAGTTATTGGTGCGTGGGGGGTCAATAGCCCCACTGAGGGCTACGTAGGGCTGGAGATGTATGACAACACCGGTCTTTCCATTACGAATTTCGGGTGGGCGCAGCTTATTTACAACAACAACCTGGGAACTTTCACGCTGGTGGATTACGCCTATGAAACAACCCCAGGCGTCGGAATTCCCGCCGGGGCAACCAACGAAGTGGGGGCGCCGATCATCTACGTGGAGCCAGCGTCCCAAACCAACGCGGTGGGATCAACGGTGCAGCTTAGCGTCGTGGCATTGGCCAGTCCTGCGCCCACGTACCAATGGAGGGCAGCCCCCATTGGCGGTGGCACATTCACGAATCTGACCGATCACGGCAACATTACGGGTTCGGCCACGCCGACATTGACCCTCAGTGGCGCGACTGCGGCCAACGCGGCCCAGTATCAGGTGGTGATCAACAATTCTCTGGGGGGCGTAACCAGCAGTCCACCGGCAACGCTGACCGTGATTGCTCCCGTGGCGACGCCCACACCGCAGGTCCTGTTTGGCGGTTTGACCGCCCACTTCACCGTCAACGTGTCCGGATTGTCCCCGACTTTGAAATGGCAGAAGAACGGGGCGGCTCTGTCTGACGGCGGCCGGATTACCGGTTCGGCCACAGCGAATATGCAGATCAGCAACTTGCAGACGACCGACACGGCAAATTACACGGTAGTTCTGACCAGCAGCTCCTTGTCGGTAACCAGCTCGGTTTCCTCGCTGACGGTTTTGCCGGTTACGAGTCAAAGCGCCTATGACGCGGTGGTTCTGGCCGCTGGGCCGCTGGCCTACTACCGGTTCGCCGAGAGCGGAAACCCCGCGACGAACAACCTGCTCGCGCTGGATAACGCGGGGGCGTATAACGGCGCTTACGGGATTGACGTGACGAATGCGTATGACGGGGTGGGGGGCCCGTGTGCGACGAACGGCTATCCCGGATTTGCGCTCAATAATGCCGCCGCGCTTTTTACTCCGTCCGACACCAACTCCCAGATTACTGTCGCGCCCTGGAACTTGAACACCGACACGGTGACGTTCACGTTCTGGGTAAATCCGCCGGCGCTTCAGAATTATAACGCCGCAATCCTTTGGTCCGGCACCAACAACAGCACATTTGCCGGCATCAATTATTACTATAATGGTGGCACCGGGGCGGGTTTGCCCGGCAATGTGGATCTCGGTTACACATGGAACGAAAATAGCTCGGCCGCCTTCTTCTTCTGGGATTCGGGAATCATGCCGCCGGTGGGCGTATGGTCCATGGTGGCCCTGCAGATCGATCCATCCGATACAATTCTTACTGTGTTCAATGGTGACCCGGCAGAAACGTGGCCTAACGGGGCCTTCCCCGCATCCAATTTGTATCCTGGAAACAACAGCATATTCCCGTTCACCAATGCAGTCATGGCATTTGGCGGCCCCGAGACGATTGGGAATAACCCGAACATTCCTGACGGATCCCAAGGTTTCAACGGAGCGATTGCCAATATGGCCGTGTTTAAGCAAGCGCTGACCATGAGCCAGCTCGAAACACTCTACAATGCCGCCTTGGGCGTGTTGCCGCCGGTTACGCTGCAAATCCAGTCGTTAGGGAGCAATACCGTTCAGTTGGATTGGGGAAACCTTGGGTTTTTGGAGCAGGCGACCAATCTGTCCGGCCCTTGGACGGCCAATACACTGGCCACGTCGCCATATACTGTAACGGTCGGACCGACAAATCCGCAGACCTTCTATCGAGTGCGCGTGGGCCAACTCCAGTAGCCCCCAGCCGCCCCGCCGGACGGGGCGGTGAGACCAGGCGGCGGTTAATCTGTGTCGGAAAGGCGTTGGCAGCTCTGCCAACACCATCGTGCAGATTGCCGGCCGGGACATCTACGACACCATCAAGAACCACGGGGCGGGCCTAAAAGCGGCAGAGGGCTGCCGCAGTCCAAGACGCTGCGCGTGTTCGGGGGCATCGGGGGGGCGGCAGTCCGCATTTGTGGGGGAATGCGGGCCAAATCCCTCCAAAAAGGAGGCTTGCAATAGCAAGCCTGAAGCATTAGAATAGCTGCCGACTCGGTCGGCGTATAGCGCACTCCTGGTCTCACTTGATGAACTGGAGCAAACAACCTGCAACCGAGGGCCGACTCGGCTCAGCCAGGCGGAGCGGGCCCCAGCCGTTGATCCATCTCCCAGTGAAGAAGGTTTCGGCCTATGAATGACCTGGAAACGCTGGCCTCAGCACCACCCCAGCCCGCTCAGCGGGATGAGATCATCGTCAGCAAGAGCATCATCGTCCTGGGAACCGGCCAGGAGATCGAAGTCTATACGATGACGCTGGGAGGGGAGACCATTGAGCTGTTGCCGCAGCGAAACTGGAGCCAACTGGATGTCTATAAGTGGCGAGCCCGAGGGAAGCTGCCGGGAACCCCAACCGGCTTGGAAATCACCTTCGACCACGTAAAAGTGGCGGGCGAGATAGCGTCAATGAAAGACCCCGCCGGGACCTCCAAGCTGCAAAGGCTCCTGAACCAGTGGCTATCCCTCGCCCGAGGGACCATAGATCTGGCACAACAAAAGGCCCACGCGAAACCGCCATCCGCCGAGCACGAGGCCTCGGCCGGCTCGGAGAATCTCCTCCCGCGCTTCCGGGTGGAGGTTGACAAGGGAGGGCACGCGCACATCAACTGCCTCCAAGGGAAAGAGACGCTGGCCGTGGTTGGGTTGAACCTGCCCGGCATTAACGATCTCATCAACCAGGGCCTCATGCACAAACCGCGCACGCTGCAAGTGGGCGCGCTCCACGACTGGGTGGAACTGGACGGGGAATTCTTCAGCTTCGAGAAGGGCAACAACGACGCCAGCAAACTTGAGAAGGCCCTCAACGACCGCTACCGCTCGACGGCCTCGCTCGGCCAGGGCAAGGATGTGGTGGTGTTCACCAATGCAGCCTCCCCGACGGGTTATGACATCCAGTTCGCGGCCAAAGTGGGCGGCGTCAGCGACCACCGCCGGCGCCCATTTAATGAGGAGTCTTTGGGGTTGCTGCAATCCCCGGACAGATGCGGCCTGTTGCCCAAAGACCTGGTGATCAAGCTGTCGCCGCCGAACTTGATTTTCAAACGCCGGACCCCCGACGGGGGCGAGCGCTATCTCGATGAAGGGCCGGAAGCCGTCGTAACGGTGACGGGGGAGGAGGGCGAGGTGAGATTCATCGACTTGAGCAAACCGGTAAACTACATGCGGCTTACGGCGATGGACCTGACGGCTGTGTTCAATCATCCCGCGATCAATCAGCGCCGCAAGGCTTCGTCCCAGCCCGGTGGAGCGAGCGAAAGACCCGCGCCGATCCAGGTTATGGCGCCGGCGGCGGCGGAGCGGCCCATACCGCCGCCCCTGACAGGACCGTCTTCAAGCGCCGAAACGAAACCAGTCGAAGTTCCAAAGCCTAAGCCGGTGGTCAGCCGGCCCAATGCGCCTGTCAGGCTCGTCTTCGTAAAGACCGGCGGCGGAGAGCTCGCCGCCCAATCGGCGCACCTGATCATGCCTTCGGCGAATTCATGGCTGCAAGCCGTCCTGGGCCGTCCATTGCTTCAGCATCCTGGGTTCACCTGCTTGCTTTACCGCAGGATAGCCGAGCATTTCGGCAATTCGTGCGAAGGCATGTTCGGGCCCATTCCTTGCTGGGCCTGCAGCCTGGGAGACGTGGACGATGTCTGCGACCCGGCCTTTCGCGGGGTGTTTCTTACCCAGAAAGGCGGGCTGGCCTATCTCAACCGAGGGCATATTGCTCGATTCCGTAACGCGGTCGCCATTGTAGGGACGCTGGAATCCAGCATCGAAGGGATCGGCGTGGAGCTGAAGGCGGTCGGTGCCGACTCGCAGCAGCGCATCGTCTTCATCGTCACCGAAGACTATCGCACCCAGTTCGGAATTCCGGAACACACCGTGGCTGACGAGCTGGCGCGGCTCAGGGAATACGGGGCTTTGGTCAAGAGCGTAAACGAGGTCCTGCGAACCCTCGAACCGGTGGACGTGGTCTGGACCGTTCCCGCCGAGCAGGAAGACCCAAGTGACCCCCAAGCGATGGAAAGCCTAAAGCCCGAGAGCCCTGGGGTCGCGCCATGAGCTGAAGAGATCACCCGCTACCGGGCAGCCAGGTTTCGCGCCAGGAATCCCTTCACCAGCGTCCACACTTCCTCCGTGCTCGAATTAGCCATGCAACAAGCGATCGGAAATCGGCAGTAATCCGAGCAAGGCTTATACGGGCAGGCTTTGCCTTCCAGCCACTCCGAGGCGGGATGCAGCGGGGCAAACCATTCGGGCATTT
Organism: Limisphaerales bacterium; assembly: GCA_003152225.1. Lineage (GTDB taxonomy): Bacteria > Verrucomicrobiota > Verrucomicrobiia > Limisphaerales > UBA8199 > PALSA-1440. The sequence goes on along the minus strand of PLZQ01000516.1, from coordinate 26,464 downwards.
GCGGGCCAAACAAGGTGAAGGTGGGCACTCCGCAAGAGGCGGCCAGGTGGCCGGGCCCGGAATCGTTTCCGATGAACGCTCCCGCGCGGTCCGCCAGCGCCAGGAACTCGGCGACCCTGCGCGGGGTGGCCACGTTCTTCTCGCCGGCCTCGAGCCACCAACGCTGTTGATCCGGATCGCAGGCAACTTGCACGTGATAACGCTGCTGGCGCAGCCGGGCGACTAGCTCGCGATACCGGTCCAGGGGCCAGACGCGCACCGGTTGGCCCGCGCCGGTGTGCACCAGGACCTC
>PLZQ01000516.1:0-26128 GCA_003152225.1 Limisphaerales bacterium | reverse complement strand
GCGGCGGCCAGTCCATTGCGCAGCCGCAGCATTTCCCCCCAGTGCCAGGCCCACAAGCGGTACTTGTTGATGTACTTGAATGCGGTCCACGGCGCGGTGAACGGCACCAACCGCACGCGTGGCCAGAACCGCTTTTGCAGGTCCAGCGCGTACGGTTTCGCCACCAGGGTCACCTCATACTTCTGGCTCGCCGCCTGGAGAAACGGGGAGGCAATGATCAGGTCGCCCAGGCCCCAAAGTTCCACCACTAAGAGCTTTGGTTTCACAGCGGGCGGCGGGGGATTACTTGACGATGGAGTTGTCCTCGCCCAGCACGATCACTCTTGGCTTCCAGGATTTGGCCTCCGCGGCATCCACGGCGGCAAAATTCATGATGGTGAGCCGGTCGCCCGGCTTGCCGAGCAGGGCGGTGGCGCCGTTGAGGATGATCTGGCCGGAACCGGCTTCGGCGGGAATGGCGTAGGTCTCGAAGCGCTCGCCGTTCGCCATATTGCCGCAGAGGATTCTTTCGTAAGGCAGCAGTCCGACTTTGTCCATGAGGTCCCGGGCGATGCCCAGACTACCTTCATAGTTCACGTTGCCTCCCGTGACCCGCGCGCGGTGGATCTTCGATTTCAGGATATGAATCAGCATAATAAAGGGCCAGGTCAGCCGCCGCCGGCTGACCGGGCCGGTAGTATAGGCTTTGGCCCACCGGATGCAAAAGCGTTTTGAAGCGGCGCGCTACCGCCGTCACAGACCGATTACGCGGCCAATCACCCGCCCCTTGCGGCTCCGCCTATCGCCCTCTTTCCGCTGGCGGATGGCAATCAAACTGGCTTTCCGGCTCGGGTTTGCTGAACCTGAAATAGAGCCAGTTGCCCGTGGGGATCAGCACGGCCGCAGCGACCAGGCCGGTCAGGACGTCCACGACGTAATGGTAGCGGCAATACACGGTGGAAAGGCAGAGCAGCAGGGCGACCGCGAGGTGGACATAACGGATGCGCCTCAGATAGCGGAAGGAGAAAGACACCGTGCATAAGGCCACCGCCACATGGCTGCTGGGCAGAGCCGCCCCCGGGGCCTCGAACACGCGATAAACCCACTTCATGAGGCGAAAGAGGAGCCCGGCTTGAACGGCTTCGGGATAAACGTCGGTTACGGCCAGCCGCTGGGTTACCTCGGGCAGCGCATAGCCCTCCACCTGGTGAAAGAACGCCCGGGACCCGATCACGGGCAGGATGATGTAAATCAGGTAGCAGACATAGAACACGAAGGAGACCACCGACACATAGTGGAAGAAATGCCGGCGGTTGCGCAGGAACAGGGCAATTCCCACGCCGACGATCATGACATAATACGAGAAGTAGGAGGCATAAAAGATCTCGCTGACGGCCAGCCAGGGAAGCTTCTGCATGAACAAAACGCTGGGTTGGCAGCCAAACAGCGACTGCTCCCATTGTGCTACCATCGGATCAAGGTACTCCGGGAAGAACATGCGGTTCAGCAAGCCCGTCTCGCAGAAGAACGCTGTGTAAAGCAGGACTGGATAGAAGTGGCGGAGAAAATCGAGCACCGGCGCAGTTTGCCATCGCGCATGAGCCTGAATCAGAAGATGGACCAGCACCAGGCAGGCCACGTGAGCGCCCAGCAGCCGGGGCCAACCCGGCACAGTGCTGTTGTGAAAGAACAGGATCAGCAGCCCCACCAGGGCCGCGTAGGCTTGAGTCGCGTAATCAACAAAGATGTAATTCTTCACAGCCAATGTTGCTGTCGATACCAGGCCAGGGCCGCGGTGATTCCTGGTTTAAGCGTAGTGGCGCAAGCATAACCCGTCTCCTGCTCCAGCCGGGTTGGGTCGCACACCCAGCCCGGCGCGCGCAGCTCGGCGAATTTCTGGAGGCCCAGAACACTGGGCTTGCCCGTCAGGCGCGACATGACTTCCTGGGCCAGGCAGATTGGCCATAACAGGGCTGTGGGCAGCGGCAGGGGCACCGTCCAGACCTTCATCTGGGCGGCAATCTCGTCCGCCATGCGCCGCGCGGTTACGGTTTCCCGGGCGGCGACGAAATATGTTTTCCCGGCTGCGGCAGGGTGCTGGAGGCAGGTCACGACAGCTTCCGCAAGGTCTTTCACGAAGACCAGACTGAGCGTCTGCGCGGTGCCGGGCTTTGGCAGCACATGATTCTTCACCGCCTTGAACAATCGCAGGAATTCCGCGTCCCGCGGCCCGTAAACCGCGGGCGGGCGCAGAATGACATACGCGGCCTGGCAGTGGTTGCTGACTTCGAGTTCACCCGCCAGCTTGCTCTTGCCGTATTCGGAGATGGGGTGAGGGGGGGCATCTTCACGGGCGGGAGCTTCAGGCAGCGCCGGTCCCGCGGCGGCCAGACTGGAGATATGCACGAGCCGCTGCACCCGGCCGGCCTGGCCGTTGACGGCGGCAACGACATTGCGTGTCCCGCCCTGGTTCACCTCGTAAAACCCGGACACCCGGCTCGCCCGGGTCGCGCCGGCACAATGGATGACATGGGTGATGCCGGCCATGGCCTGCCGCAGGCTTTCGGGATCGCCGATCGAGCCGGAGCGCAGCTCGACGTCAGGCAAATGGGAGGCGATAAACTGTTTGTTGCTGGTGGGCCTGAGCAGGAGAACCGTGGCCAGGCCGCGCGCACAGAGGCTATCGAGAATATGGCTGCCGACGAACCCGCTCGCTCCTGTGAGCAAGATCTTCAATTAAATCAGACCGAACTCTTTGCCTACCTTGCCCAGCTTGTCCAGGGCGAAATCGACCTGCCGGTCCGTGTGCGTTGCCATCAGGCTGATACGAATGAGTTCCTGTCCGGGGGCCACCGCGGGTGAGACCACGGGGTTGACAAAGAGACCCTCTTCCTGCAGGCGCTTGCAGAGCTTGAAGGCGAGCATCAGATCCCGGCAATACACTGGCAGGATAGGAGTTTCCGAGTCACCGAGGTTAAAGCCCAGGTCGCGGAGACCCTGCTTCATTCGGTGGGTATTGCGCCAGAGCTGAGCCAGGCGTTCCGGCTCCTGTTTCATAATCTCAACTGCGGCTAGCACGGCAGCGACGTTGGCCGGGCTCATGCTCGCGCTGAAAATGAGGGGCCGGGAATGGTGTTTCAGGTAGTCGATCGTCTCCGCATCGGAGGCAATGAACCCCCCCAGGCTGGCGAGGGATTTGCTGAACGTGCCCATGATCAGGTGGACCTGCTCGGTCAGCCCGAAATGGCTGGCGGTGCCGGCGCCGTTCTTGCCCAGCACGCCGATCGCGTGGGCGTCATCCAGCATCACGGCCGCGCCGTATTCGCCGGCAATGCGGCAGAGTTCCGGCAACGGAATGATGTCGCCCTCCATGCTGAAGACGCCGTCCGCGACAATGAGTTTCCCCGCTTCGGGTTCGAGTTTCTGGAGACGGCTTTCGAGCGCGGCCATGTCCCTGTGCGCGAAGCGCAGGAACTTGCCCTGCGAGACCAGGCAGCCCTCGACAATGCTGGCGTGGTTGCTTTTGTCGCCCAATACGTATTCGCCCTTGCCGACCAGGGCGCTGATGACGCCGAGGTTGACTTGGAACCCGGTGCTGTAGAGCAGCGCGGCCTCCTTGTTGACCAGTTTGGCCAGGACTTCTTCCAGCTCCAGGTGGATGTCCAGTGTGCCATTGAGGAAGCGCGAGCCGGCGCACCCGGTGCCGTATTTCTCCACGGCGGCCTGGGCTGCGGCTTTGATCTTCGGGTGGTTGGTCAGGCCCAGGTAACTGTTGGACCCCAGCATCAGGACCTTCTTGCCCTCGATCATGACCTCAGTGTCCTGCGCTGAGGAAATGGTGCGAAAATACGGGTAGAGCCCGATCTTCCGCAGTTGGTCGGCGGTCTTGAAATCCCTGGCCTTCCTCAGCAACGCGCACGGTTGCCCGTCGGCCGCAACTTTCCGGCGGACTGGCCGGTTGTTAGGCTCCCGGGCGACGGCGGGATGCGCCATTGGATATGGCTCGGGCCGGTCGGCCCGGATTTCTTCAAGGGTAGGGGTTTTTTCGTGGTAAATCATAAACAGGCAAGGCGTTGTGCAGCGGGATCAAGTCTTCTGACCCGCCGCTTAGTTCTCGTAATCCACAGCCAGCAGCTTGTTACAAACTCACCATCTCTTCTCATAGTCTCGAAAACCAGACAACCGTTCAGCCAACCTTCTCGACCTTTTTCCGGTCTCCCTTTTACCCTTTATCACCCGGCTGGCAAGTATTAAATTCCTGCGCGCCGCCACCGGCTGCCAGTTCCGAGCTCTAAACCGGCCCGGCGGGAGTCGGCGCGGGAGGAGATTATTCCGCTCATTTCGGCCGCGGCGCATCTCGGCACTGCCACCGCTCTGCACTGTAACGGCGGGCCACGCTTTCCGGCGCGTGACAAGCCCGCTGGGGCCTGTTAGCTTGCGCCGGCATTTAGGCCGTCGATAATACAACCTGGAATCTGAACATTATGCGCTCTGACATCATTAAGAAAGGCTTTGAACGCGCGCCCCACCGCTCGCTGCTGCGGGCCACCGGCTCGATTGAATCTGAGGCGGATTGGGACAAGCCGTTTATCGCGATCTGCAACTCTTACACCGACTGCATCCCCGGCCACGCCCACCTGAACGAGGTCGGCATGCTGGTCAAACGCCTCGTCCGCGAGGCGGGCGGCGTGCCGTTCATCTTCAACACCATCGGGGTGGATGACGGCATCGCGATGGGGCACGGAGGCATGAAGTATTCGCTGCCCTCGCGTGAGTTAATTGCCGACTGCGTCGAGACGATGGTGCGCGCCCATTGCTTTGACGGCATGGTCTGCATCCCGAACTGCGACAAGATCGTGCCGGGCATGCTCATGGCCTCCATGCGCCTCAATATCCCGACGGTCTTCGTCAGCGGCGGGCCGATGGCCGCCGGCATCGCGCAACAGGCCACCGAAGGCGACCTGCCTGCCCACCTCCAGCCCGCGGTGCAGAAATCGGACCTCATCTCCGTGTTCAAAGGCGTGGCGGAGCTGCAGGCGGGCAAAATTACCGCCGCGGACCTGCAGAAGCTCGAACAGAGCGCCTGCCCGACTTGCGGCTCGTGCTCCGGCATGTTCACAGCCAACTCGATGAACTGCCTCTGCGAGGCGCTCGGCATGGCGCTGCCGGGGAACGGCACCGTCCTCGCCGTCTCCAAGGAGCGCGAAGCCGTCTATGAGCGCGCTGCCCGCGCCATCATCAAACTGGTCGAAGCGGACCTCAAGCCGCGCGACATTGCCACGATCGAAGCCTTCGACAACGCCATCGCTCTCGACGTGGCGATGGGCGGCTCGACCAATACCATTCTCCACACACTGGCCATCGCGCGTGAGGCGGGCATCCCCTACGACATTAAGCGCATCGACGACATCTCACGGCGTGTGCCGTGCGTCTGCAAAGTGTCGCCCTCCTCGAATTACCACGTGCAGGACGTGCATCGTGCCGGGGGTATCCATACCATCCTGGGCGAACTCAAGCGCATGGGCGCGCTCACCCTGACCTGCAAAACGGTTACGGGCAAGACCATCGGCGAGAACATTGACGAGTGGGACATCCGCTCGGAGAAGTGCACCGACTGGGCCAAAACCTCGCGCATCGCCGGCTGCTCTGCGCTGGTGCTCGACCCGAACGATAAACTCGGCGCCACGGCCCGCACCGCCAGCGGCAACTTGGCGCCCAAGCCGTTGCTGTTCTTCCCCGGTGACCTGCGCGCCATAACGCTTTGGCGCTTCGCCGCGGCGTTTAACGCGGGCGACGCGGCCGCCGCGGCCGCCTTGTTCACCGCCGAGGGTGAGTTCCAGGGGGACGAAACCACGACCTGGAAAGGCCGGGCGGCCATCGAAGCCGGGCTCAAGGAGAAGCTAGCCGAGGCCAAAGGACTCGTGCGCGCCGAGCTGGGACAGCTCAAGCAGACGCCGGTGCTGGTCATGTGGCAATACGCCAAAGGCGAGGAGAAGAAGGTGGGCTGCCTGGTGCGCACCGGACGGCTGCGCGGCTGGCAGATTAACAAAGCCTATCACGATCGCCGGCCCGAGCAGATTAAGGAGGCCCAGCCCAGCGGCCTCATGCCTTACGACTCGGCGTTTATGTTTAACGCGCAGGACTGCATCCGCACGAAAGACACCGCCTATACACAAGACGGCGGCTTAGCCGTCCTTTACGGTCAACTCGCGCCGGATGGCTGCGTGGTCAAGACCGCGGGCATCAGCGAGGCGTTCAAGCAGAACTGCGGCGCGGGCTTCATCTTCGAGGGTCCCGCGGTCATCTTCGAGAGCCAGGACGACGCCTGCGAAGGCATCCTCGCCGGCAAGGTCAAGGCGGGCGACGTCGCCGTCATCCGCAACGAAGGACCGCGCGGCGGGCCGGGCATGCAGGAAATGCTCTCGCCCACCAGCTACATCGTGGGCATGGGTTTGGGTGACAAGGTTGCCCTGGTTACGGATGGCCGTTTCAGCGGCGGCACGGCGGGGGCCTGTATCGGCCACGTCTCACCCGAAGCCGAGGAAGGCGGCCCTATCGGCCTGCTCCGCAACGGCGACCGCATCCGCATCGACTTCCCCAACCGCCGCATCGACGCGCTGGTTCCCGAAGCCGAGCTGGCAGTGCGCAAGCAGACCTGGCAGCCGGTGAAGCGCGAACTGTCCGGCTGGCTGGCCCGTTACCAGAAGCAGGTCAGCAACGCCAGCCAGGGCGGGATACTTATCGGATAAAGCCAAGTGGGTCAGCCGAGCCTATCGCCCGAGGAACCCCTTGAGCAGGTTCTTGACGGGCGTTTGGTTGGTGGCGGCCGGAGCGTTGGTTGCAGCGGGCGTGCTGTTGTCGAGGATTCCTTGCAAGAGCCCCCTCGCTTTGCTGCCGGATTGGTTGGCGCTGCTGGCGGAATTGGTGTTCGCGCCTCCCGATAGGAGGCTGCCCAGGCTTTGGAGCGCAGAGCCGGCTTGGCCGCCTTTGCCGCCGACCCCTTGCAGAACGGCGCTGGCCAGGGCGACTTTATCGTAGTCTGGTTTGGTGTTGCCCAGGGTGCCTTTCATCGTCAGGAAGTCAGGCAGCTTGGCGTAGGCTGCGTTGGTGGGGGTATTGCCCGCCATATTGATGCGTTGCGCAACCGAGCGTTCGAGAGAAACTGAGATGGGGATTTGGACTGGGGAGTTGGTCAATACCTCGGCCAGGGTGATGATCCCGTCGTGGGCCTGGGCCTCAAAGGCCGGGCTTTGCACCACCGCCTGCAAATTCACGCGGCCGGAGCCCGCAGTGCCGTGCAGAATGATCGAGTTGATCGGGGACTTCTTCAGGTCCGCCGTCAAGCCGCCGCTGCTGTTCGTGGTGCTACTGCCACCCAGGCCGGTCCAACTTGAGAGCAACGACGTGGCCGTGGCCGCGGGGTTCTTTGCCAGGTCGGGGATGACCCCGATGGTGCTGATCAGCGTCTTGAGGAAGCGCGTGTAGAAGGTGTTCCCCTGGATGTTATCGACCGAGAGATTGAGATTGGTGGAACTCATGTCGAACTGGCCGCTGAGGTTCTTCTGCAGGCTGGCTCCGGTTATCCCCGCGCCGGCCACCTTCGTCTGGGCGGTCAGCGTGCCGCTAAGCAGTCCTTTGCGGTCCGGCTGGAACGAGTTTACCAGCGGCGCCAGCGGAACGGCTTGCGCGCTGAGAGACCAGTCATATTTCCAGCCCGGCACCCCCAGGTCCAGATCGAGCGTCGTGCTCACGGGCGCGCCATTGAGCGTCAGCTTGAATGGATTCAACACCACGTGGCCGCCGTCAATCTTCGTCGTTGTCTGCCAATCGGCGATTTCCACCTCGTGCAAGTAGAGCCGGCGGATGGTCGCCTCGACGGTGAAGTTGTGGAGCGGCAGTTTGATGGCCTCGGGTTCCTTGTTGGCTCCGCCGGGTGCGGCTGCGGGCGCGGTCGAGCGCGCAAGCGCGGGGCTGGTCGCCGTCCCGGTCGCGGGGGTCGGCTTCGCTCCCATGAACAAGTCGTAGTAGCTCGTGAAGTCCAGTGAGTCGGCCACCAGCTTGAGGTTCCCCTGGTAGGCGTTGGTCTGCGACATATCCACCTGGCCGCTCAATTGCACCTGGTTGGTCGCGCGCGCGGTAGGCGTCAGCGTGACCTGGAACTGGCGCACGTTGGCCACTTGCTTGCTTATTGAGGCATCCACCTGCATCCTCGCTTCCAACGGCGTGGCGGGAAACTGGCCCTTAGGATCCTTCACCACCAGGTTGGCGACCTGCAAATCTGCTTTCACGGCTGATGCCCCTTTCGGGTCGTACTGGGCGGAAGCGTTGGCGTTGATGGCGACCGAGACGAGCTTCTTATCCGCCAGCATCGGCTCGATGAACTGTCCCACCCCGTTCTGGTTGATGTCCGCGAGCTTGGCGGTCAGGGACGCGGTCTTATTCGTCAAGTCATACGTCGCAGTAAAGTCGAACGTGCCGCCCGCTTTCGTGCCTTGCGTCAGCTTGCCCGCAGCCTTGCGGAGCTGGATTTGCTGCGGCGTGACGGCTACGTCGAAGTCGGCCGTGGTGCCGAAACTGCTGACCGCGTTCTTGCCAAACTGGCCGGTGAAATCCGCCAGCGCTAGATTGCCGGTGACGCCTTGATTGCCCTGCTTCTGTGTGAGGTGTGCTTTCAGCTCGACGGTGCCGGAAGCGACGCTCGTGTCCGGTTGCGGCAGAGCCTTGAGCAGCGGCGAGAGCGCCAACTGGATAGCGACCTGCATGTCCGTGGTCTTGGTCTCCGGGTCGCACGTCCCGGACAGGTCGAGGNNGTCTTCTGCTTTTGGGTGAGGTGGGCCGTGAGATCCACCGTGCCGGAACTGACGCTCATATCCGGTTGCGCCAGCGCTTGGAGCAACGGCGCCAGCATTGCCTTGGCCGCGATCTGCATGTCCGCCGCCTCGCTCACCTTGTCGTAGGTTCCTGAGCCGGATACCGATACCAGCGTCTGGTTCTGCCGCGCGACTTCCAACTTATAGCTCGTCAGGTTGAACTGCTTCAGNNAGCAGGCGCGCTTTCACGTTCACCATTCCGGCCGGCGCGGCGTCGCCCACGAACGGCTTCCAGTCCGCCAGGTTCAGGCTTGAGACGGCCAACGTCAGCGTTGAGTCGCCCACGGCATTGTTGGCGCTGCCCCAGCCGATCTGCATCGGGTTGGCCAGCTCGGCTTTCAGCAGTGCGGCGCCGTTTTGGGTGCCGGTCAGCGTCAGCGTGCGAACCACAGCATTGCTCTGCGCGCGGTCAACCGTGACGTTGTAGTCGGCGCGCAGGTCTAATTGGGGCGTCGTCTGGTTCGTGCGCGTCAACTGGAACTTGCTCACGTCCAACTGGCCGCTGGCAGTGATCACCGAACCGGCCTTGGCCAGCTCGATTTGGTTCGTCGAGCTGATGGTGGTGCTGCCGAAGTCCATGCCGCTCTTCGCTCCCGCCAGGTTCAGGAGTTGCTTGTCGATGCCAGCGAGTTCGATGCTAAGGCGGCCTTCGAGCTTCGCCATGTCAAACGGGCCGCTCACCCGGAGCTCGCCCAGGCTCGTCCCGCCCTTCTTGAACCTCAGCGCCACTCCCTTGACGTCCGTGGGGGTGACCTCCACCTCCAGCTCGGAGCCGAATGAGGCTAACTCCGCCAGTGCGCCTTCCGCGCGGGACACGTCCAGTCGAGCGCTGCCCTTGACTGAGGTTGGCTTCAAATCCGCCGCGAGGGCAAAGGCATAGTTGCCGCTCAGCTTCGCTTGCAACGTGGCGTTGGTTTGCTGGACGCTGATGTCAGCACCCAGCGCCAGCTTGCTCGTCTGCCCGTTCTTCAAGTCGTCCAGGGTCACGTTGACGTGGGAAAGCTCGCAGACATCGCGCGTGCCATTCGCATAGTTCTTCACCATGCGGATGGTGGCGTCCGTCAGGGCGAACTTCTTCAGGTCAATCTGCATCGGCTTGGCGCCGGGCGCTTTCGGCGCGGGCTTTTGCTCGCCCGGCTTTGCCTGTTGCGACTTCAGGATCGGGTCCAGGTTGCAGCTCCCGTCCGCGTTCTGGACCAGCGCCACCGTCGGCGAGGTCAGCGTGACTTCATCCACGTGGATGTTGCCGCGGATGATGTCCATCAGGCTGTAGCGCAGGCGCACCTCGTTGGCGGTGACCAGCGGCTCCGCGCCCGTCGTTTGCACCTTGAGGTCTTTCAGGACCACCTGCGAGAACGGGCTGATCGAAGCGTCGCTGACGGTGACCTGCGCGTTCATCGCCTTGCCGACGCGCGGCAGAATGACGCCCTTGAAGAAGGCCCCGCTGGTGGCCACGAAGTACACGACCACGAGGAGCACAATGAGAATACCGAACACCCAGGTAATCGCCCGGAGCCAGCCGTGCCGCTTCTTCGGCGCCGGCGTACTACTAACAATTGTATCAGTCATAAAAGCACTTTGCGAAAGACGTTGAACAGTTTGCGGAGGGAACTGGCGACCGCCAGCCTCGCCGACCTGCCGTTAGGCAGCAATATAGTCCCAATTTGGACTTCGTCAGGGAGCCACCACCCGATTGTAGAGCGACGCTGCCCCGGCCGCCCGTATTCAGGGGCTAGCATTCTGCCGCATTGCCAGGAAAAGGGCAATATGATTCCATGCCGCCCACTCGACCTCGAATCGGGAACTGCCTATGCACCGCGAAAGCCTGCTGCTCAACCTGGCCGTGTGCCTCGCGGCCGCGCTGTTCTGCGGCTGGATGGCAAACCGCCTGCGGTTCTCGCCGATCGTCGGTTACCTCGTCGCCGGCATTATCTGCGGCCCCTTCACTCCCGGCTTTGTCGCCGAGCCGGAGATCGCGGAACAGCTTGCGGACATTGGCGTCGTGCTGCTGATGTTCGGGGTGGGCCTGCATTTCAAGTTTCACGAGCTGTTCGCAGTGCGCCAGGTGGCCGTGCCCGGCGCGCTGATCCAAAGCCTGGTCGCCACGGCGGTCGTGATGGGAGCCAGCCACCTGGGGGGCCTGACGTGGTGGCAGGGGCTGGTGGTCGGGCTGGCATTCTCCGTCGCCAGCACCGCCGTACTCGCCGGCATGCTGACGGACCATCACCAACTCTCCACGCCCGCGGGCCAACTGGCGATGGGCTGGCTGGTGGTCGAGGATGTCTTTACGGTGATTGTGCTGATCCTGCTCCCGATGCTGGCGGCGCAGCAAGGCGCAGGCGGTGGCTGGTCGGCGGTGGCCAAGGGGGTAGGCGCCGGTTTGGGCAAATTCGCGCTGCTCGTCGTGCTGGTGGGGGTGTTGGGCATGCGACTGGTGCCCTGGCTGCTGGGTAAGGCCGCCGAGTCCGCCGAGATCTTCAACCTCACCGTGCCGGTCGTCGCGCTCGGCACGGCTTGGATGGCGGCGGAATGCTTCGGCGTCTCGCTGGCGCTCGGTTCGTTCCTCGCGGGCGTCGTTGCCGGCCAATCGGCACAGATCGAGCGGGTGGAACGGACCATCCAGCCGCTCCGGGACCCGTTTGCCGCGTTGTTCTTTCTCTCCATCGGCACCTTGGTTGACCCGCAATACGTTTTGGCCCACCCGTTCCGCCTGCTCTTTGCCCTGGCCGTCATCATGCTGGTCAAACCGCTCACCGCTTTCGTGCTGGTGAGGTTGTTCCGCCGCCCGTTGCACACGGCGCTGGTGGTGGCCATTGGACTGAGCCAGGTCGGGGAATTCTCTTTTATCCTCATCCGCCTGGGCCACGAACTGAAGCTCCTGCCGGAAGAGGCCGGCCATCAGCTCGTCGCCGCGGCCATTATTTCCATCATGCTCAACCCATTCCTGTTCCGGCACCTGCCTCGCCTCGAACAGTGCTTGCGCAAGCTGCCGCAGTGGCAGAACGCTTGATCCGCGTGACCGGCGCTAACTGGCCCGGGCGACCGCAGTCTGGACAACCCGGGTGCCGTGCGGACCCGTGACTGGTTGCGGAGCCGCAGACGCGCTGGCCCGGCCCTCGCAAAAGCGGAACAGCGTATTCCCGGCGAGAATGCAGTCGTTATCGCGGAGCTTGGCGGTCAGCGCCCGGTGGCCATGCACCCAGGTGCCGTTGCGCGAGCTAAGGTCCCTGACCAGGTAATCCGCGCCCTCGCGCACGATCATGAAGTGCCGGCGCGACAACCCGTCATCCTCGATCTTTACATCCGCCATCGCGCTGCGGCCAACGGTGACCGGCTCGTTGCTAATCTCCCATTGCGTCCCCAGCTTTCCGTCGATACCCAACAAACAAAGACTCGCCATATTCAATTCCTCCCGGGAGGGTCGCCCTGGCCCTAATGGAGCCGTCCGGCGTTTCCCGCCTACGCGTGTTAAACCCGGACAAGGGAAACAGTTGCGCCTCCCTTGCCTGTGGCAATTACGCCTTACCTGGTTAGACGGGGTCCGCGCCGAAATGCTTCAAAGATTCGGCAGAGAAACCTCCTTGCCCGCCGCCCACTCCTGCGCCATGCTCGCCCCGTCCGCGCCGGTTGACCATCAACTGTGAACTATCAACCCTCAACTATTGAATGACTGCCGCGACCTCATCCACTGCGCCCGGCTCCGATGCTCCGGCCTCCGTTCCTGTCCGCCCGGCGCGCATCACCTCGATTGACGCCCTGCGCGGCCTGGTGATGTTCACGATGATCTACGTCAATGACCTCGCTGGGGCGTCGGACAAGATCGTGCCGGCGTGGATGAAGCATTTCCACGGCAAGAGCGGCATGACCTTTGTTGACCTGGTCTTTCCCGCCTTCCTCTTCATCGTCGGCATGTCCATCCCCTTTGCTCTCGGCTCGCGCCTCAGCAAAGGCGAACCTCTCTGGAGGATCCTCCTCCACGTGGCTGTGCGAACGTTATCCCTGCTGTTCATCGGGATTCTCATGGTTAACGAAACCCCGAGCTCCGAGAAGATGGGCTGGTCCGGCGCCCTTTGGGCCACGTTGATGTATTTCTCGGCAATCCTGGCGTTCTGCAACATTTCCCCGCCGCAAACACCCGTTCCTGCTGCCAGCCGAAAGCGAGCTTTCCGCCTGGCCTCCCTCGTCCTTCGCCTTCTCGGTCTGGCGACGCTGGTGTACCTCGCCTTCGCCTTCCGCGGCGAAGATGGTCGCCGCATCATCTCCCTCGCCCCATTCTCCATTCATACCGAATGGTATGGCATCCTCGGACTCATCGGCTGGGCCTATTTGGTCGGGGCTATGGTCTTTCTGGCCTTTCGGGGTCATCGCACCGCGTTGCTCGGCTCGGCGGTCTTGCTCCTGTGCCTCTACCCCGCCGACCAGCACGGAGCTTTCAATGGTTTCTGGCTCACCCATTACGTCGGCATCGGCGCGACGCTGGGGTCCCAGGCGGCCATCACGGTCGCCGGCTTGCTGCTGGCCACCATCCTGGTAGCGCCCGACACCGGCACGGTTGGGTCGCGAACCCGCTTCACTCTGCTGTTCATTGCCGGCACGGCTGCCGGCGCATGGCTGCTCCACGGCCTGTACGGGATCAACAAGAACAACGCGACGCCTTCCTGGTGTCTCTGGGCCTGCGCCATTACCGCCGCCCTCTGGCTCCTGTTCTACTTCCTCTCCGATGTCAGTCCGTTGGGCTTCATTGCCAAGCCCTTCGCCATTGCCGGCCAAAACGTCTTCCTGGCTTATCTCATCTCCGAAATGCTCCCTTCAGCGATTGATCTGCTCCACCTCGACAATTGGTACGGCGGCCTCGCCGAGCCCGGTCTCGCCCATGCCATCGCCCGCTCCGCCGGTTGCGCCCTCGTGATTCTCTGCCTCACCGCCGCCCTGAATCGCGTCGGCTTCCGTCTGAAGCTCTAAGCCGTATCCACGCAGACAAGAACCACAGATGGACACAGATGAACACAGATTCTGTGGGCCGGACTCCGGCCTTGCTTCGCACTGCTTTGGGTCACTGCCCAGTCAGCAGGTTTACGCCTCGGAGAAGCACGGTTTAGAACAGTTGTTATCTGTGTCCATCTGTGTTCATTTGTGGTTGTTTCGACTTGTTTCGGCTAAGTCATCTGCACGACACGGTAGATGCCGCGCCGGCTGGCCTATGCTGGACGTGTCAAAGTAAAGCTGTGACGTGTTGGTCAACGCCACCGTGGCCAGCGTGACCCAAGCGTCTGTCGGGCCAAACCTTTCTTATGCTGGATGTGCCTCCTTCACGTCAGCGCTCAGGGCATCACCAGGCGATAAAACCGGCAGGCGCTGCCAGGAGAGTAGTTGAGGTTGAATAGAATCGTTCCATTGGTGCCGATTTGGTTGGTGGCAATTGGAACCCAGCTCAATAAATCCGCGCTCGACAGCAACCGGCAGGATTGGCCGGCGTTGCCGATGGCGACGATGCTCAAGCCAGTGGCACCGAACCGGCTCACGGCGATAGGCGACATCACAGAGCCGTATTCGAAGGCGCCGATATCGGCGGCCCGGCCGGCTGGCCGCGAGAAGCCGCGTTGATCGGTGGCGGGGGCAAGGGAGGTATTCCCGGCATCAATGGCCGGACTGCCTGGCAGCAACGCCATGGTCAGCGTGGGACCGCCGTTGTCCGCGAGCGGGCCGAGTTTGGGGTCCGTGAAGGTGTCGCCGCCCGCGGGGGTATTTGAAACGATCAGCGTGTTCACCAACAGGCCGCACGTCGTACCGCCCCACCCGGACCCACTCGTTCCGGACGTGCCGTTAGGATTGCCTGCGCCGGCGGTGCCGGCCGCACCGGCGTTGCCCTGGTTCCACGCTACGGTGCAGTTGATGAGGTTGCACGTCCCGTCAACCCCACCAAAACCCGACCCGCCGTCACCACCGTCTCCCCCCGGGCCCGCGAAGCCGACGAGAGGCCAGGGAAGAAGATTAATCTGGCCCCACCCGCCGGGCCCGCCGCTGCCGGTGTTAGACGCAATGGTGCAGTTCACCAGACTGGCCACCCCGCTATTGCGCAGGGCTC
Source organism: Limisphaerales bacterium (assembly GCA_003152225.1). Taxonomy (GTDB): domain Bacteria; phylum Verrucomicrobiota; class Verrucomicrobiia; order Limisphaerales; family UBA8199; genus PALSA-1440. Next base: position 11,194 of record PLZQ01000516.1, on the reverse strand, counting down.
CTCCCAAACCCGAGCCTCCGTTCCCGCCGCTGCCGCCCTTGATGGACGAATCGATAATGAGCTGTACCCCGCCATTCCCACCGTTTCCGCCGGTAACAACATTGCTCGCCAACGTGCTGCGGGTGGCCCACAAAGAGCCCACGTTGCAGATCGCGGCGCCGAGGGCATCACCGCCCTGACCTACAGTAAATGCCGATGGCATAGGCCAGCCTAGAGCGCCGTCTCCGCCCGCTGCAGTATTGCCGCAAAGTGTGGTCCGATCCGTCGTCAATGTACCCTCGTTGAAAACTGCCCCGCCGGAGCCTTCACCGCCTGAGAAGCCCGCATTACTTAGCGCGCTGCTCCCGCCGTTTGCGGAGTTATCCGTCAAGGTGCAGAGGTCCAGCGTCGCCGTGCCGCTATTGTGAATGGCACCTCCCCGGGCCGTGTCACCGGGATCGGTGGCTGTAGCGGCCCCGCCGACGGCTTGGTTGCCCACAAAGGCGCACGAGCGCAGAGCCACTAGTCCGGCCTCATTACGGATGGCCCCGCCGTACACCAGGGTGTCAAGTGGTTTCCAAGATGACCCGTCCCGGTGGGCGGTGTTGCGCGCGAAGGAACAGTTGCTGGCATTCACCGTCCCGCCGCGATTGAAGATGGCCCCGCCACTGGCCTTTGGGCTCAGGCCGTCGTTGAAAACGTTGAGGGTGGCAGTGTTCGAGCGAAAGGTAACCCCACTCAGGTTTACGGTGCCGCCGAGATTCAGGATGGCTGAGCCGCCCAAGCTGGTGCCGTCGGCGATCGTCACGTTGACCACCTTGAAACTCACGTTGGTATTGACGTAGAACACCCGAACCGCGCCATTGCCGCTGATAGTTACCTGGCGACCGCTGCCATCGAGTGTGGTGTCAATCGCGTTGGTGATCGTGCTGGCCAGCGTAATCGTGCCGTCGCAGGCGAAGGTGACAGTCCCGCCAGGGGACATAACTGTGCGCAAAGCTATCTCCGAGTTGGTCACCACGATCCCGCGAGGAAAGACTTGCAGCCATGCCGAGACACTGGTCACCGTGCCGTAAAGATTGCTGAGCGTCACGCTGTAAGCTCCCGCTTGGGTGAGCTGGGCGTTCGCCAGGGTGAGAGCCGCGCTGGTAGCGCCGGCAATGGCATTCGTGCCATTGAAGAACCATTGATAAACCGACGGTGGCCACCCAGTGGCCTCAACCTGGAAGTCAGCCCTGGCCCCACTCACTACGGCCAGGCTCGCAGGGGAAGCGACGATGAGTGGCGCCACCGTCAGCACTGCCGGCGCGCTGGTCACCGCACCGTAAACATTGCTGACGGTCACGCTGTAAGTACCCGTTTGAGTGAACTGGACGTTCGTCAGGCTCAGGCGTGCGCTGGTAGCGCCGGCAATCGCATTCGTGCCATTGAAGACCCATTGATAAACCAGGGGCGCCAAACCGAAGACCTCCGCCTGGAAGTTAGCCGTGCCCCAAAGAGGAACCGTCCTGCTCGCAGGGGAAGCGAGGATGACTGGCGGCGCGTTGGTCGGGGCATTGCCCAGGTTCGCTTGGGCGATGTAGAAGGATGCGTTTATCCCGGCGCGGTAGAACGATCCCCCGACAAACAGATGCCCCATCTCGTCAGCCGCCAGCGTAGAAACCTGGCTGCTCATCCCCGAGCCCAAGGCCCACCAGGCGCCGCCGTCCCATCTGGCGATGTAGTTGGCCGGCACCCCGCCCGCATTGGTGAATGAGCCCCCGGCGAAGAGCCCGGTCGAGCTCACCGCCAGCGCGGAGACCTGGTCGTTCATTCCCGAGCCCAGGGCCGACCAGGCGCCGCCATCCCATTCGGCGATGTAGCTGGCCGGCATTCCGCCCGCATTGGTGAACGAGCCCCCAGCAAACAGGTGCCCCCTCCCGTCAACCGCCAGCGCATAAACATAAGCATAATAAGGATAAGCGTAGCCAAGTCCCGAGCCCAAGGCCGACCAGGCGCTGCCGTTCCATTTGGCGATATTGATGGCCGGCACCCCGCCCGCCGTGCTGAAGTATCCCCCAGCGTAGAGATTGGTCCCGCTCACCGCCAGCGCGTAGACTGCGCCGTCTATCCCCGAGCCCAAGGCCGACCAAACGCTGCCGTTCCATTTGGCGACCTTGTTGGCCTTCACCCCGCCCGCGTTGGTGAACCATCCTCCAGCGTAGAGATCGGTCCCGCTCACCGCCAGCGCATAGACCGTGTTGTCCATCCCCGAGCCCAAGGCCGACCAAGCGCTGCCGTTCCATTTGGCGATGTTGCTGAAGATGTTAGTGGCCGCCACTCCTCCCGCAGGCGTGAAGTTTCCACCAGCGTAGAGATTGTTCCCACTCACCGCCAAGCCATAAACGAAATAGGTATTTATCCCCGAGCCCAAGGCCGACCAGGCGCTGCCGTTCCATTTGGCGATGTTGCTAGCCGTCACTCCGCCCGCCGTGCCGAAATGTCCGCCAGCGTAGAGATTGTTCCCACTCACCGCCAAGGCATTGATGCCGCCGTTTACATAGGTGTTTACCTGCGAGCCCCAGGCCGACCAGGCGCCGCCGTTCCATTTGGCGAGGTTGTAGGCGGTCACGCCGCCCGCACTGCTAAAATATCCCCCGGCGTAGAGATTGGTCCCGCTCACCGCCAGCGCATTAATCCCGAACCCGGGGGGATCACTGCCACCGATTCCCGACCCTAAGGCCGACCAGGCACTGCCGTTCCATCTGGCAACACAGTTGGCCGTCACCCCGCCCGCCGTGGTGAAGTCTCCCGCGGCATAGAGAGTGGTCCCGTTCACCGCCAACGCTCGGACACCAAAGTTGCCGCCACTCATCCCCGAGCCCAAGGGCGACCAGGTGCTGCCGTTCCATTTGGCAATGTTGTTGCCGCTTGCAGCGTAGAGATCAGTCCCGCTTACCGCCAGCGCATGGACAGCACCGATCCCCGAGCCCAAGGCCGACCACGCGCTGCCGTCCCATTTCGCGATGTAGTTGGCCGATACCCCGCCCGCCGTGGTGAAGTCTCCCCCCGCGTAGAGGTCAGTCCCGCTAACCGCTAGCGCTAACACCGTAGCATAATATGAGCCACCGATCCCTGAACCCAAGGCCGACCAGGCGCTGCCGTTCCATTTGGCGATGTTGGTGGCCGCCACGCCACCCGCCGTGGTGAAGTATCCCCCTGCGTAGAGGTTGGTCCCGCTCACCGCCAGCGCACAGACCTCATAGTCGGTAGGACTACTCATGCCCGAGCTCAATGCCGACCAGCCACTGCCGTCCCATTTGGCGATCCGGTTGGCTGGCACCCCGCCCGCCGTGCTGAAGTATCCCCCAGCGTAGAGGTTGGTCCCGCTCACCGCCAGTGCATAGACAACGTCGCTCATTCCCGAGCCCAAGGCTGACCAGACGCTGCCGTCCCATTTGGCGATGCGGTTGGCCGGCACGGTCCCAATGGCGGTGAACTGGCCCCCGACATACACATTGCCACTACCGTCCACCACGATAGCCCATACCGTCTGATCGGTCCCGGGCAGCGAACTCAAGCTGACCCAGTCGGCATCGCTGAAGGTGGGATCAATGCGCACGGGGTAAGTGGCGTTGGCATCGGCCACGCTCACCGCCAGCCGGTCAGCCGAGAGAACTTTCAGGCGCGCCGTCAGTTCCCGGCCCGTGGCATCCTCCACTCGCAGGCGGCTGTAGGCCAGCGCGCGCCCCGAGCCCTCCAGCGTGAGCCTCGCGCCGGAAGCTGTCGCCTCGGCCCGTGCCCCGCTCAGCGCCAGCTCTACCCGCAAATCCCCCGCGGAATGGTTGAGAGTTGAGGGTTGAGGGTTGAGTGCGGATGGTGATGGGTTGAGGGGCGGAGATTCGATGATGAAGTCCTGCCGCACCCCATCCACGCTCACGGAGTATTCTTCAGTCAGGCCGGGACGCGTGAACCGGACCAGCTTGTCGTCCACAGAAACCGTGCCGGTGCGAGCAAGCGTTTGGGTACCCTGGCTAGGGCAAGGGATAGCTCCGTTAGGAGCGGCATGTCTATAGAAGGGCACGTCTGAGAGTGTGGTTTCAAGCTCCGTCAGGAGCGGCATTTCAAAGAAGCTTGCCGCCCCGTGTGTACATGGCGCTCCTGACGGAGCTTGGTCTCCTTGCGGGACCGTTGCTACAGACATGCCGCTCCTACCGGAGCTTGCCGTCTCAGTCAGCGAGGACTGACGTGCGCGGCTACCACCGCGCCCCACCGTCACGGCCACTAGACGGAATCTTCCTGCGGCGCCCGGCTTGGTGGATTCGAGCCAGAGCCCCTCGGGTGTGGCGTGGCCCTCGAGCTTCTGGAAACCGCAACGCAGGCGCGCGCCGTCGGCTCTGGCCGTGACGCCCAGGGCGTCGCCCTGGTAATTCGCCGTGGCCCTGGCGCCGATATCGGAGAACGGGATAGCGGCGGGCTGCGTTCCCGCGCGGGCGGGCACAATGAGCGCCAAAGCCAGCGCGGCCAGTAGCCAGTTGAAGCTTTCCCACGAGTTGTTGGTGAAGTTACGTTTTGAATTCATAATGGAATCCTCTCTTTTTGCAGTGACTGTGTTTGGAGAGCGGTCTGGCGCAAGAGGTGTTCTGGATGGCTCTTGGAGCATACAGAACTCCTTCGGTAGGTTTGGGACCCCTTCAACGTCCGTCCGTGAGCCCGCCATCCAAGCGACCGTCGGGCCAGATGCTTTCATCAAGTGAAAGAAGAGCCTGCTTCAGGTCCTCGATCGTGATAAATCCTCGGAGCTAGAGCCGACTTACTTAATTAGTATCACCTATCAATCTGCTGCGTCAATAAGTATTTGGATAAGATAGGCGACTCAGGCACATTAGCCACAGTTGGAGTTTCCCGGCTCAAGGAAGGGTGCGACCGCCGCCTCCTTCAAAGCCACAGTCGCCCTGACTTCTGCCCCAAGCCCGAGCCTTGAACCTTGAACCCTGAACCTCGAATCTTGAAAAGGCGAGTACGGCCACCCCAAGCCACCCACAGGCTCCCCTCAAGCCATCTGGTAGCCAACCGGTAGGCACCCCGAAGCCACCCTGAGGCTACCCTGAGGCTACCCCGAGGCTCCCACCAGGCTCCCACCAAGCTAGATTCGAGCACCTAGCAAAGGCGCGCAAGGCGAAGGCAGCATGAAGGATGTAGAATGCGGAATGGCCGGGCAAAGCCGCCCAAAGCCACACTCTGGCAAAAGCAGAAAGTAGAAAACAGAAAGCAGAAATGGAGGCGACAGACTGCGGAAAGTCACCCAAAGCCATATCAACGCGACATCAAAGCCACCCCAAAGCCACCTCAAAGCCGGGAGAATGGGAGGTAATCGCTTGGATTGCGGATGTCCTCTGCCACGGCCTCCCACCTGAGCAGTGCAATCTCACGCGGCTCAACAGCAAAGGCCTCGAGTAATGGAAGCTCTATCGGGCAGCCGGCACCACAATCGGGGACCGGTGAACGGTGCGGCCTGGCGCAACGGCAGTCAGAGTCCAGGGCACACGCGGTTGGTTGAATCGGGCGGGTCCGCCGGCAGGGTCAAGGCTCAGACGCGAACTCGTAGTCTCCGGAGCCAATTGCCAGCACGGCGTTCCCTGCTTCCCGCCGCAGCAACCGGACCCCGGTGGCACGCTCGAAGGGCTTGCCACTTTCCGTGACCGGGGTTCCCTCTTTCGCAGGCAGGAACACGGTTGCCGTGGCGCCCACTGGGACGCGCACGCGCAGGTTGAACTGCCCCGCTTTCCGGGTCCATTCACTTATGACCTTACCGTGCATCGAATCGTAGCTGGCCTTGACCCAGTCGAGGTCGCCGACCGGCTGCGGGCGGATGATGATCTTGTCAAAACCCACGGCGTCGGGCGCGGGGTTGATGCCCGCAGGCACCTTAAAGAACCATTCGCTGACCGAGCCGAACATCGGGTGATTGTGCGAGAAGGTGTTGTCGCTGAATGCCCAATGTTCCCACAACGTCGTCGCGCCGTTTTCCAACATGTAGCCCCAGCCCGGGAAGGTGCGCTGATTGACGATGTTGAACGCCACATCCGCGCGGCCTGAATCTGCCAGCGCATGCAGCATAAACCTGGTCCCGAATATCCCGGTACTCAGGTGGCCCTTGTTCGCGTCCATAATGTCCCGCACCAGCACGTCCAGCGCGCGATCCTTTTCTTCGGCGGGCACGAGGCCGAGGTAGAGAGCGAACGCCTGGCAGGCCTGCGTGGCCGTATCGTAGCGTCCGGTGCCCGGCTGGAGGAACTTGCGGTTGAAGGCGGTCTTGATGGTTTCGACCAGCGCCTCCGCTTCCGCCGCCTCGGCATCCTTCCCCAGCGCGCGGGCGATGTGGGCGAACAGCTTCACGTTGAAGTAGTAGAAGCCCGTGCCGGTCAGGGCGCGCGGCTTCGGCGCCAGACTCTCGTGATCGCTGATGCCGTTGTCCAGGATGCCATCCTGCGCGCGCGATTGCAGCAGCGCGATCCAGCGCTTCGTCAGCTCATAGTTCTCTTCCAGCAACCGCCGGTCCGCGTAATACTGGTAAAGCCGCCACAGGAGGAACGGCTGCGCCGTGCCCCAGCCCACCGGCCCCGACCCATCTCCCAGGCCCTCGTCGCCAATGCCCACAAAGGGCGCGGTCTCGGTGAACCCGCCGTTCGGGCGCACCGCGTCGGCCAGGTCTTCCACGGCCTTCCCATAGAAACGCGCCATGCCAAAGTTGAGTATCGCCATCTCGCCGGCGGCCACGATGTCACCCCCGTAGCCGAACTTCTCGCGGTGCGGGCAGTCGGATTCCACGCTGAACAGGTTGCTCAACTCCGTCCACAGCACCATTTGCTGAATCCGGTTGAGCCGCTCGTTCGAGCAGGTGAACGAGCCCGCGGGCGCAACGTCCGAATTGAGCCGCAGCCCTTCGAGTGTGTTGAGGGTTGGCTTGCCCGGGAAGCCGGTGACTTCGATATAACGGAAACCATGGAAGGTGAACCGCGGCGTATAGATCTCCTCGCCCTGACCTTTGAGGATGTATTCCTCCATTTGCCAGGCCGTCTTCGGCGCACCGAACCCGTCGTAGCGGTAATTGGGGCCGCCCTGCTTGACCTGGCCGCAGACCGCCGTCATGCCGTTGAGCGTGCCATCCGGATACAGCAGTTCCCCGTAGCGCAACCGCACGCGCGTGCCGCCGGGACCCTGAACCCGCAGCCGCGCCCAGCCGGCGAAGTTCTGCCCCAGGTCGAAGACCCAGACGCCTGGCTTTGGCTCCGTCAGCTTGACCGGCTTCAGCGTCCGGGTGATGCGAATTGGCGGGGCACTTTGCGCGCGGAGAGGACCGAGCGACTCGGTGGCGCTGACCACCGGCGCCCAAGCCGCGTCGGCGAACCCAGGCCGATCCCAGCCGGGTTGCTCTTTGCGCGCGTCATAGACTTCGCCCAGATACACGCTGTTCCGCAGGATGGGCCCGTCGCCCACTTTCCAGCTTTCATCGGTGACAATCGTCTGCGAGGAGCCGTCAGCAAAATCGACCACAAGCTGCAGAATGACACGCGGCTGCCCGATGATGAGGTTATCGCGTGGGTTAATGTGGCCCCACAAGCGCAAGGGCAGCGGATTGAACCAGCCGTTGCCGAGCATTACCCCGAGCGCGTTCGGCCCACGCTTTAACTGGGCGGTCACATCGTAAGTGGAGTAGAGCACGCGTTTCGAATAAGTGGTCCAACCCGGGTCGAGCACGTGGTCCCCGACGCGCTGACCGTTCAGGCGCAGCTCGTAATAGCCCAGCCCGCTCACATAGACTCGCGCGCGGCTGATCTTCTTCTCGAGCAGAAACTCCTTTCGGAACAGAGGTGCTGGGAGGTCTCCGAACATCTGCGCTTCCGAAAGCGATTGCGTCGGCTTGCGCATGATCCAGGCGGCGCGCCAATCCGCCGGCGCGAGCAAGCCCATCTCCCACCAGGCCGCCGGGCTGTAACTCGAGGCCCGGTCCTCGCGGTCCCAAGTGCGGACTTTCCAATAGACCCGCTGACCGGGGCGCAATGGCTGGCCGCCGTAGCTCACTTGGACCGATTCTCCCGAGGCGACCTTGCTGCTGTCCCACAAATCACCTTTGTCTTTCGAGAGCAGGTCCGGGGTTGACGCAGCGAGCACTTGGTAAGCCGTCTGCTTCTGGCCGCGCTGCGGGGATTCCAATAGCCAGCTCAGCCGGGGCAGGGGTGTATCGAGCCCCAGCGGGTTGACGCGGTATTCGCACTTCAGCCCCTCCACTTTCAGGCTGGCGCCCCGGCTTGCGAATACTGTGACCCCGAGTGCCAGTGAAACCAATAGAACGAGCGAACAGTATTGTTTAGTCATGATTTCAGCCTTTCCTGGAGAGCCGACCGGTGTCGCTTCATGGGTGCACACGGCGTCCTCTGCACTCCGGGAGTTGGGCAGTGCATTCATTGATCGGCCCAGCTTGTCGAGACCAATCGCTGGGTCTCCTCCCTCTTAGTCAACCGGAGTCGCGTGGCAATGCCACGCATTTCGTCCGCCAACGGCCGGTAAATGGTCATATACCAAAAGGAGGCTCGCCAGCCTGAGTCATCGAATGGCAATCCGAGCGTGACCGTGCAAGACTCTCCCGCTTCTAATCTCTTGGCCCGCGGGTGGAACGGTAACACCCCCATCAGGTTTGTTCCCAACGTTAGCGCCCCGTTGGGCACGAGGTTAGTTCGCCACTGGCCGGAGCGGTTCTCCAGAACATAGGTTGGAACCAACATTACTGCGTAACGTCCTGAGTTTGACACCCGGAAAGTCGCATGCCTTGCGCCCGAAGCATTATGGGTAACCGCCATCGTGTTTACCATAACCCGATACTGCGGCCGTTGTGGTGGTAATGAGCGCAAGAACAGCATCCATCCCGCCACAAGGACAAGCAGGAAAACCGTAGCGTAGGCAATCTTTCGCCTCATAGTGTTCCTTCTTCGTTAGATCAGTCTGCCGACAGAGCCTCCCGGGCGCTGCCGCCTCCGAGCCAAGTGTCTGGTGCGACTAATCTACGGTTTGACCCCTTTCCGCCACCAAGTTCGGTTCCGGGGTTTCCAGCACCAAGTGGTAGTGGTTGGGCATCAGACAATACGCACGCACCTGCCAATTGGTTTTCTGGCACGCTTCAGCCAGCGTCTTGATGAAGTCCTGCCGGTCCACGTCATCCAGGTAAATCTTCTCCCGCCGGTCGCCACGGCTCATCACGTGATACATAGCCCCAGCATACTCGATGCGCAGCTTTCGCGGCATGCCGACAGCCAAGACTATGCTCAAACGACTGTCAATTCCCAAAATAGCCCAAGCTATGGGTTGACCCCTTTATCCTTTACCGCCGCTGTTCCTTTTTGCCGCCTCTCTCAGCCTGGTGGCGCTAACTTTGGCCTGGGGGCGGGTGCGGGTGGTTGGGCTATGCACGCTGATCGTTCTCACCGGCTGGACCAATCACACGCTCCGCACTGCCATCCTTTCGCCGCACGACCTGCGCCGCATCCTCGGCGAGCAGGCTGCCATTGTTACGGTCCGAGGGGCTGTGCGGGAGGCGCCGACGCAGCGCGTCTATGCGCGCGGCCAACAGGAAACCTGGCGGACGATGGCGCGGATCGAGGTCACTGCCCTGCGCCGCAATCGCCAAACCTGGCAACCGGCGGCGGGCCGGATGGCTGTAACCACGCAGGGCATCCTCTCTACGAACTTCTTTGCCGGGCAGGAGGTCGAGATCACAGGCGTCGCTGCGCGCCCCAAGATCGCGGCCGCCGAGGGCACCTTCGATTACCGGGCTTACCTGGATCACCTGGGGATCTACTACACGCTGCAAGCGGCCTCGGAGCAGGACTGGCGAGTCGCTGCGTCGCCGTCGAAGCCGCCGCTGGCGGATCGGTTTCGCGAGTGGGCGCGCCGGGCGCTGGCTCTCGGAATGCCGGTAGAAGACGAGTCGCTGCGGCTGGAATGGGCGCTGGCGCTGGGGTGGAAGACGGCCCTGACTGAGGAAGTCTCCGAACCGTTTGTTCAGGCTGCCACCTAGTTCTTGTTCTCCCTTTCCATAATGCTTGCTTGCCCTGTAAACACGGGCTTCCTTGACCTTGCGCCCGCCGTTGCCATAGTCTCACCATCATGGCGAACAAAAAGCCAATCTCGCATTATGCCAACTAGTTCAACGTCTCGACCCCCTGAGAGCACACGCCTGCACTGGAACTACTTCCTTGCACTCGAAAAAGACATGGAAGTCTTGTCCCGATATATCGAATTCTCTCCTGATAATTTTAACACCTACTCCATAGAACTAGCCCACTTGCTATTATCGGCGGCATCAGAAGTAGATACGTTGGCGAAGTGTATTTGCAGCATACTCGACCCGAAGGCGAAGCCAGAGAACATCAACGAGTATCGGCGCATCATTAAGGCGGGGGAGGACAGCGAAAATGACCCCTACGCTAAAGGAGGGAAGTATGCTCTTTTGGAAGAAGAGTATAGACACAGGTTGAGCCGCTTGAAGGTCTATGTGCCACGCTACAGCCTAGAATTCGCTCCTTGGGCGGATTGGGCTAAAGACGAAAACCCTGACTGGTGGCATTCATACAACAATGTAAAGCACGAGCGAAACCACTATTTTAACAAGGCAACCCTAGGCAATGCGTTGCAGGCGCTTGCCGCCCTGCTTGCCGTGAATTACCTTTATTGTCGCCTTGACATAACGAAAACAAAGCCAGATGTTAGGTATCAATACCAAGGAAAGAATGTAACTCGCCACATGCAGCCCGAGTCCACATTGCTACGGTTCTCGGCAAGATTCTACGATAACCCAATCGCAGAGCTTGGGGGGTACATAAGCAGCGTGTCCGAGGATGTCGGGAGGCTCGAACGACACATAGAAGACGCACGAATAGACAATGAATAAACGAATGTTTGCCAGAAAGCTAAGCCTCAGTCGAAAGAATGAGCACATCAATGAAAGGGTCAGTCCCTGAAAGGGTCAGTCCCGGAATTCGTAATACATTCATACTTTCATTGACGACCTCTGCGCCTGCCTCCTCTCGCTCTGAGCAGCCCGGCCCGCCGCTTCCCGACAACGATCTGCTCCGGAAACCACCTTACGCTGCCGCCTTCCATTATCCTGCAATCCGATCTTGACCTTTGTTCCCTGTTGCGGTATGGATTGACCCATGCAGTCGTTTGCAGAATTGCG
>PLZQ01000506.1:196-9272 GCA_003152225.1 Limisphaerales bacterium | reverse complement strand
GGCATCCTGACCAGCATCACGATCCCCGACAGCGTCACCAGCCTCGAGGAATATGCGTTCGCATGGAATTATACCCTGACGAGCGCCACGCTAGGCAAAGGCATCAAGACCATCGGCGACGGGGCGTTCGCAGACTGCGGTCTAACAGGAGTTTATTTCCTGGGTGACGCCCCCAGCCTCTGTGGTCCGTCTGTGTTCGCATACGACGACAACCTTCGTTATGTATATTATGTGCGCGGAACGTCCGGCTGGGGGTCGAGTTTTGGCGGGCGTCCGACTGCAGTGTGGTGCCCCCCACCGTCGGGGTACATTTACACCAACACTAACGGCACGATCACCATCACGGGATACACCGGGCCCGGCGGCGAGGTGAACATCCCGGACACGATCTGCGGCCCGCCGGTCACCAGCATCGGGGATGAGGCGTTCGCCAACTGCACCAACCTGACCAGCGTCACGATGCCCATCGGCATCACCAACATCGGCTCCTGGGCGTTCCTCAACTGCTACAGCCTGACCAGGGTCACCATGCCCAATAGCGTCACGAGCATTGGACAGGGTGCGTTCTGTGGTTGCAGCAGTCTGGCCAGCGTCACCATACCCGACAGCGTCACCCTGATCGATGGCTGGACGTTCGACGGTTGCAGCAGTCTGACCAGCGTCATGATCCCCGACAGCGTCACCAACATCGGACTTGGGGACTTCGTGAACTGCACCAGCTTGCGCCATATCACCATCCCGAATAGTGTCACCTCCATCGATAACGCTGCGTTTAATGGCTGTACCAACCTGGCAGCCGTCTATTTCCAAGGCAACGCTCCCACGCTCTTAGGTCGCGGTTGGTTCAACGCTGACCCCTGTGTGGTCTATTACTTGCCAGGGACCACCGGCTGGGGCGCGACGTTCGGCGGTTGTCCGACCGCGCAGTGGATTCCGGGGCTGCCACAGGTTTCGACGTTGCCCGCCACAGCCGTCTCCACCAACAGCGCCACGCTCAACGGCACCGTCAACCCGAACGGTTGGCCTAGCACCGCCTGGTTCCAGTGGGGGACCACCACCAGCTATGGCAACCTCAACTCGGTGACCGACCTGGGCAGCGGAACCAACGCCTTGTCTCTCTCCGCCGCACTGGCTGGCTTAACCCCCAATGTTACTTATCACTTCCGCGTTGCGGCTACGAATGACAACGGATTGGCTTACGGCAGCGACCAGAGCTTCACCACGTTGGGGCTACCACAGGTTTCGACGTTGCCCGCCACAGCCGTCTCCACCAACAGCGCCACGCTCAAAGGCACCGTCAACCCGAACGGTTGGCCTACCACCGCCTGGTTCCAGTGGGGGACCACCACCAGCTACGGCAACCTCACCTTAGCGACCGACTTGAGCAGTGCGACAACCGCCTTGCCACTCTACGCCCCACTGGCCGGATTAACCCCCGGCGTCACTTATCACTTCCGCATTGCAGCAACGAACGACTATGGACTGGCTTACGGCAGCGACCAGAGCTTCACCACCTTGGCGCCGTCACCGCAGGTTTCAACGTTGCCCGCCACAGCCGTCTCCACCAACAGCGCCACGCTCAACGGCACCGTCAACCCGAATGGCTGGCCCACCGCCGCCTGGTTTCAGTGGGGAACCACCACCAGCTACGGCAACCTCACTTCGGTGACGAACCTGGGCAGTGGGACCAACGCCTTGTTTCTCTCCGCCCAACTGGCGGGGTTAAACCATGGTGTCGCTTATCACTTCCGGGTTGCGGCAACGAACGACAACGGACTGGCTTACGGCAGCGACCAGAGCTTCATCACGACAAGCAACTTTGCCGCATCATACATAATTGCTGATCTGGGCGATCTGGGTGGTGGGCTCAGTTCTGCCGGTCGTATCAATGAAAGTGGGCAGATTGCAGGAACCTCATATGTCACTACGGAGTATCATGCATTTCTCTATAACAACGGTGCCATGTCTGACCTTGGCGCACTTTGGGAAGGCACCAACCACTTTAGCAACGCCTTTGGAATTAACAATCTCGGACAGGTCATTGGCGCTTCGTCCGGCAATGCTTGTCTTTTCAGTAACGGCCAAATAGTCAACCTCAGCAATCTGCCAGGGTTTTCTGCGCATGTTGCTTACGACATTAACGATAGTGGACAGATTGTTGGGACATCTGATAGCGGCTATGCTTACATCTATAATGATGGAACCATGAGACTTCTTGGCACTCTGCCCGGGGCCCACAATAGTGAACCGAGCGCAATCAATAACAGCGGGCAAGTCGTCGGCACTGCGTGGTATTACAACAACACATGGCGTGCATTTCTCTATGATAATGGAGGCATGAAAGATCTGGGGACTCTTCAGGGAATGAGTTTCAGCTCCGCCGCAGATATAAACAATAGGGGCCAGGTGGTGGGCGATTCCGGAAATGTTAACGCAGCAGTATGGAGTCATGCTTTTCTGTACAGCAGCGGGCAGATGATTGATTTGGGAGCCCTTCCCGGATATGCTTATGAAAGCCGAGGAACGGGCATTAACGACGTCGGACAAATCGTAGGATATTCGGAGAGGAGCGGGGATTACGCAAGACATGGATTTCTATATTGCGCCGGCGTTATGACCGACCTGAATTCCTTGATTGATCCAGACGCCGGTTGGACTATTGAAGAGGCCGCTGCCATCAATAACTCGGGGTGGATAGTTGGGAGCGGTTTGAATCCAAAGGGCCAACGTCACGGATATGTCCTAATCCCCACAGCGCCACTCATAACCGCGCCGCCCTTGACCCAGACGGCTGAGGCGGGGTCGGCGGCGGACTTCTGGGTGGACGCGAGCAGCCCCTTACCGCTGTTCTATCTGTGGTATCTCAACGCCACCAATCTCATCACTTGCAGCACGAACTGCGACTTGGGGCTAACCAATGTGGACTTCTCCCAAGCGGGCATCTACACCGTGGTGATAAGCAATGTGTTCGGTACAGTCACCAGTGCGCCGGCCATGCTAAATGTAGTTGCGCCAGTCGAGCGCAGGCCGGTCCCGGGCGTCCAGGTGACGGGCCAAACCGGAAGTTTGTTGAACATGGATTACGCCGGCTCCCTGGACCCTGCGCCGAACTGGGCCTCGCTCGGCTCCGTCAGCCTGACCAGCACATCGCAGTTTTGCTTCGACCTTACCCTGCCGCTCCCACCGCAGCGGTTTTATCGGGCGTGGCAGACCGGCACGCCGGGCGTGATCGCGTCTCTGGACCTGCACCCGGTTCCGGCGATCACGCTGACCGGCAGCATTGGCGGCTCGGTGCGGGTGGACGCCATCAACCAGTTTGGCCCGATAGACGCCTGGTTCAACCTGGACACGGTGACGCTGACCAACAGCTCGCAGCTTTACTTCGACACCTCCGCGTGGAGGCAACCGACACGGCTCTACCGTCTGGTTCAAATTCCTTAGCGGTATCCATTCGGAAGAAGACCACAGATAGACACAGATGAACACAGATTCTGGAGGTTGGACTCCAGTGTTGGCCTCCCTTGCCCAGGGTCACTGTCCAGTGACCGGATTCCCATCAAGGCAAAGAGCGATTTCGGGCAGTCTTTATCTGTGTCTATCTGTGTCAATCTGTGGTTGCATTGGATGGTTACTGTTTAGTCCGGAATGCCCCGCTTGGCAATGTGGTGGAGCTATTCGCGCTGCTGCCGACCGCCGGATGTCGCAGTGCCCGTTTGCCGCGCCGCCTTCAGTTCGTCGAGCAGTTTCTGGCTGCGGTTGGGCTGGGCCTGGATAAGGTTGTTCGTCTCGCCCAGGTCGTCGGAGAGCTGGTAAAGCTGCCCAGCGGGCTCGGTGCCAAGTTCGGTGTTGGTGCCGGGGTTGCGCTTTGGTCCGGTGCCGGGCTCAATGTATTTCCACGAGCCGTCGCGCAAGGCCAGGACGCGGGCATGCTCGACGAGTTGATCGCGACCGGTCTGGGATTGGCCCAGCAGCGCCGGCAGAGTGTTGCGGCTGTCCGGCCCTTCACCGGCTCCCAGCTTCTGCCCCGTGAGCGCGGCGAAGGAGGCGAGGAAATCAATGTGGCTGACGAGCGCATCTGACAGGCCGGGCTTGATGTGCTGCGGCCAGCGGATGATGAGCGGGACCTGGGTGCCGCCCTCGAAAATACTGTATTTGCCTCCGCGCAAGGGGCCGGCGGGCCGGTGGCCATTCAGGTTCTTGAACGAGGACTTGCAAGAGTAGCTTGTTCATGGTCTTCGGCCTGCGCACAGGTGCAGGCCGATATTGGTTATTGGATCTTCCGCCCGCAACATAAATGGCCGAGGCCGAGTTCCGGGCGCAGAGGGTATTCTGCAGCACGTCCGGGAAGCAAGTGCCTCTCGGTAGTTCGAGGGTACCCGGCGATGCTCTCCCGATTATCTATCTCTGATATTAAGCAACCATTATGCAGTGATTACGCAGTGATTATGCAGCCATCATGCAACTATCATGCAATGAGTATGCAACTATTATGTAACTATTGACAGGATAAGGAGATACTGCGGAAGCGAGGTTGGGGAGCGGATGAGCGTGCCGGGGCCAGACGGAGGGGGCAGAGCGTGCTGGTGGGGGTTAGAAGCCCGCTTCAGCGGGTGGGAGAGGAAGGAGTGCTGGGTGGGCAAGGCGCAATCGGAAGGAGGAAGTGAAAGCAAGTAACCCGGCCGGGGCGATCGATAGGGCGCGGGAGAAAGTGCAAACCCTCAATCCGTGCGTGCTTGCGCACCGGCCAGCGCCTGGAGATCCCGGCGGGGGAATTGCCAGGCCTTTCGGGCGGCGGCGGTCACCAGTTCGCGCACTGACTGGTAGTCCGGATCACTGGTGTCCTTATAGACGGGGGCCTTGCAGGACTCGGTCCCGCCCGCCGTTTTGCTCAGCGGGGCGCGGAGGAACAGGGTGCGCTCAGGCTGCTGCAGGTCAATCCAGTCCAGGCGGGTTACCTCGGCGGCCTTATGGCATGCGCCGCAACGGCGTTCTTGCACTGCGGTAATCTGTTGGGCGAGCGTCTTGTCGGTGGCAATGTCGTAGGCCTTCTCGTTGGCCCGTTTGTTGACAAAGCGGTCGTGGTAGGGGGCGTTGGCGTCCATCCACATCGTCATCCGCAGCAGCTCGTCGGCAGTCAATCGGCCGCGCTGGCGTTGGGCTGGGCTATCCAGCGCCTTGAAGAGTTTGCTCGCGTGCGCTCCGTAGGCCAGTGGCGGGGTGATGCTGGCATCCTGGAGATTGGGTTCGGCCGTGGCGACCAGCTTGGCTTGGATGATCGTCTCAAAGGCGCGGTTGAAGCCGTAGCCGGGCACCAGGCCCCACGCCTGCTCGTATTCGCGGGACCAGTCGGTCAGGCCGCCGCAGAAGTCCAGTCCGCCCGCCGGCTTCAGACCGCCATGGCACTGGACGCAATGCCGGTCGAGAATTGGCTGGATGTCGCGCAGGAAGCTCACCGGGCGGTTGCCCCAGGGCGGAGGTATGAGCGCGCGGGGCGGGAGCGAGGCGGCCAGCGGCGCAGAGTGAGAGCGGGGTGACAGGCCGCGCGTTTCATGGCAACCGGCGCAGGCGCGCGTCTCGCCCGGCTGAAAGCTGATGAAGCTCCGCATGCGTCGCAGCTCCATGCGGTTCTCGTCCAGCAATTGGAAATAGACGGCGGTATCGGCGGGCACCTCGAAGTGCGCGCTGCCATCCCGCTCGACGGGCACGTCGCCGAGGATGCGGATGGGTGTCCAGTTGATCAGATGCGGGCCTTTCTCGCCATAGCGCTGGCCGCCGAGTTGGTTGTCGTAGGGCCAGCCAATCGGTTCGGCAATACGGACGTAGCGGATGCGGTCGGCGATTTCTTCCGAGCCGAAGCTTACGTCGCTGATCACGCAGGTGGCGCGGTCTTTAGTCAGGTCCACGAACTCAGGAAACACCGGCGGGCGGGGCCGGGACCGCAGCGGCATTGGCATGAAGCAGGAAATGGCCGGGTCACGGTGGATGAGTTCCTTATTGCCGAAGACATCGACCACGTAGAGGGCGTAACCCTTGGCGTCCGTTTCCTTGTTCGAGTAGGTGTAGGCTGCCAGAAAGCACTTCTCCGACAGAGCCCAGGGCGTCGAATAGAGCCCGCCGCCGTCCTGCGTGCCGCCCTCGCGCGCAGGCACGCCATCCATCCCGCCTTCGGGCGGCTTCACGTCGGGCGTGACGATGGACATGCCTTTGGGCTCATTGATGCCGAGGGAGGGGTCCACGACCAGCAGCGGTCCGGCTGCCAGCGTGTGGTGCCCGGCAGCGATGCACACGAGCTTCTTGCTGCCAGGAATGGAACGGGCGTCCTCGACAGACCATGGGTTGACGAAGTGCTGTTTGAAGAGGGCATCGGCGCCGGTGCCGTCGGGCCGAATGGTCCAGATGGATTGGATGAAGGCCCAACTGCGTTCGTGGTATTCCCAGCGGAGATATGCAACGGTGCCGTCATCCAACGTGTGGGGCAGGTAATCGCCGTCCTTGTTCGCGCTCAGGCGGCGGATACCGGTGCCGTCGGGCTTCATCACGTAAAGGTTGCAGCTTGTTTCATCCTTGTCGTATTCGTTGCACTGGAGCGAGGTGCGGCACCGCTCGGAGACGAAGACAATGTCGCCGCCAGCGGTGTAGGTCGGGTCCAGGTCACTCCACTCGCCGGAGGTGAGCTGGCGCAGGTTCCGCCCATCGATGCCGATCTCGAAGAGATGCGTGGGCTCCACGGTGCGGCGGAAGTGATAGCTCTGCGCGCGGTCGAGCCAGCCTGCTGGCGGCTCGTCGCTCGGCGTGCGCGCATACCCGAACACGACACGGCTGCCATCCCACCACAGGTCCATCCCATGCAGATGCCCAGGGCCCAGCGCGCGGTTGAGGATGGAGCGGAGGTTCAGGGCCGACGAGAGCCCCTGCCCTTTCGCAGCCGAAAGAATGCACAGGTCGCCGCCCGGGCGCGAACACCACGGCATGTGGTTCAGGCAGACATCCGGATAGGTCTCCTGCGTGAACCGCTTCACGAATAGCAGGCGGTCGAAATCGAGCACAGGATTGGCGAATACCAAACCGCGCACGGCCCAGCGTGCTTGCAGGTAAACCGCGCGACGGAGATCGTCAGAGGCGTCCTTGGGCAGCGCCGTGAGCCGTTGGGCAGCGGCATCCAATTGCCCGAGCCAAGAGGAGCAATCTACCCCAGCCTGGCGTAAATCCGCCGCCAGCTTGCGGCCCCGTTCAATAAACCCCGCTGTCGGATACTGCCGTGTCTTGTTCGCGAGTCCGAGCGGTTTGGCAGTGGACCACTGGCTAATGCTGCTTTGGTTCGCCGGCCGATGCAGTGCCAGATTCCGCGCCGGCGCGACAGCCCCGTACACCTCCACTTCATCCAGGTGGAGAAAGATCGGCGCGGTGCTGGGAATCTGTAGCCGGACAAAGCGCCCCCGCACCTCGTTATCCCCGAACCGAACGTCCAGCGGCGGCGCACCGGTAATACCGCCGAAATGCTTTCCTTTGTTCTCATGCCGCAACGTCCATTGCTTGCCGTCTTCTGAGGTTAGGATGCGCAGATTGTCCGCATTATGCAGGCCGGGTGCGTAGTCGAGGCGGTTGAACACGACTACACGATTGAGGGGAACCACTTCACCTAAGTCCACCTGCCACCAGGGATTGGCCTGTTGGCCAGTGTGGAATGCGTATTTGCCGTCCTTGATGCCGTCGCAGCCGCCGCGGGCATCGGTCTCTGTGGTGACCGCCCCAGCCGTGCCGTCCTCGATTGCGCTGGCCTGCTTCAGCCAGTCGTCTTCAATTTGCAGGCGAAGCGCCTCGCCGCTGAGGGCCTGGTCGCGCGGACGGGAGACGGATGGCACCGGCGCCAGCCCGGCTGTCAGCAACGCCGGCCACATAAGAACGGGGAGAAGGGCCAGAGCATGCCTGGCGCGCCGACAGAAGTTCAATCGCGGGCTCATACTGATAGTCTTCTTCTACTAGGCGCGAGCACTCAGTGCAATGCTCTATTGCGCTCTGACTTCACCTGCCCAGCAGCTCTCGAGTCCTCGCGCCAATGTCCGCGTGCTTCATCAGCGACTCACCTACCAGGATGGCTTGGGCTCCGCATTTCGCCAAGCGCTCAACATCGGCGCTCGTGCGAATGCCGCTCTCGGCGACCAGGAGCGGAAGCGCGGTGCCTGACGAACGCCGCATGCGTTCGGCGAGGCGTTCGGTCGTGGCCAAGTCCACCTTGAAGGTCTTTAGGTCGCGGTTGTTCACGCCGATCAAGTGTGCTCCCACAGCAAGCGCCCGGTCCAACTCAGCTTGGTCATGCACCTCGACCAATGCCGCCAGGCCTGCTTCCATCGCCAGCGCATGAAAATGCTTCAACTGCGCGTCGCTCAGGATGGCGACGATGAGCAGAATTGCGTCGGCGCCCCACTCAATCGCCTCAAGAATCTGCCGCTCATCAATGATGAAATCCTTCCGCAGTAGCGGCAGTCCCACCGCCCCGCGGATTTGCTTCAGGTACTCCAGTGATCCCTGGAAGAACTTCTGATCCGTAAGCACCGACAAACAGCTTGCGCCCGCCGTTTCGTATTCCCGGGCGATCCGCACTGGATCAAAGTCCGGGCAAATTACCCCGGCAGACGGCGAGGCTTTCTTGACCTCAGCAATCAGCGCGACCGGACCAGTCTTGGGTTTCCGCAGCGCGTCAGCAAAATCCCGCCGCGCTCCCCGCACCTCGATCGCGGCCTGCAAATCAGCAACCGACAACGAGCGCTGCGGCAGCCGCGCCACCTCGCGCTGCTTCTCTTCTACGATGGTATCCAGGATAGTCTTACTCCTCATCCCTAATCCCCTGCATTCGTTTGATGGGACAACCGGCGCGCAGCCAGGCGTTCACGAATTGGTCCAGGTCGCCGTCCATGACCGCCTGCACGTTGCTGGTTTCCACCCCGGTGCGCAGGTCCTTCACCATTCGATATGGCTGGAAGACGTAGCTACGAATCTGGTTGCCCCAGGAGATGCTGCCTTTATCGCCGTAGAAGCGTTCCATCTCGGCCTTTTGCGCGTCAACGCGCTGGGCGTA
>PLZQ01000506.1:0-158 GCA_003152225.1 Limisphaerales bacterium | reverse complement strand
CCCTTGCCGCCGGAACGAAAGGTGTCCACCGCAAATTCATTGGGTGGAATCGCGATCTCTTCGTCGTTTTCCTCGATTTCCGCAATCACGTCCACGCTGGCGAAGCTGGTATGCCGTCGCTTGTTGGCGTCAAACGGCGAGATGCGCACCAGGCGATG
>PLZQ01000394.1:16301-41653 GCA_003152225.1 Limisphaerales bacterium | reverse complement strand
TCTGCGCCGGCTCCGGTTCCCGCTCGAGCCCGGCGCCACCAACGACGAGGAGATTAATGACGCTGGCCGCGCCGTCATAGCTGCGTTGGGCGTTTACGCGCTCTCCGCCGCTTGCGCCGAAGGTTATTGGCTCCGCTCCCGCTGCGAGTTGGTCGCCTCAGGCCCGATGGAACTTGAGACAGTGAAGTCGAACGGCTCCGTGGATAAAGCCCCGCTGCCTGAACCAGCGCAAGCCGCAAAGCTTCTGGACGCCGCGACCAAGGCCGCTCATAAGTTGGGCCTCACTTGGCGCACGGAGCCCCTCGTCGCCAAGCCTAACGCAGAATTTGCCGAGCTCATCCACCAGCAAGGAGTCGTCTGAGCTGTGGGCGACCTGCGTGTCGAGGTGGAATTCCTCACCGGTCGCTGCGCGGCGGCTGATCCATTCCAGCGTGAGAAAGCTGAATGGCCGCCCGCCCCGGCGCGGCTCTTTGCCGCACTCGCGTCCGCCGCCTTCGAGACCAATGATCAGGAGGGCCTGCAAATGCTGCGATGGCTCGAAGCCCAGCCGCCGCCGCTCGTTCATGCCGGGCAGATGACGCCGCGCCTGAACCAGCGCGGCGAGACTCCCGGCCACTTCGTCCCCGTAAACGACACCCGCGCCGACCAGCGCAAGCGCGTCTTGCGCGTTTTCCCATCAGTCTCGCTCGGTGAGCCGGTCATTCAATTTGTCTGGCGGGGCAACGAGCCGCCGCCGGCACGCCGCGAGGTGCTCGCCCGGCTTGCCGCGCTCGTTCCTTATCTGGGCGAGTCGGCCAGCGCTGTCCGCGTGGCGCTCACGGACAGTCTGACCCAGCTTCCGGCACTCGAACCTGCGGCCCGCGGCGAACTCTTCCTGCGCGTCCCTTTTGCCGGCCAGCTCGATGAATTGGCCCGCAACTTCAAGCTCAATGTCAACCCAGCCGCTGGCGTCCAACAAGCCTACCGCCGCCATACGCCACTGGCCGCCAAAGCTCAACCGCTCGTCACAATCGCCGAGACGCCAACCGTCTTCCTGTTCCGGCTGGGAGGGCACCCGAACACCTCAGTCACCCACGCACTTCAAATCACCGCCGCCGTCCGGCAAACCCTCGTCGCCTTGGCGGGCAGTCACGCCGAGACCGTCCCGCCCATACTACATGGCCACGGACCTGACGGCGGGCGCTTGCAGCAGAACCACATTATCGTGGCCCCGCTGCCCTTCGTTACAGGCAATCGGGCCGACGGTCGCGTGCTCGGGTTCATGATCATTTTGCCGCCCGGCTTGCCTGACCCCGACCGGCGCGCCTGCTACCGCGCTATCGAGTCCCTGGAAGTGCTGCGCCTCAGCGGCGGCAACGAGTTCCCAATCCTGCGTTGCCACGCCGAGGAGCCGGCCCGGACTTTGCAGCCTGAATCCTGGACCGGCCCGGCACGCGTCTGGGTTACCGTCACGCCCGCTGTGCTCAATCGCTTCCCCGGCAAGCGGCCTGACAAAACCATCGAGAGCATCGTCACATCCATGTGTCGGCACATCAACTTGCCTGCGCCCGCCGCCTTTGTTTTCCAGGCGCCATCCTTTGCGCGGGCCGTGCCCCACGCCCGGCACTTCCTTACGCGCCGGCCCCACTGGCGGCCCCTGCCACATGGCCACTTGCGGCTGGAATTTGCCGAACCGGTCAGCGGCCCCATCGTGATCGGCTCTTGCAGGCACTATGGGTTGGGCCTCATGGTCCCACTGCCCGAGCAAACCTCATGAGACGCGACGACTTCCCTCGCTTCTTCCACGCGCTCAATGGCTGGGACCCCTTCCCTTGGCAGTGCCGGCTGGCTGACGCGCTCTGCGACCGCCAGTGGCCCACCGCCGTTAATGTCCCCACCGGCTGCGGCAAGACCTCCATTCTGGATGCGTTCACCTTCGCACTGGCCTTCCATGAAGCGCGCGATTTCCCGCGCCGCCTATTCTACGTCATTGACCGCCGCCTGGTCGTGGATGACATACTCGCCCACGCGCAAGACATCGCTGCCAGCCTCAAAGCGGCGCTGACCGGCTCGCCCGACGCTAGCCCCTGCATGACGGAGGTGTCAAAACGCCTGGCCGCTCTCTCCGCTGAAGGCGAGCCGCTGGCCGCCTGCGGCATGCGCGGCGGCGCCCGGCTAGAGCTTGATTGGGCTTGCGCACCTGACACCCCGGCGCTGGTTGTCTCTACGGTCGATCAGGCTGGCTCGCGACTCCTCTTTCAAGGCTATGGCATGAGCGAGTACGCCCGCCCGGTCCACGCCGGGCTTACGGGCTGCGACTCCGCCTTTGTCATTGATGAAGCACATCTCTCGCAACCCTTTGCGCAAACCCTTCAGCGCGCGGCCAGGTGGTGCGCGATTGCCCAGGTTCCCGTCGCCCGCCCTCCCGTGCTAGTTCAGGTCACTGCTACGCCCAGCGCCGGATCAAAGAATGTGGTCACGCTCGACAAGGCCGACTGGTCGAACCCCGAAATCAAGAAACGCACCACCCGCCCCAAGCTCGTTGAACTCCAGGAAGCTACCCAACAGGACTTCGCCCCTCGCGCCGCCAATGCGGCTCGCGACTTCCTGCACCAACCGAACGTGCAAGTCGTCGGAGTCATCGTCAACCGCGTGCAGGCCGCGCGCGATATCTTCAGCCGCCTTCGCGAAATCCCCAGCCATGACGCCTTCCTGCTGACTGGCCGTATCCGCCCATTTGATCGCGCTGCCCTCTTAAGCCAGTTGCTCACGCGCTGCCATGCCACCCGACACCGCGACCGCAACAGTCGGCCCACGATCATCGTCGCCACCCAAACCATTGAGGTCGGCGCAAACCTCGACTTCGACGCCCTGGTTACCGAGTCCGCGCCGCTATCGGCCCTGAAGCAGCGCTTTGGCCGCCTCAACCGCCTGGGCCTCCGCGACTGCGCCCAGGCACTCATCCTGCACCGGCTCAGCGACAAGAGCCCCAGGCCCGACCCCATCTACGGAGAATCCCTGGCAGCCCATTGGAAATGGCTCCGGGCGCTGGAGAAGGCGCTGCCAAAGCCCAAACGCAAGAAAGGCCAGCCGCCCACGCCGCCTCCACAGATTGACTTCGCGGCGGGGACTTTCCCACGCTTGGCCGCGCTCGCCGGCTCCATGCCGCCTGAGCCGGAGCGGCACGCTCCCTTTCTCATCGAGGCCCACGCGCGTCTCCTCGCCCATACCTCGCCGCCTCCCTGCCCGGAGCCCAACATCAGTGTTTGGCTCCACGGCATCGGCAGCGGGCCTGCGGAAGTCTATGTCGGCTGGCGCGCCGATTTCACTGATTCAGATCGCGCCCATTGGCCAGAACTGGCCGTTGCGCTCCCGCCCAACCCCGACGAACTCATGGCTCTGCCATTCGGCAGCTTCAGGCGCTGGCTGGCCGGGACCGAATCCACCCTCAGCGATGTCGAAGGCGATACGGACCGCGCCGGCCGGGCTCCCCCGCCCACCCTGCTCCTCCGTTGGGACCCCGACTCCCCTCAGGTCATCTCCGCTCCGGAAGTCCGGCCTGGCGATACGGTCATCCTGCCGGCTGCCGCTGGCGGCTCGGACCAGTTTGGCTTCAATCCCCACTCAGGACCTGTCTCAGACGTGGCGGAAGCCGCCTCCGCCGCCCGCCTGGCCGCAGCCAAAAGCCGTGGCCGCCTCAAACTCCGGCTGCACCCCGCGCTGTTGCCCGCGGAATTCACCGCTCAACTTCCTGCTCTATTCAACCAGCTCGATGCCGGTGACGAGAGCGCGGACGCGACGGCATGTGAACTCGCCCGTCAGGCCTATGCCCGGTCACCCCATGCCCCTCTCGACCGGGTAGCCTCCGACCTGCACCCTGAAGCCCTCGTGCGCAAGACCCGCTACCCGGAAGGCTCCAGCGAGGGTCTGCTGCTGGAGTTTGAAGTCACCTGCTTCGCTGCCGATCCTGCCGCCCGGAAACCGGGCCGCATCCAAAGAATCGTCACCCTTGAAGACCACTCCAGCCGCGTCGCCCAGCGCGCCCGCACTTACGCCACCCGCTGCGGTCTTCCCGACGCCTTGCAGCGCGCAGTAGAGGTCGCGGCGCTGGGCCACGACCTCGGCAAAGCCGCTCCTCCCTTCCAGCTCATGCTGCGCGGCGGCGAACCGGAGCGCAAGCCGGGCCGCATCCTTGCCAAGAACCTTCCGGATACCGACGGTCGTCTACCGGGGGCGATGCAAGGCTGGCGGCACGAAGCACTCTCCGCCGCCTTCATGGCCTCCGCCGATGCCGCCGACGGCCTCGACTGGGAACTTGTCCGCTGGCTGGTTGGCACCAGCCACGGTCGCGGACGCCCGTTCTTTCCGCCACAAGACATGCGCCCTGGGGAAATGGCCAGTGTCGAGTTCCTGGGGAAAAGCCTTGCTGCCCCGACCTGCCATGGGCTCGACCGGCTCGACTCGGGCTGGGTAGAGCTTTTCCATCGCCTCAACAGCCGCTACGGCTGGTGGGGCCTCGCTTGGCTCGAAGCCATGCTGCGTCTGGCCGACCAGCAGGTGTCCGCCGAGGAAAGTCGGTAGGAAATTGCACCCATGACCGAGCACACCCTCAACGCCCTGCATGGAAGCAATCCCCTGGGCTTTCTCGCCGGCCTCGGCACACTCGTCCTCGCCTCACGCAGAGCCGGCCCCGAGGAAGCCCGCCTCGCCTGGCACCCCACCGCACCCCACGCAGCCCGGCTCTGGTGCCCGGAGCCTGACGCAGCCGCCTTGGTCGCCGCTCTCTTCGCGGCGCTCATGGACAAAGTCGGCCCGACGCCGGAAAGCGTCACCGGAACCAGAGCCTTCAAGGACCTCACTCTCCAGCTCTGCCGCAGCCAGTTTGACAAGCTGTCATCCGACGGCGCCGCCCTTCTGGCCGCTATGGTCTCGGATGCCACCGCAGAAGATCCGCCCGTCCGCAGCGCGCTCGTGATGACCGGAGGACCTCAGGACTTCACCGCCGAGGTCACGAAATTGCGCGCCGCAGTATCGGCCGCTGGCCCCGCCGCAATCCAGACCGCGATCTTTGGTCCCTGGGAGTATGTGGAGGGGCACCCGCTCGGGTTCGACCCCCTCATGGAGCGGCAGCACGGCTACCTGGGAACCAAACCGGAGCGTGACAGCCGCCGTGTCCCCGGGGCGGTCCTCCTCGGCATCACCGCCCTGGAGCTTCTGCCTCTTTATCCCGTCGAATCGCGCAGCGGCATCGCCAACGCCTGCTTCCGCGACCGCCAGTGGCAGACCATGACGTGGCCTCTTTGGAGCCCGCCACTTGCTCTCCGGGAGGTCGAATCTCTCTTGGCAGTCAAACGCGAGAGAAGCCAAGACGCCCGCCCGAGCGAAGGAATCTTCGCCGAATTCGGCGCTGAGCGGAAGGAAGTCAAGACCGCTGGCGGCAGCTACCCCATCCTCCGCCCGGCTAGAAGAATGCTGTGAAAACGCCACACGCTGCCAGTCGGTCCAGCACCGCGAGCGCGTTGCTGTCGTACCTGCTGAGCTTGGGCGCTCGAAATTGATAAGTGGCTTTGCTGAGGCTGTTTCCAACCGTTCTTTGACATAAGGCCCTGAGGGCTTGCCAACGCGGTGCTTGCGCTCGCGCGTGAGCCACCCAACAGGCCATTCCACGAAGCCGCTGCGAATGGCCGTTTCCGTGGCCGCAAGGCCACGGCTAGATTGAAGGGACATGATGTTGTTCGTCGCGAGGATGTAGTTGTTGTTTCCGTGGCCGCAAGGCCACGGCTAGATTGAAGGCCCGCGCCCCCATTAGTGCCCGCCGCCACGACCGAGGTTTCCGTGGCCGCAAGGCCACGGCTAGATTGAAGGCTCCCCCAGCGACCGGAAATTCCTCTGCACCAGCGTTTCCGTGGCCGCAAGGCCACGGCTAGATTGAAGGAAACGTAACCTGTGCCGGCCCGCGGCCCAGTGATGCTGTTTCCGTGGCCGCAAGGCCACGGCTAGATTGAAGGGTCACTCGGATGGCGGCCTGGCTGAGTGGATACCGGTTTCCGTGGCCGCAAGGCCACGGCTAGATTGAAGGGTTCAGGTGATACGGACGTTCTGCGATCCTCGAGTGTTTCCGTGGCCGCAAGGCCACGGCTAGATTGAAGGTTGAAGTCGTTCCACACGTCGTCGAGGATGTAGTAGTTTCCGTGGCCGCAAGGCCACGGCTAGATTGAAGGGCAATTGTTAGAGTGGGGATGCTCACCCTCCCTGGAAGGACCATCGTCGCCACAGTCGGCTTGCCCGTCCTGCAGCCGAGGCCGACCTGAGGAAGTGCTGGCCAGCCCCTGTCGTTCCGGTTTGCGCTACTTTGCTAACAGCCCTGGCTGCCACCACGCAACGCTCTTTTCGGACTCCGGAACCCAAGGCGCTCGACCTGCCGCTCGCTTTCACCAAGGGTTGCCTGGGTCCAAGGCGCAGCCTCAAGATCCCAGAGGCTTTCTGCTGGCCGGCCCTGTCTTAAGCCTTTCGTGCGCGCCCCTCAACAAGCCTGCAGTCAACAGAGCAAAGACAACCGGCCCGATATTGCCCTTGGCCAGCGCCGTTAACGGAGATGCCAATACCCAGAAGGAAATAACACCGCAGGCGACGGCGAATTTCGACAACGGGTCAAGGCTGGGATTGAATGCACCGCTGCGATGCAGGAAGCCCAGGAAGCCCAAATAAACCGCCAACATCACTACCACTTTCACCGCGCCCGGCATGGGCAGCGCGGGGGCGGCGAAACCCACGATCATGGTTACTAGCATGCCACTCAGGGAGGCAACGTACAGCCACCGGGGTGAGTGATAGGGCTTTGGCTCCGCTGTCGCAGGCTCACGGGCGGGGACACGATTGGCCAGCCACAAACACCCTCCGATGATTGCCGCCTCGGCCAGGTAATAGCAGACACCCGGACGGTGCGAGGGAGCGAACAGCCGGCCCAAGCCGAAAATATTTGCCGAAAAGGCCGCCAGCAGGATGCAAAGCGTCCGCGGCTTCACCCATGCCTCGTTGGCTTTCTCGTGATAGGTCGCCTCGGCCAATAGAATTGGCGCAAAGATGCTGACCAGCGAATGGACCACCACCATGCCGGCAGTCCACACCCAATTGACGCCCCACAGGCGGCCCGTCGTGTTCCTGGTCGGGTCAAACAGGGTGTTCAACATCAAGCCTTCCTCCGCAACCACATACGCCACCGCCAGGATGAACACGGCCAGCCAGCCTTTGCGCCACCGAACTTTTAGTTCGCGAATCATAAGAGCGCCCGGGCCATACAGCAGCAGGTTCGCCAGCAAAACGAAGGGGTTCAAATACGGCGAGGAACCGCTGACGTATTCGGCCGTGAGCGGGGCAAAGAAGAACAGGAACCAGGCTGGCGATATTCTATTCATGGCAGGGACGCCGCTTTCAAGGCTCCAGCGTGTCGCGCGTCAGTGCGAGTTCTGCCGATTCCATTGCATTACCGCATCGAACTTCGGCGAGGAGGTTTCATCCGCACCTTCCAGCAATCCCCAGCTCCCCCATTTGCTGCTCGTCGCGACCGAGGAGAAAATGCATATCAGATCGCCGCCCAGGTCGCGCCAGGCGTCCAGGTATTTCGTGTAGATGCCGCCCATGCGTGAGTCGTGATTGGCCGCGATGAGGAGCTTCGTCAGGTCCTCGTTATTCTCGCCGCCACCCACCCCGACCAGGTGCTGCCCCGCTTCGTAGCAGACCAGCTTCAATCCATATTTGTCCGCCACGGCTTTTTGCGTCTTCATCCAGCCGATACATTCCGGCAGGGCGTTGGTTTCTACACGGTCCAACAACTGGTTCAACGACCATTTGACGACGTCATCAGTCTTAAGGCTCTTGCTGTCCGGGCCAGGCATGAAGGAGATGTAAGGGGCGATGGCCAGAGCGTCGCAGCTTTTGGCGGTGCCCGGCTCCGCCAGCAGCATGTTGTCGGTCCAATATGAACCGCCCGCCGCCTGCCAGGCAATCACGCGCACCAGATGCTCGTGGCCGCCAAACACCTCTTCCCAGATACGGAATATCTCCACCGACCGCCGCGCATAGAACTTCGCCGCGCCTTCCCAAGGACGCTCCTTGGGTCCAAGGCCGAGCTGCTTCCCCTGCTCCTCGGCATACCGGTGCTGCGCGAAAATGCCGTTCCAGACCTCGTTGGAGTATTCGATGTGCACTTTGAGTGAGGGATGCAGGTTGCGCTTTACCGAAGCCGCAAACTGTCTTACGTAATCGTCGCTGGCCTGGTGCGGCAGGCAAAACCAAGGATTGATCTTCAATCGGTTGCACAGGTCCACCATCACTTCGACCGGAACGCCTTTCGCCGACCAGGTGGCATCGTTGATCCTGGGCCGGTCAGACCAATCCCGTTGCTTCGAGCCATTGGTGTCGATCCAATCCATGAAGCGGAACGTGTTGAACCCCCGCCACCGATCCAGGAATACCGCGGAAAACGGCTCGGATACGTAGCTCTTTTCGCTGCCCGGCATGAGCAACCGGATGTTGCGCACCGGGTTTTCAGGAGCGGTGGCCCGAATCGACAGGAACGTGCCGGCCTTGCGGCCGTCGATATTCACTACGATCCGGCCTGGTGACCTCGAAACTACCTTGCTGTTGCTGCCGAACTCGACCTGCCCTTCGCCGTCGTAAAGGCAAACATACTCGCCCGCCGGCGCATGGCCCCCGGTCAGAATGGGCGTTTCGGCGAAACAATCGGGACCGAGTCTCTTCACCCAACCGTGCTCATCCAAGTCCAGTGCCGGCCCTTTCCCCCACGGCTGTCCCTGCTTCTGGCTGATCCATGAGCGCGAGAGTCGGAACACGTCCACGAACGGATGCTCGGTATTCCAGTCCACGATCCCGCTCAGATTGGTGCCGAGACCGCTGTGGGCAGGGCTAGCCACTGCGCCGGGAAGCACAACTGATGCGCACATCATCACTGCGAGTGCTATCAGCACCGGGCGAGATCGTAATGCAATCATGCCGGAGAGTTTATCTTGGCCGCCATGCCGTTACAACCCGCGTGCAACCACACCCCGCTATTTGAAGGAAACCACCCGGCTTCCTTCGGATTTGCGCAGGGTCACGATCTGCTCCTTNNTCCCAGAATCCCCACATCATAATGCCTTCGACTCGCGGGTAGGAGAAGCAAATGCGGTAGTAGTCCACGAGTGCCTGGGCTTTGGCCTTTTCCTCCGCCTCGGTTAAACGCAGGTTGCGGTTCTCGTAATAGCGCGAGCGTTGGCCGGGCAAGTTGAACTCGGTGACACGAATCGGCAGGTTGAACTGGGAGAGCTTTTCCAACGCGTTACGCAAGGCGGCCGGATCAAACGTGTCACTGTGCAGATGGCCCTGCACGCCGATGCCGCCAATGGGCACTCCTTGATCGAGCAGCGCGCGGATGTGCCGCAGGTAATCCTCCAGCCGCACACCCGTCAGGATATCGTAGTCATTGAGAAAGAGGACCGCATTGGAGTCGCCCTGCCGCACCCACTGGGCCATTTGGAGCGTGATGTCTTTGCCCAACCGCTGCTCATAATAGTTCCCGTGGATCATCTCGTTGTTGAGATCATATTCGGCGAAGCGACCTTGGTAACGGCGGCCGATGTCCAGCGCCCGGTTTCTGAGCGCCTCCCGCAATTCGTCGTCCGTCATCGCCTTGAGCCAACCCTGCACGCGGTTGGGGATGCCCCAGAAGATGTTGTGCCCGCGAAGCGGAATCTCGTGCTCGTCCGTCCAGGCCAGGATGGCGTCAACCGTTTTGTAATTCACGCTGCCTTGCCTGGTTTCCATAGCGTGCCATTTCAGGGCATTCTCGGTCACCGCTGCGTTGAAGTTGGTGAGAAAGAGGCTGAGATACTTTTGTCGATCCTGCTCGCGCATGCCCTCGCCAAAAGCCTGGCTGGTCAAGGCGGCGCCAAACCAAAACTCATGCCGCTGCTGTTCGACCAACACTTCTGTCCCGGGCGGCGCCTCAACGATCAGGACCCCCTTGCGGTGCTGCTCGATGGCCGCGTTCAAGTCTTGCGCTGGCTCTGGTGCGGCTGTCACCGACATGGCGCCCAGAAAGACAACGCCGACTTGGAAACTCCGCAACTGACGCAAGTAATGGCTCAGGCATGCGAACATGCCCGCAGTGTTCTTTAAAGGAGGTCCAACCGTCAACCGCCGATTCCCAACGTCGAGGCCCGCATCTCGCCGCCCGCCGACGGGCTACTTATAGAATCGCTTCCAGGCGGTGAGCTGGCCGTCGGGGCCAAACGTCAACCGCATATATCTGCTGGGAGCAGTGTAGGTGCTGACGTAACTGGGGTAAAAGGGTCCGTAGGGACCTGGGTTGCTGTATGCGTAGGTGTAGCCGTGGTCAACGAGCCATTCCGCCACAACGGTGCCGTCATTAAGCTTGGCTTGTTTGTCGGGCGGCCCCATATCGGTCACTGCCTGGTCGTAGGTATAATGACCAATCCGCGTCCCCCAATCCACGCGCATTGAGGCGCAGCCGGTCAGCCACAGCACGAGGCCGACGCAGGCCATGAGCCGAAGGCAGAATGGGGCGACAGTGGACGCAGTCTTCATGCAATCAATATATACTATGCAGGAAGCTGAACACCATTGCCAGCACGCTCATTTCCTTCTACCCAAGACCAGCTTGAGTAGAACAAGCGTCCCAGCCGCCACGAACAGCAGGAGCAAGTAGAGCCACCACATGCCCTTCGCGACCGGCCCCCCCGTTACCGTCGTCAGCCATAACCGAAACTGCGAGGCGCTGGGGCTTTCCGCTTCCGGCTTGGCCGGCGTGCTTGTGACCGCCGTGTTGGTGGCCCGCTTTTCGACCTTTGGCGGTGAGGACGTCTCCTTCGACGCGCCGCCAGTGGGACTTACCGACACCCACTCAGGTATCGGGCTTCCGCCGAGCGGGTTGACTGGAATTGGCAATACGAGGGCCTTGGCGTTCGTTGGCGACGTGAACGAGCCAGAGGCGGGAGCGCTCGGCGCACTGGGTGTGGCCGGCGTCCACGCGGAGGCTTCGCCGCCGTCGGGCGAAGCGGCCGCCCCATATTGCCGCAGGGTTGGCATGGCGAGAGTTGCGACGGGAGAAGTCTGGCCACCGACTGAGATCAGAACGGAATTGTTCTTCTGCTCGACGTGGGCATCGGCGAAGAGCAGGTTGCCCTTGAACCGGTGCAGTTCCTCCGTCCAGCGTAGAGCGTAGTTCTGGCCAAGTCGTGCCAGCGTGCCGGGAGTCGTATAGTCGTTCGTAAGATTCCGGTCGCCGGCCAGGATCGAGGTGGACCGCGGGCACTCCGCATTCACTCCAATGAAATAGCTTAGATTTACATTGCTGAGCGTCGCAAAGCTGGTCGCCGGCAGGCGGCTGTCGGTCGGGCAAACGAGCAGCTTGGGTGTGACCAGATCATTGGACGCCGCCTGGAAGTGCCGAAAGGAGAAGTAGAAGTCACCCTGAATGAGGTTGCCGCCGCGCGCCAATTCCAGCGTGCCGCCGGCGCTCGCGGGGACAGACATGGGAAACTGGCCGTTATGGTCGTTGGCGAAACTGACGAAACCAACGCCCGTCTGGTGGAGATGGTCGATGCACTGCATCCGCCTCGCCCGGGACTTGGCCTGCCCCAGCGCCGGCAGCAGCAGCGCCGCCAGCAACGCGATGATCGCCATGACGCATAGCAGTTCGATCAGGCTCATCGCCGAGGCACCCACACTGGACCGAGTGACGCTCATACCCTGACCATTTCGGCTAGCATCGCTGATGCCAGGCGGAATACCTCCAGAGTTCAGCGCGCCGATGTCGCAATGTGCGTGCTGCTCACGCGAATTGCGTCAATACCACTCCGCTCACTGGGCAGCTTTCGCGATGGCTTGCACGATCTGCTGGTAGCCGGTGCAGCGGCAGAGGTTGCCGGAGATGGCCGTGCGGATTTCCGTTTCCGTTGGCCGTGGATTCCAGTCCAGCAGGGCCTTCGCGCTCATCAACATCCCCGGGGTGCAGAAGCCGCAGTGCGCGGCGTCGC
Organism: Limisphaerales bacterium; assembly: GCA_003152225.1. Classification (GTDB taxonomy): domain Bacteria; phylum Verrucomicrobiota; class Verrucomicrobiia; order Limisphaerales; family UBA8199; genus PALSA-1440. Next base: position 29,618 of record PLZQ01000394.1, on the reverse strand, counting down.
GGTCCAGGAATGATTCCTGCAATGGATGCAGCTTGCCGTCCTGCGCCAATCCTTCAACCGTCACGACTTTGCGCCCGTGCACTTGAGGCGCGAGGACCAGGCACGAGTTCACCGGCTCACCGTCGAGCAGGACAGTGCATGCGCCGCACTCGCCGATCTCGCAACCGCACTTTGTGCCCAGCAACCCCAGATGGTCGCGCAGCAAATCAAGCAGCGTGCAATTGGCGGGAATCGTGAGGTTGTGCGAGCGCCCATTGATCGTGGTGGTGATGCGGCATTCGCTGGTGGGCGTCCGCGAACGCAGGGCGACACATTCCGCATCCCCTCGCGTCGCCACTTCTCCCTTGAAGCGGACAGGCGAGACGCCCTGCCTTGCCCTGGAAGCGCATGCCTCCAGCGCCCGCCGCACCAGCACCGCAATTACCGGTTCCTTGTACTCCGTGGACCAGCGCCGACCGCTAGCCTTGATCATCTCTTCGGCAACCCGTTTGCCGGCAGCAGCGAACAACTTCTGCCCCGGCTTCTCACCAAGCAACATCCCCTCGGCTTCTGTTACTCTCTTCCAAGTCGGGAAGGTCGCGCCGGGAACAATGCGCGCCTCGGCAATCCTGCCGTCCTTTCCCACTTCGAGAATGGCCGCCACGCTCAACCGGGAAATGGAGAGCGCATTGCGCCGGCCCAGCTTGATGAACGCGCTGCGGGCGCCCGGGGCAAGCTTTGGAAACCGAATGGCCGTCAACAACTCGTCCCGGCTCGCCTTGGTCTCATACGGTTTGAGGAACAGGTCGGCCAGCTCCAGCTCCCGAGCGCCCCGCCTCGATTGCAACCTCACCGAGGCGCCCAGCGCAATGAGCGGTGGCACCGTATCCGCGCACGCCGCCGCGTTCATGACATTGCCCCCCACGGTTCCGCGCCCCCTGATTTGTGGCGACCCGATCATCGCTGCCGCCGTCCCGAGCAACCGAGCGAACTTCTGCACCAGCTCGGCGCGCATCAGGTTGCTGTGCGTCGTCAGCGGCCTGATAGTAACGCTGCCGTCGGACTCGATGATCCCGCGCAGTTCGGAAGCACGAGAGATGTCGAGAACTACCTTCGACAGCTTCGTCGAGGAACGCCGCCACTCAATCAGCAAATCGGTGCCGCCGGCCAGGACACGAGCATCCGCCCCGTATTCGGCCAGCACGTTGCACGCTTCAGCGATGGTTTCGACGGCGATGTATTCGATTGGCTTCATCGGTCACCTCGCCCCAGCTTGCAGGAATCGCCCACCAGCACGTCCTTCCGCTCCGAACCGCGCGCCCCTTTGCGCGTCAGTTTGTGCCCGAGCAGCACCCGCTCCAGCGTGGCCGGAATTTCGCAGATGCGCTTGCCGGTAGCGTTGTAAATGGCGTTCACGATGGCCGGCGCCGCCAGTTCATTCGTGGGCTCCCCTACCGACTTGGCCCCAAACGGCCCCGCGGCGTCTTCATTCTCCACGATGATGGCTTTGATGGGAGGCACATCCATCGAGGTCGCAATCAGATACTCGTCAAAGTTGACCTGCTTCGGCACGGCGTCTTCGTAGTCGAATTCCTCCAGCAGTCCATAACCGAGGCCCATGGCGACGCCACCGTAAAACTGCCCGAGCACGGCGTTGCGGTTGATCGCCTTACCGACGTCATGGCAGGAGACGAAGTCCACAACATCCACCTTGCCCGTTTCGGTATCCACTTCCACCTCCGCCACGTTGGCCGCATAGACGAACGTAAAGTAAGCCTCACCCTTCCCCTCTTCCTCGTGCCAGGATGTAGGCGGCGCCTTGTGCCAGCCCAGGGCGTGCATCGCCTTGCCGCGGCGGAAACACTCAGCCGCGACCTCGGTGAACGACGCCAGCCGCTTGCCGCTGCGCTTCTCGACCAGGTAATTGTCCGCCAGCTCACACTCCTCCGCCGCAACCTTCACCATCTCGGCCCCTACCCCGAGCAAGGTCCCACGCACAATCTCCGCCGCCTTCTTCGCCGCCGAGCCGCCCATGATCGTCCCACGCGAGGCCACTGTCGGCCCCGAGTCAGGCACGCGGCTGGTGTTCGTATTCAGGAACCGGATGCGGTCCATGGAAATCCCCAGCACCTCCGCCGCAATCTGTGACATTTGCGTCTGCGCCCCCTGCCCCATGTCGGTGATGCCCGAGGACACGATCACGCTGCCGTCGGTCTGCACTGATACAATCGCCCCCGCCGCATCCACCCCCTCCGCCCCCAACGACACCCCGCGATAACTGCACGCCAGCCCGATCCCCCGCCTCTTCGCCGCCGCCGTTATCTGCCCACAAGCCGCAGCGCAACCTCCCACCGCCCTCTCCTCATGTAACTCATGTAACTCATGTAACCCATCCAACCCATGTAACCCCTTCCCTTGCGCCCGCGCCGCGCTACGATACTTCTTCCACTTTGCCCGGAAGTCCGCCGCCTCGGTCGCTTTTGTCAGCACCTCCACCAGGCTCACCTTGTGGGTCAACCGTTGCTGGGTCGCCGTCACCGCGCCGTCCTTAAAGCCGTTCTGCAACCGAATCTCGAGCGGGTCCTTGCCCACCTTCTCCCCCAGCTCGTCCATCATGGATTCGATGGCGAAGTTGACCTGCGGGGAGCCAAACCCACGCATCGCACCCGTGTAGTTGTTGTTCGTATAGACCGCGAAGACGTCCGTCTTGACGTTCTCGCAATAATACGGGCCCGTCGCCTGCACTACCGAGCGCCACGTCACGAACGGGCTCATCGACGCATACGCGCCCCCGTCCGCAATGCACTTGATCTCCATCGCCGTGATCGACCCGTCCTTCTTGGCGCCCCACTTGTAATACAGCACATAAGGATGCCGCTTATACGACTCCAGCATCGATTCCTCGCGCGAGTTGACCATCTTCACCGGCTTGCCGGTCGCCAACGCCAGCAGTGCCGCGCGGCAGCACATCGAGGTCATCACCTCATCCTTCCCGCCAAACGACCCGCCGAGCGTGGCCTGGATGATCTCCACACGGTTCAGGTCCAGCTTCAACGCCGCCGCCACCGACCGCCGGGTCGAAAACAGGTTCTGCACACTGCCAGTCACGACCACACCGCCATGCTCCGCAGGTTCCGCCAGCACTGCTTCCGGCTCCAGGTATGAATGCTCGATGCACGGCGTGCGAAACTTCCGTTCGAGGACGAAATCCGCCTGCGCAAACCCCTGCGCCACGTCACCCTTGCGCACCTTGTGATGCACGAACGTATTGTCCTCCCCGTGAATCCTCGCCGCGTCCGGTGCGAGCGCGGCCTCCGGATCGGATACGACAGGCAGCGGCTCGTAATCCACCTTGATCAGCTTCACGGCGGCTTCGGCAATCTCCCATGTTCGGGCGGCGACCAGCGCCAGCCCATCCCCCAGGTAGCGCACCTTGTCCAATGCGAGGATCGCCTGATTCTTCACCACGATGCCGATCACCTTCTCGCCAGGAATATCATGCGCCGTGAGCACGGCCTCGACCCCCTCCAACCGCCTCGCTTTCAACGTATCAATACCGAGGATGCGGGCGTGCGGGTAGGCGGCGCGCAGGACCTTGCCGTAAAGCTGGTGCCCGGCGTTGTAGTCGGCAGCGAATTTCGCCCGGCCCGTCACTTTGCCGAGGGCATCTATGCGACGCTCGCCCTTGCCGATGATCCTGGTTGCCATGCTGTCTCTGTGTTGCTCAGGTGCCGATTTAAGGGAGACCAGTTTCCGGCAGTCTGCCCCCAAATGCAACGCAAACCTCGGTCCGGGAGCGCAGCAAACATGCGAGAACCAGAGGAATACTAGAGGAATACTAGAGGAATACTAGAGGGACACTAGAGGAACACTACAGGGCGTCAGGCGGCCGGGTGGCCTATGGCTGGCTCTATAGGAGGGATTGCACCGCGGCGCGGACGCGGGCCACGACGCCAGGCAGGGCGGTTTGCAGAGCGGGAGTCAGCGTGGTGCCCAAGGTGAAGGGGTCCGCCACTTCAATAGCCAGGATGCTCACCTGCTCCGGCATGGCGAGTCCCAACTGGCGCCCCAGCGCCAGCGTCTCACTCACCCCCAGGAAATGCGGCGTACGGCCGGTCAGTTGCGTCAGGGCAGCCGCATCCAGCTCATAGAGAACACCCGGGGCCGCCTTGCCCGTCTGGATGGAGTCCACGATGACCACCGCGCGGTAGCCGACGATGTAGTCGAGCAGGGCCAAACCCATCTCGGTGGTTTCGCGGATGTCGATTGCGGGGTGATCGCCCAGTTCGCGCTGAAGCTCGTGGACAACGTGCAGGCCGACGGCGTCGTCCGTGAGGATGTCATTGCCGAGGCCGAGCAGCAGGATGCGCGGAGACGGGGAAGCGGTGCCTGCCGGACAGGATGCTGTTTCGCTGGAAGCAAGCGTCATGGCTCAAGGCCGAAGGCCGAATTCCGAAGGCCGAAAAAAGGCCGAAACCCGAGATCCGAAAGTCGCATCGCCCAGTTCACTCCTGGACGAGCTGGCGGACCAGGGTGTGCTGGCGGTCGTAGATGTTCACGCGCAGCGGCAGATGGCCCGGGAGCGAATGAGTGGCGCAGCCGAGACACGGATCGTAGGCCCGGAAGGCCATCTCGACTTTGTTCAGCAGGCCTTCGGTGACCTGACCGCCTTTGATCAGGCCCTTGGCCGCTTTCTCAACGCTCATGGCAATGCGCGCGGCGTTGTTCGCCGTGGCGACGACCAGGTTGGCCATCGTGATTAAGCCGCGCTCGTCCGTCTCATAATGGTGGAAGAGGGTGCCGCGGGGGGCTTCGACGATGCCGATGCCGACCTTCGGCACATTGGTCGGGACCCGACGCACTTCGGAATTGGTGATCTCGGGATCGTTGACGAGCTGCACGATGCGCTCGGCCGCATAAATCATCTCAATCACCCGCGCCCAATGGTTAGCCAGCGTGTGGTGCACGGGCTTGCCGCCCAGCGTCTTGTAGAATTCCTCGTAAGCGGCCTGCGCTTTGGGCGTCGCCATGCCGTCGGAGGCGTTCAGGCGCGCCAGCGGCGCGACGGAGTAGATGCTCGTCTCCGGGCCTTCAACAAAGCCTTTCCAGCCGCGCGGCTTGAGGTAGGTGAACTTCATGTAGCTCCACGGCTCGGTGTGCTCGGCGACGTAGTCGAGATACTGCTGCGGGCCGAACTTATAAACTTCCTTGCCGTTGCAGTCCACGACGCGAATCTTGCCGTCATAGAAGTTGACCTTGTTCTGGTCGTCCACCATCCCCATGTAGCAGGTCTTGTGGGTGAAAGCGTCGCTGGTAATCAGCTTCACGTAGTCCGGGTTCGCGAGGACGATCTTCTTGAAGACATCGAGCGTCCAGAGGGCGAATTCGAGGCCGTCCACGGCGAGTTGTTTGAACCTGGGCAGGTCCTCGGCCTTGAGGGCCTTGCTGACGCCGCCGGGCAGGCCCAGCACGGGATGCACGACTTTGCCGCCGAAATAGGCGATCAGCTCGCGCAGCCGTTTCCGGCTACTGATGACTTTCTTGCCGGCCTCGATGCCGACCTTGCCGATCACACCCACGATATTGCGCTGCTCGGGCGGCGCTTCGGGCCCGACAATAAAGTCGGGTCCGCCCAGCACGAAAAAGTGCAGGGCGTGGTCCTCCAGCATGAACGTGTTATAGACCAGCTCGCGAATCTTGCGGCCCGCCGGGGTGGGCTCGACCTGGTACAGGGCGTCGAGGGCCTTGGTGGAGGCCATGTGATGCGCGGTAGGACATACACCACAGATACGGCTGGTGATCTGCGGCATGTCTTCCGCCGGGCGGCCGAGAGAGAACACCTCGAACCCGCGCAGTTCGGGCACCTGCAGGTAGGCGCGTTCGACGTCGCCCTTGTCATCGAGAAAGATGTCGATCTTGCCGTGGCCTTCGAGGCGGGTAATGGGATCAATGGTAAACCGGCGACGCCCAGCCTGGTAAGCGGCGTTGGCGCGGAGGTTGCCCTGGTCGAAAGCTTGTTGGGTAGCGGGATTCATATTACTTGCCATTGGCCGGGAGATTCACTTTGCGGCGCAGCATGCTCTTGGCGAGGCCATAACGGTAGAAGGTGCCGATGGGGTCCGGGATGCCCGCCAACACCTTGTCGATGTCGCCTTCCTCCTTCGGCGCGACATTGGCGCAGACGGAGGACATGATCTTCAGGCCCTGATCGCGCACCCGCGAGGTGGGGCCAAAGCAGCCGGTACAGGGCATGTTGCCGGTCGTGCACTGGGCGCCACAGCCGCTGCGGGTGGCGGGCCCCATGCAAACGACCCCTTGCGCCAGGAAGCAGAGCTCGGGATCCGCCAGCAACTGGTGCGGGCGTTTGAATTCGGTGATGCTGAGGTTCGTGGGCTTGGACTTCTTGCGCGAACACTCGTCGCACAGGGCGATGTCGGGCGCGAGGACCGAGCCTTTGGGCGGCAGCTTGCCTTCGAGCAGGGCCGTGACCGCGGCCTTGGTGATTTTGGGTGTGGGGGGACAGCCCGGCACGTAGTAATCCACCTCAACCACCTGGTCCAGGGAGCGGACGACGTTGTGGAGCTCGGGCAGTGAGACTTCGCGACCGGCTTCCGCAAACTTCAATTGGGGGCGCGTCTTAGTCCCACCGTTCCCGAGCGTCGGAGCGTCTTCGTAATTGAACTTCAGTATCTGCTCACGCGAGAACTGGTTGGCCAGGCTGGGAATGCCGCCGCTGACTGCGCAAGAGCCGTAGGCGATGAGGAATTGGCTCTTCCGGCGCAGCAGGTGGGCCATTTCCTCCTGTTCGGTCGAGCGGATGGCGCCGTTAAGGAGAGTAGCGGTGATCGACTTGTCGGGCATCGCCCTGAGGTCTTTGTATTTGAAATCCATCGCCACCGGCCAGAGGACGATGTCCACCGCCGCGACAACCCCGAGGATGTCCTCGGCCAGATCAACGACAGTTTCTTCGCAGCCTCCGCACGAGGCGCACCAGTAGAGGGCTATCTTGGGTTTGGAGGAGGTGCTCATAAAATTGAGAGTGCTGGCGGGTTGGGGAGGCGAAATGCGTTGAAATCCGAAACCCGAAACCCGAAACCCGAAACAAATCCGAAGTTCGAAATCCGAAGGGCCCAACAAACACGGGAGACACGGGAGGACCGGGTGCTCAAGGCGAGCGGGCGACTGGCTGTGTCTTGCCGACCCCACACCCGCATAGGAGCGCAGCCTTTAGGCTGCAGGAGCGTGAATAATGAGGGTGATGCCGAAAATGGCCAAAACCACAACCAAGTCCTGAGTTTCTGCAGCCTCAAGGCTGCGCTCCTATGCCATCGTTGGGGCTCCGCCTCATACGGTATTACTGGCAAGACATACCCGGGGCAACTCACGTCAGAGCCTAAGGCGAGCGTAAGGCTTGGTGCTAGGCGAATCCGTTCCATGGGCTCAGGCCGTCGTGAGAGCTGGCTTTTCTTGCGCCGAGCAGGCGCGAGCGGACGCGGCGTCTTTCGCGGCTACTTGCTCGGCGAAATGTTCCATTTCCTGGTCCCACTCCTCGAACTTCTGAGGGATACCAAGGGGCCCCAGCTTCTGCACCTGGGTGACCATCTCGTTCACCACCCGCTTGACCTTCTCACCCTCGGCGGCGGAGATCCATTCCAGGCGCACGCGCTGGTCTTCGATGCCCATGTCTTTGAGCATCCGCTTCAACATCTGGAAGCGGCGGAGCATCTTGTAATTGCCCTCGAGCATAGTGGCAATCCCCGGGGTGGCAGCCGCCGATGAGCACACCGTCAGCGCCCCGGGCCAGCGCATCGAGGATAAACTGAGGATCAACCCGCCCAGAGCACATGAGCCGGATAACGCGGATGTTGGCGGCGTACTTCATCCGCGACACGCCCGCGAGGTCTGCCGCCGTGTAAGTGCACCAGTTGCAGAAAAACGCAACGATGCGGGGTTTCCATTCTCTACTCATAAGCCAAAATTCCTTTGATTTCGCTGAACACCTCATCGTCCTCGAAGAGGTGCTGCGCGATCGAGCCTGACGGGCAGGAAGCGACGCACGTGCCACAGCCCTTGCAGAGCGCTTCGTTGATGACAGCCTTCTGCTTCGCTTCGTCGAAGGCAATGGCCGTGTAGGGACAGAGAGCGATGCAGGATTTGCAGCCGGAGCATTCCTCCTCAAGGATGTAGGCCGTGTTCGGCTCCTGCTCGATGTAACCTCGGTCGATCAGCACCATCGCCTCGGCAGCGGCGGCCCCGGCCTGGGCGACCGTGTCTGGGATGTCGCGCGGGCCTTGGCAGGCACCGGCGAGAAAGATGCCATCAGTGAAGGTATTCACGGGGGCCAGCTTCGGGTGCCGCTCCAGGAAGAACCCTTCCGAGCCGCAGCTCATGTTGAACATGCGCCGCACGGCCTGCGCATCCGGCTGCGGCTCGAGGCCGGTGGCCAGCACCACCATATCGACGGGGATGCGCCGGACAAAACCAGCCAGCGTGTCCTCGACCCGGAGGACCAGCTTGCCTTCCTCGTCCGGAGTCATGGCCCAATCGGTGACCTCGCCGACGCGCCCGCGGATGAAATGCACGTCTTCTTCGAGCAGCTTGTCGTAGAACTCCTCGTAGCCCTTGCCCGGCGTGCGCATGTCGATGTAGAAGTTGAATATCTCAGCCTCGGTATGCTCCTTGAGCAAATGCGCCAGCTTCAGGGAATACATGCAGCAGACGCGGGAGCACCAGCGGTTGGTCTTCTGATCGCGCGACCCGACGCAGTGGATGATGCCGATGGCTTTCGGATGCCGGCCGTCGCGGAGCACCACCTCACCAGCCGTCGGACCGGAAGCATTGACGAGGCGCTCGACTTCGAGGGCGGTATAGACGTTTGGGTAGATGCCGTAGCCGTATTGCGGGATGCGCTTGGCGTCGAAGGCGTGGAACCCAGTGGCCACAATGATGGTGCCGACCTTGATTTCCTTGATCTCTTCCGTCTGCTTGAAGTCAATGGCCTTCCTCTCGCCGCAGGCTTCGACGCAGGTCTTCTTGCACTTGTCGATAAGCGTCCCGCGCTTGAAGTTGAGGCAGACCTCGGGATCGATCAGCACCACCTGGGGTGTGGCCTGGGGAAAGGAGATATAGATCGGCTTGCGCTTGCCGAGACCTTCGTTGAACTCGTCCGCGAACTTCGGCTCCTTATAGACGCAGTTGGAGATGCATTCCTGGCAGCCGGTGCAGAGGTCCTCGTTGACGTAGCGGGGCTTGCGTTTGACGGTCACGGTGAAGTTGCCGACGTAGCCGTCCACCTTGGTGACTTCCGAGTAGCTCCAGAGGGTGATGTTCTCGTGCGCGCCGACCGCGGACATCTTGGGCGTCAGGATGCAAGCCGCGCAGTCGAGCGTGGGGAAGGTCTTGTCGAACTTCGCCATGTGGCCGCCGATGGAAGGCTCGCGCTCGACCAGGAAGACCTTCTTGCCGGCATTGGCGAGGGTCATCGCCGCGTGAATGCCCGCGATGCCGCCGCCGACCACGAGGACATCGGGATGGATCGGCACCTTCTTGACTTCAAGCGCCTCGTGATGGGCCACGCGCGCAACCGCGGCGCGCGCGAGGGCTTTGGCCTTCTCGGTGGCTTCCTTGCGGTCGGTGTGCACCCAGGAGTCGTGCTCGCGGATATTAACCATGTGAAAGAAGAACGGGTTCAGTCCGCCTGCCGCCGTGGCGCCCCGAAACGTGTGCTCGTGCAGGAGCGGCGAACACGAGGCAACGACGACGCGGTTGAGCTTGAANNTCGCGGATATCCTTCTGGATGAGTTCCTGGCCCGGGTCCGAGCACATGTATTTGTAATCGCGGGAGAGAGCGACGCCCGGCAGCTTCTCGACGTATTTCGCGACCTCGGAACAATCCACCATCGCCGCGATGTTGTGGCCGCAATGGCAGATGTAGAAACCGATGCGAACCTCACCGTTAAGTTGCTCTTTCATCATCAGATTATGGAGTTCGATGTTCGGACTGCTTTGGCTTCAAGCTTCGGCTGGCGGATACCTCATCAGGCCGGAGCAGCCACTTTGGCCGCGGGCGCCTCGGCCGGCCGCCACTTGAACGGGATGGCGGCCCGGTTCAAACCCAGCTCCTTATCGGGCAGGCCGAAGGCCAGGCCCATGAGCTGCGAGAAATAGACGGTAGGCAACAGCACCGACCCGTATTCCGCCGTCACCTGGGCATGATAGGCGTCGAGGTTGAACTGGCAGAGGGGACACACCGTCGCGAGGCAATCAGCACCGCGTTTCTTGGCTTCGTTGAGGAGAATATACACCAGTCGAATGCCTGCTTCGGGCACGGTGCCGGTGAGGCTGCCGCCGCAGCACTTGGTCTTCAGTGGGTAGCGCACGACCGTGGCGCCGAGCGTTTCGACCAGCCGGTCCATGGTGGTCGGGTTGTATTGGTCGTCAAACGTCGCATAGGGACGAACAAGCTGACAGCCGTAATAGGTGGCAATCTTCAGGCCTTTGAGCGGCTTGCGCACCTTTTGCTTGATGGCTTCCAGGCCGACGTCGTTGATCAGCACGTCCAGCGGGTGGCGCACCGGTGTGTCGCCGCTGTAGTGCAGCCCGACCGCCCCGAGCGCGCGGTCGATGGTCTCCTTCATCGCCGGGTAGTCGTGGAAATAATGCTTGGTCTTGTTGAGCACCAGGTAGCAGGCGGCGCAGGGGGCCATGATGGGACGGTCGCCTTGCTTTTCGGCCAGGGCCAGGTTGCGAGCCGCCAGCACGCAGGCTTTGGCCTCGTCCACCGCCATGTAAGCGGTCGCGCCGCAGCAATTCCAGTCTTCGAGCTCCTGCAACTCGACGCCGAGGTGCCGCATAACGGGCAGCAACGATTCTTCGTAGGCGCGGCCCAGCCCTTTTAGCGAACAACCGGGGAAGTAGGAGTATTTCATGTTCAGGCTTCTTTCTTGGCGTCGGTGGCGTCCAACATGCGGGCAATGTCCGCGTGCTGCTTGATCTTCTCAGTGGCCAGGGAGAAGCGGCCGGTCTTCATCAGGTCGAGTCCCATCCGCCAATTGCCCATCGCCGCAAAGGGATTGGTTTTCAGGAAGAGCTTGAAGACCAAAAGCATCTCGGTGATGCGGCCGTGCTTCCTCACCATCTCGCTGAACTCGCGCGCCAGGACGGGGATCGGGAACCGCTTGGGATAAATCCCCGCGTGGATGGCCCGCTGCTTCAGCTCATACATAATATCCGTGATGCGGATGCCGCGGGGGCACTCCGTGGTGCAGGCGTAGCAGGAGACGCAGAGCCAGATGGTGTGGCTTTTGAGGACCTCGTTCTTGAAGTCGCCGCGGGTGAGCGCCATGACCTGGCGCGGGGTGTAATCCATGTAAATGCTCAGCGGGCATACTCCCGAGCAGGTTCCGCACTGGATACAGCTTTGCAACTGCTCGCACCCCGGCACACTCATGACCTCTCGACCGAAACCCTTGACCCGGTCCGCATCGTATTTAATCGTGCGTTGAATTTCCATCATAAGAGTCTCCGCTTCACCCGGTCACCCCCCGCATGCCACCGCCGGGAGTCCAACTACATTTCGTCGTGTTTTCACGTAATTAACGAATATTCGCCGAAACAATCTCAACATGAGTTGCCAAACCCTCTCCATATTTTGTGCACAAACTGCCTCGTTATTTTAGTACACCTTATCATGTGAATACCCTTTTATTTTGGTGCCCAAGCCGAAGGGGGATAGGGCAGCCGCGCTGGCCCAGCGGCGGGACCCCTCGGGACGGCGGTGTGGCGAAAACGAACCGGCTAGCCGAGCTTCACGAGCCGAGCCACGTACGTCCCATCGACGGCATCCTGAAAAGGTAGTAGCTCGCGGGAGTGTTCGAGTCTGAAATCGGCGTGCCCGGCCAGGAACTCGGTCAGCACATCGTTGTTCTCCTCCGGCTCCAGGCTGCACGTGCTGTAAACCAGCCGGGCACCGGGCTTCAGCAGCGAGCCGGCTTGGCTTAGCAGCTCGAGTTGGGTTGCGCGCAGCCGCCCGATTTCCTTCGGGCTAATCCGCCAGCGCAAATCAACCCGGCGCCGCATAACGCCGGTGTTGGAGCACGGGGCATCGATCAGGATGCGGTCGAAAGCGGTTGAGGGTTGAGAGTTGAGGGTTGAGGGCAGGACAGTCTGGACACAGGTGACTCCCAGGCGCGCACAGTTCTCTTCGATCAACTTCAAGCGGTCCGGAGTATTATCCTGCGCCAGGAGGCGGCCTTCGTTGCGCATGAGCTGGGCGATGACGGTAAGTTTTCCACCGGGGGCGGCGCAGAGGTCGAGCACGGTTTCGCCGGGCTGCGGGTCGAGTTCGTGGACCGCCAGCAGGGTGCTGGGGTCCTGGATGTAGAATAAACCCTGTTGAAAACTGGGCTGCCGGCTCAGCGGCGGATGTGATTTCAGCTCGAACGCGAGGTCCTCTTCGATCCAGTCGCGGCGGACGAAGTCATATTCCACATTTTCGTCGCGCCATTGGAGCAGGAGTTTGGCGGGATCAGCCTTCAGCGTGTTAATGCGCGCGAACGCTTTTGGCGGGGTGTTATTCCACTCCATCAACTTTGCCGTGTGATCGGCGCCCCACCGCGCTTGCCAGCGTGCCACAAGCCATTCCGGATGGGAATAGCCGAGGTGGGGCTGCGTGATTTTCAGCTCGGTCAGCAGGCGCCGGGTGGCGTCGGACGCGCGCAGGTAACCGCGCAGGACGGCATTGATGAATCCAGCCTGCGAGTGAAAACCGCTTTGCCGGGCCAGCTCAACCGTCTCGTGGACCGCAGCATGGTCGGGGATGCGGTCGAGCCAAAAGATCTGATAAAGGCCCAGCCGCAGGAGGTTTTGCAGCATGGGCTTCTGCGCACGCGCGTCGGTCTTGCGGGCGATCAGCCAGTCGAGGGTGGCCTGCCAGCGGACGATGCCATAGGCCAGCTCCTGGCACAAATGGCGATCGGGCGGCGAAAGCCGCGTTCGGGCCAGTTCCGCCTCGAGCCGGTCTTCCACAAAACCCCCGCCCGCATCCCGCTGCAGGATACGCAGTGCAATTTCTCTTGGTTTTTCGTCGCGCACAACCTTTAATAGAGCCGTTCTGCTCGGGCGACGCGAGTATTAAGATACTTTATGAAAGAAGAATTTGAGAAAATGGCAGCGGCGGGAAAACTGGATAGGCACCACATTGAGGCGCTCGTGCAACTGACCAACACCGGCTTTTGCATGCACCGGAGCTGGGGTTTTGGGCGCATCAAGACGGTCGATACCGTCTTTGCCCGGTTCATGATCGACTTCGAAAACAAGGCCGGCCACACGATGGATCTG